>NZ_JALKFT010000024.1:0-81924 GCF_023242945.1 Frankia umida
ACGGGCCGTGACCGCGCGGGGAGGCACCGGGTCGCCGGAGCCCGCGAACCGCGAACCCCAACACCGCGCACCTCCTCATCTGACGGGTGTGTAGGAGCTGGAATCCCCCGCCTTCAGGCAGGGGAGGACGTCAAGGACGCGATCGCCATCCACGCGAGTGGCGCCACCTGCTACGTGCTGCGCGGCCCGCGGGCGGCCAGTCGACTGCGCGCCCAGATCGCGGCCGCGGCTCCCGCTCGGGGCAGCACCTTTTAGGCGGCTTTCGTGGATCAGGGGAGCCGGCGCGGTCAGGGTTCGATCCCAAACCATCCGCGATCAGCCCGTTCGTGTGATCCGTGGTCGCTGGGCGCGGTGACAGCCGGGCGGGGTGACCACGGATCGGGGGTACCGTTAACCGGCCATTTCTTACTGGCGGAGTGTAGATATTTGCACACGCAACAGGCGCGGGCCGATAAGCCTTGCAGGACTCCGGTCGCCGGCGAGTGGTACTACTTTCGTAGTCATAATCGAGCAAGAAGACACAGTGACGGACACGTCGTAGATCCAGAACTGCCACGCTGGATGGCGCTACAGCCAGCCGTAGACCGGCAAAACAGAGGGCGAAGGAGAGTGGAGCGAGATGATATCCGAGGTGTGGGATTCGTCATGCTGTTTTCAAACAGGGAGACTCTGCTCTTCTATAAGGGTCTAGCGAAGAGGTCTGGTGACGTTGCGCCTGGCCTGCGTAATATTCCTGGGGATCTTCGGCGCCGTTTTCGAGATCTCCGCAGCCTGCCGCTTCGCGAGGCGATCGGGTTTCGAGGGTCAAGCGAAGAAGTTTTGCCGCAGGGCGTGGCGGCCCGCATGCCCCGCGTTGTGGCGGCCACTCGGTGGGTGCTTGGAATAATTCTGGTCGGGCTTCTATTTGTCCTCCTGTCAGTGCTGCTGTCAGGTGGCTGGCAGACTGCGGCCGAGTTCGTGGCATCGACCGCTTTTATTACTGGATGGAGCCTGTTTCGTTGCGGAATCTGGAAAAAGAAGATTCAGACTGGATACGCGAAGGGTTGCGCGAAGGAATAAAGGCCCGCGCCGTACTCATCTTCTTCGGTTTCACCTCTGGCTTGATCGGTGCCACGACCCAGAGTCTGCGTGACAGCAGTTCGACCGCCACGGCGCTCTTTCAGCTCACGAGCTTCGTGTTTGCGTAGTCAAGCCGCTCCTTCGATCTGAGCGAGCGCACACTGCGGATGCCGAGCCAGCCGACAGCGGAGCCGATGACCAGGGAGACCACGGTCAGGACCAGATGGACCGTGAAGAAGCCGGTCGGGCCGTGGTCCCAGGAACGATCATCCTTCCAGACGTTGCGAAGGAAATTTGGCCAGATGGCCCACGTCCACACGCCGACTGCGATCAGGAACCAGGACGCACGCTTCGAAAGGGTCACCTCTCCAGCTTCGCACCCAGCTGAGCGGATGCGCCCACCGAGACCCGTCACGCAGCGTGGAGCTGGACACACCCGGCGGGAGTAGTACCTAGGTCATAAGCGCATGGTCCACAAGTTCGGCCAGATCCCCCATGTCCACACCCACCGCGATCAGGAACCAGAGGCGCGCCTTGACAGGCTCACCTCATCAGCCTCGCACCGATCAGCCTCGCACCGGCCACGAGTTGTGGTCTCTCCGTGGGGTCGCGAGTTCGGACACGTTGATCACCATAAAGTGGACGGGCAGAAAAACCCCGGGGGCTTGCCGCTTCAGGCGTAAGGCCGTCCAGCGGTAGAGGCCATCCGGGGTGTCCACCGCGCAGTCTAGAAGACCGGTAGCCCGCCGTGACCCCGCCGCATGCCTTCGCGCTCCAGCTCCGGCGCAGGCTGAGCGCCGCGACGGGAAGGTCATCGCGCCCGGTCAAATGATCGCCGAGCTGACGTTCGGCTTCTGGCGCTACCTCCTGACCAGGCGATACGAGACAACCCTGTCGACAGCCTCGTCCGGCTCCGCAACCGCGTCGCGCACCACGAACCGATCCACAACCGACCGCTCGCGACCCTCCACCATGATCTGCTGCGTGTCGCGGGGCACCTCGGCGGAGACGTCGAAGAGACGTCGATCTCTGCGCCGCCGACGACCCCACAGTTCTCGGCTTCGCGAAGCCCCGGAACCACAGCCTTGGAGTAAGCCTGGTCCGTGCCCCGTCGGGCGTCAGGCGGCTGGCGGTGGCGCGGTGGGCACCGGGGTGGTGGGCGCCGGGGCGGTGGGGGACGTGGGCGGGCGGGTCGTGGCCGGCGCTGTCGTGGTCGGCGCGTTGTTGCTCGGGGTCGTCGTCGCCGGCACGGTCGGGCTGGGCGTGGGCTGCTGGGTCGCCGGGGCCGAGGTCGGCGGCGTGGTCGGGCTGGTCGTCGCGCGCGGCGCAGGGCTTGTCGGCCGCGGCCGGTAGCTGTAACGCGAGGTCGGTGGCACCACCACGGCCGGCGAGTCGTTGGCCGGCTGCGACGGACCGGTCACCTGGTCGGGAATCAGCGTGGCCGGTGTACCGGTCGTCTGCTGGGCCGAGACGTCGTTGCCGTTCGGTGAATCCCCGCCGGTCAGCGTGAGGGCGAGCGCGACAGCCACGACGGCGAGCGCCGCGACCGCGCCGGCGGCGATGGCCACGATGCGGCGCCGGTGGTTCTGCTCGTCCGCCCGGCTCCGGCCGCCGTGGGCTCCGGCCGCCGCGCCGCCGCCACCCACCATGGCACGTCGACCCGAGTCGTCGAGGTGCACCAGGCCGGCGGCTTCGTCATCCTCGAACATGCCGAGATCGGTCGCGGCGATCAGGGGGGTGGTGCCGATGCGGGTCTCGTCGTCGGAGCCGCCGCGCACCGGACCGGTGGCCTGACCGGGGCGTCCGATCCTGGTCGGCTCGTCGTGCTCCACCGGGCCGCGGTTGCGTGCCGAGGCCGGCGGGGTCGCCGGGGCGCGGCGCAGCCCACCGGTCGCCGGGGAGATCGCGGTCTCGTCCAGGCCGTTCGGGATCGGATCGGCGGTGATCTCGGTGTCGGCCGGGCCAGCGTCAGCGTCGGCGGTCGACCAGTCCGCCCTCGGGCCGGTCGGGGACGGCCCGTAGGGCGTGGACCCCCAGGGCGGCGTCGAGGTGGTGGGGGCCGTGGGTGGGGTCGACGGGGCACCGCCCGCGCGTGGCCCGGTGCCGCTGGTGCGGCCGTCCGAACCCGCGCCCGCGCCGAGGACGCCAGCGGCACCGCCCGCGGCCGTGCCACGCTTGGACTGGCCCCGGCCGCCGCGTCCGTCCCGTCCAGAGGGGGCCGACGGGTGGGAGTCGTCCAGGTTCTCCAGGCCGACGTCGGCGCTGCCCCGCCCGGGCTGCTCGTCGTTCTCGTCGCCCTTGGAGCGGGCGTGCATCACGGCTGCCGGGACGGGGGTGGCGTTACGTGCCACCGGGATGAGCCGGCGGCGGATCTCGGTGACGTCCGGACGCTCCTCGGCGGGGCGGTCCATCAGGTCGCTGAGCAGGTTGCGCAGCGGGCCGGCCAGCCGGAAGGCACGGCGGCGCCCCTCGACGACGGCGGTGAGCACCGCGTACGTCTCCGGGCCTTCGAACGGAGGCTGACCCTCGACCGCGGAGTACAGCGTGGCGCCGAGGCCCCACAGGTCACTGGCCGGGCTTCCGGACGAGCCGCGCACGCGTTCGGGGGCGATGTAGGCGGGGGAACCAACGAGCGCGCCAGTACCGGTCAGGGTGACGTCACCCTCGGTGGCGGCGATGCCGAAGTCGGTGAGTCGGACCCGGCCGTCCCGCCCGAGCAGGACGTTGCCCGGCTTGACGTCACGGTGCAGCACGCCGGCGGAGTGCGCGGCGGCGAGCGCGTCGGTCAGCGCGAGGCCGATCGCGGCCACCTGGTCGAACGGGAGTGGACCGTGGTTGCGGATCACGTCGCCGAGCGAGTCCGCGTCGACGAGCTCCATGACGATCCAGTGCCGCTCGTGCTCCTCGACCACGTCGTACACGGACACGATGGCCGGGCTGTGCAGTCGGGCGAGCGCACGGGCCTCCCGCAGCACCCGGGCCCGGATCGCGTCGCGCTCGTTCTGCGCGCCGGCCATCGGGACCAGGATCTCCTTGATGGCCACCGGCCGCTGGAGGAGCTCATCCTCACCGCGCCAGACGACGCCGGCTCCACCACGCCCGATGGGGGTGTCGAGTCGGTAGCGCTGAGCTACGTAACGAGGCGTGCCATGCCGGTCGGTGTCCCGGGGCACGCTTGCCGATTTGGCCATCGTGTCAAGTCTGACAGACGGAGGGTTCCGCAGACAGCATGGCCTGCGTGTTTCCGATCGCCTTGACAGGCGTGAATCCGGCGAATGTGTACATCACGGCCCCGGCCGGAAGGTCTCGAAGAGGCTTGCCATCAGTGATTGATCCTGCAACCAGAGGTCTTCGGGGGTATGCCAGTAGAGGGCATATCCGTGGCGGTTGCGAATCGCGCCCCGATTGAGCACATGCACCATGACCCCGTCCGACCTGCGGTACGCGAACTCCCAGTCGGCCTGGTTCGTGCCATCCCCACCGTCGCTGGGAGTCAGCCGTATGCGTCGGTAGTCCTGCACGCTCCGAACGAAACTGGCTTCGATGCGCCGCCAGTCGCCGATCGCGGAGGTGTTTGCCTCCCTGACGCTACCCACCCGGAGGAACGAGCCGGTAGCCGGGTCCATGAAATCGACGTTACCGGCCCCGCCGGGACCCGGCTGGGACCGCCAGCCGGCCGGGTAGGCCAACGACCATCCGGCCGCCTGATCAGTATAGGAGGCCCAGCCTGGCGGGGGTATGGCAACCACGGAACTGGTCGCCAGCGGGTCGTTGACGGTCGCCGCGCGGGTACCGCTGTCGGTGTTCTGCGCGATTGGACGATTACCCTGCGTATTGCTGGTGTGGGTGTCGTCCCGACTGATCAACAGCAGCACGGCCACCGCGGCGACCGCCGCGAACACCGCTAGCACTGACACCAGGACGAGCGGGCGAATCCGCCCAGGCCCACGCGTCGCGCCCACGGCCCGCAGGCTCCGGGTGGCCGCGCTCTGGACGACCGGGTCCGGTGCGACGGCCGCGGCTGAGGTGTCCGTGCCCGCACCGCCCGCGGCCGGAGGCTGCGGCTGTGCCGGAGGCTGCGGTGAGTGCGGTGCTGGCGGTGCTGGCGTGATTGGTGGTGCTGGCGGGGCTGGGGTGACGGTCTCGGCCAGGTCGGCCGGCGCGGGGGAGCCCGGGGTCGCCCGATCGTCGGTGTCGCGGTTGATCAGGCGGGCCCGGGCCGGAATCCCGCCGAGCGCGCGTGTGCGGTCGACCTGGCGCAACCGTTCCACTGGACGGGCGATCCGGGCGCGGGCGGCCGCGGGCAGCGTCGGCCGGACACGGGCGGAATCCGGGGCGCGTCGGGGTGACAGCGCGCCTCGGATCGGTAGGCCGGACTGGGGCGGCGTGGCCGGTGCGGTCGAGGTGGCTGACGGGGGGGCCGGTGTCGCGCTGGGACGCGGATCGCGCGGTTCGGTGTGCGCGTCACCGCCACCGGAACGCGGGATGGTGTTGCCGGCCATCAACGCCATGGTGGCCACCGTCGCAGCGGTCGCGACTGTGGCGACCGTGGCGACGGTCGTCGAGTGGTCGGTCTCGGACAGCCCGACAGGGCCCGGATCGTCAGCCGCTTCGGGCGTCACCGGTGGGTTTTCGACGGTGACGGGAAGGGCGACCTCGGCGGGATTGTCCGCCGGGTGGTCGAGATCGTCCGCGGACGAGGCCTCGACAGCAGGATCAACAGCGACGGTCTGATCGCCGTGCGGTGGGGCGATGAGCACGGTCGCCGCCGGCTCGGCCGGCTGGTCCGGGTGCGCATCATCGTGTCGGGCGATGGTCGTCTCCGCACCGGCGTCGGTATCGGCATCGGCGACCGTCGAACCGACCGTGGTCGTTGTGTCGATCGTCGCCGCAACGGTCCGTGTGCCCGGCATGGTCGCTTCCGGTTCGCTCGGCCGCGGCCCGTCCACCGCCGTCGTGTCGCCGGTCGGCGTGGGTGTCGATGTCGGTCTGGTGAGCGCGGGCGTGATGGCCGCCGCTGCGGCCGGCGCGGCTCCGAAGGCCGACGGGTCCGGGTCGGACGCGGGAGCAGGGGGCGGACCGGGACGGTGCGCACGTGCCGACCGGCTCCCACCGCGGCCGCCCGCGGCATCGCCGAAGGACTGCAGAATGTCACGTAGCCGACGGCGGACGGCGGACAGCGGGGGGCGGCTCGTCTCATGCGGGCTCATCAGATCGTCGATGAGCGGCGCCAACGGACCGGCGAGGCGGAAGGGCCGCCGGTCGCCGCGCATCACCGCGGACACGACCGCGACCGGATCGCCACCGCCATACGGCGGGCATCCCTCGACGGTGGCGAACAGCGCCGCGCCCAGGCCCCACCGGTCGCCGGCGGCGTTGCCGGTGCCACCCCGGGCACGCTCGGGCGGTAGATAGGCCGGCGACCCGAGCACCATGCCGGTGTTGGTCAGACGGGCGTCACCGTGACTGACCGCGATCCCGAAGTCGGTGAGGCGGGCTCGTCCGTCCGCCGTGATGAGCACGTTGCTCGGTTTGACGTCGCGGTGCACGATGCCGAGCCGGTGCGCGGCCTCCAGGGCGTAGGCGAGCGTGATGCCGATCTGGCAGGTCTGTTCGATGGGCCGGGCGCCGAGGTCGCTGATGATCCGGGCCAGCGACTGCCCCTCGACGTACTCCATGACGATCCAGGGCAGATCGCCGTCGTCAATGACGTCGAGGACGGAGACCGCGCCCGGGTGGTGCAACCGACCCGCCGCGCGGGCCTCCCGCAGCACCCGCTGCCGAGCCCGGTCCCGCTCGGTTCCGTTCTCCGTCACGGGAAGTCGCACCTCCTTGACGGCCACCGGCCGTCGCAGGAGTTCGTCCGTGGCGCGGTGCACGACCCCGAAACCACCCCGGCCGAGCACGCCCGCCAGCTGATAGCGCCCGCCGACCAGCACCGCCGGAGACCTGGACTCGCCTGCCATCCCTTCGTCCCTTCCGATCGCCAGTGAGGCTCGCGTCCATGGGATCACATCGTGGCCGGTCCACCGCGCTGGGGCAGGCCGATGGTCACTGGGAACCATCCGGCGAGCGGGAGGATTGGGACTGGGTGTGGACGACATAGTGGCGGAAACGACAGATCTCCCGCATGGCCCTGCGGTGAGCGGCGAGGTCTGGGAGCGGCTGCGGGTCGCCGCGGTGCGGGTCGCGGCGCAGGGCTACGCCCCCTACTCCGGTCTGCGGGTCGGCGCCGCGGCGCTGGTCGTGGCGACCACGACCGGACCTCGGGCGGGCGAGCCGTGGATCGTCACCGGCTGCAACGTCGAGAACGCCTCCTACGGTCTGACGCTGTGCGCCGAATGTGGGCTGGTCGCCGCACTGCACGCCCAGGGCGGTGGCCGGCTGACGGCACTGGTCTGTGTGGACGCCTCCGGGCGGCCGCTGGCGCCGTGCGGACGGTGTCGACAGGTGCTTTACGAACACGGCGGCCCGGAACTCCTGATCGACGGTGCGCAGGGCGCGCGCCGGCTGGCGGAGCTGCTTCCCGACGCCTTCGGCCCCGCGGACCTGCCAACGGACGCGGGCGCCGGCTGAGTCGGCTGAGTCGGCGGTGCCCGGACCGCCGTCGCGTCGTCCGCGCGGCAGGGCCGGTTCTGTCGGACGGGTGGCCTACCGTCGGGCCGGAGCCGGAGGAGATGCCGGAGACGGAGGCGACAATGACGACCACGGCAGCGGCCGCGTCGGCTGGAACCGCTGGGTTGGCCGGTGCGACTGGGCTGGCTGGTGTGGCGCTCGAGGTCGAGGAGATCCGGCGAGTGCCCAAGGTGCTGCTGCACGATCATCTGGATGGTGGGCTGCGGCCATCCACGGTGATCGAGCTCGCGGATGAGATCGGCTACCGGGGGCTGCCGACGACGGATGTGTCGGCACTGGGCAGCTGGTTTCGTGAGGGGGCGTCCAGCGGCTCGCTGGTCCGGTATCTCGAGCCGTTTCGCCACACGGTGGCGGTGATGCAGACGCCGTCGGCGATTCGCCGCGTGGCCCGGGAGTGCGCCGAGGATCTCGCCGCCGACGGGGTCGTGTACGCCGAGGTGCGGTTCGCTCCCGAGCTGCACGTCGAGCGGGGGCTGTCGTTGGATGCGGTGGTCGAGGCGGTGCTCGACGGGTTCCGGGCCGGCGCGCGGGGCACACCGCTGCGGATTCGGGCGCTGCTCACGGCCATGCGCCACCAGGCGAGGTCGCTGGAGATCGCGGAGTTGGCGGTGCGATGGCGCGACGCCGGCGTTGCCGGGTTCGACATCGCCGGCGCCGAGGCCGGTTATCCACCCACCCGGCATCTGGACGCGTTCCAGTACATCGCACGGGCCAACGGGCATTTCACGATCCACGCCGGTGAGGCGTTCGGGCTGCCGTCCATCTGGGAGGCGGTGCAGTGGTGCAACGCCGATCGGCTCGGGCACGGCGTGCGCATCGTCGACGACATCACCGTCGAACGTGATGGCACGGCGGTTCTCGGTGATCTCGCCAACTATGTCCGTGACGTGCGGGTGCCGCTGGAGATGTGCCCGTCGTCCAATGTGCACACGGGCGCGGCGCCGAGCATCGAGCATCACCCGATCGCGCTGCTGCGCCGGCTGCATTTTCGGGTCACGGTGAACACCGACAACCGGCTGATGAGCGGGGTGTCGCTGTCGAGTGAGTTCGCGACGCTCGCCCAGGTACACGGCTACGGCTGGTCGGACGTCCGATGGCTCACCCTCAACGCGATGAAGTCGGCGTTCCTGCCGTTCGACGAGCGGCTCGAGGTCATCAACACCGTCATCAAACCCGGTTTCGCGCCGTATGTGGCACCCGACCTACAGGAGGAGATCGCCCGGTGAGCGAAGGTGCGGTGGTCGGTGCGGACGGGCAGGCCCGTTGCCCCTGGGGGCTGTCCACACCCGAGTACATCGAGTACCACGACGGCGAATGGGGCCAGCCGGTGCGGGACACGGTCGGGCTGTACGAGCGGCTCACCCTGGAGGCGTTCCAGTCCGGTCTGTCCTGGCTGACGATCCTGCGGAAACGGCCCGCGTTCCGGGCCGCGTTCGCCGACTTCGACCCGGTGGTGGTCGCCGGCTACGGGCCGGACGACGTCGAACGGCTCCTCGGCGACGCCGGCATCGTCCGTAATCGCCGCAAGATCGAGGCGACGATCGTCAACGCCCAGGCCGTGCTCGATCTCGGCACGCCGCTCGGCGAGCTGGTGTGGGCCCATCAACCACCCGCGGCCGCCCGCCCGCGCACCACCGCCGACGTCCCGGCGAAGACGCCCGCGTCGATCGCGCTGGCGAAGGCCCTGCGAGCGGCCGGGTTCGTCTTCATCGGCCCGACCACCGCGTACGCCCTCATGCAGGCCTGCGGCCTGGTGGACGACCATCTCGCCGCCTGCTGGGTGCCACGTGCCCCCACCGACTGACCGCCCGTCCCGGCCCGTCCGGGCAGTCCAGCCCATTCGCCCGTCCGGTCCGTCCATTCGCCCGTCCGGTCCGTCCATACGTGCGGCTCGGGGCAGGTGCGGCGGCCAGGCCAGTCGGCGTGGGGCGAATCAGGTGGGGAAGCCGGCCAGGACGTCGGCGGAGGCGGACAGGCCCAGCCGGGTCGCTCCGGCCTCGAGCATCGTGCGGGCCTGCTCGGCCGTCCGGATTCCGCCCGAGGCCTTGATCCCCAGTCGGCCGCCGACCGCGCCCGCCATCGAGCGCACCGCCCGCACGCTCGCCCCACCCGCGGGATGGAAACCCGTCGAGGTCCTGACGTACTCCGCCCCACCGGCCTCGGCGGCCCGGCAGGCGGAGACGATGTTCGCGTCGGGCAGCAGCGCAGTCTCCAGGATCACCTTGAGCACCACATGCGGCGGCACGGACAGCCGCACCTCGCTGATCTCGGTCTCGATCGCGCGCCAGTTCTCGTCCATCGCGTTCGCGATGTCGATCACCATGTCGATCTCGGTGGCGCCGTCCGCCACGGCCCGCCGGGCCTCCTCGGCCTTGATCACCGTCAGGTGGTTGCCGTGCGGAAACCCGACCACCGAGGCGACGGCGAAGGCCGGCTGCTCCGGCTGCCCGTCCCGACGGGCGCTGGCCGCCGCCAGGTACACATGGGTCGGGGCGACGCAGACCGCGCCGACACCGAGCCTGGCCGCCTCGGCGCACAGCGCCAGCACCTCCTCGCCGGTGGCCGCCGGCGCCAGCAGCGTGTGGTCGATGATCCGGGCGACCTCGGCCCGCCGCGGGCTCACCGCGGGCGAGGAGTTCCCGGACTCCCTGCTTGGACGATCGGGGCTGGCGGGAACGTCTGTCATACGTTGCATCATTGCCGACCGACCAGCCCATTGCCGATTCGCTCGCCCGAGGAGTCAGTCCGTGCACCTGCACGTCGTCGACCATCCGCTGGTCGCCTCGTCGCTGGCCGTCCTGCGCGACGAGCGCACCAGCCGCGCCCGCTTCCGAGCGGCCCTGCACGAGCTCGCCACCATGCTGGTCTACGAGGCGACCCGCGCCCTGCCCACCATGCCGGTGACGGTGACGACCCCCCTGGCCACCACCGCCGGGGTGCGTCTGGCCGCCGAACCGGTGGTCGCGCCGGTGCTGCGCGCCGGCCTCGGGATGCTGCCCGCGGCCCTCGCACTGCTGCCCGACGCGCACACGGCGTTCCTCGGCCTGTCCCGGGACGAGACCACCCACCAGTCGACGGTCTACCTCGAGGCCGTGCCCGCAGAGCTGGCCGGCCGACCCGTGCTGCTGCTCGACCCGATGCTCGCCACCGGTGGTTCGGCCCTGCACTGCCTACGTCTGCTGCACGACCACGGCGCCCGGGCAGTGACACTTGTCTGCGTCGTCGCCGCCCCCGAGGGCCTGGCCGCGCTGGAGTCCGGCCTGCCGGCCGAAGCCGCCGCCGACCTCACCGTCGTCGTGGCCGCCGTCGACGAACGCCTCAACGACGTCGCCTACATCCTCCCCGGCCTCGGCGACGCCGGCGACCGCATCTACGGCGTCTTCTGAACGGCCGGCGAGAGCGACGGCCGGCTGAGCGCGCGACGACACGCACGGCGGACCTGCCACTGGCCCGGTGGGCGTCGACGCGTCACAGCGGCGCGGCGCACCGGCGCGCTGTGGCTGTGGCTGTGGTCAGGGGATCGTGGCGTTCTATCCTGTCCAGATGCGGGAATCCACGGCGGGTGACGAACGTCCGGCGGGCGGCTTCGAGCTGATCTGCGAGATAGAGCCGCCGACCCGGCCGGACCTGACCCACGTTCGCCACCAGATCGGTGTGCTGAGTCCCGTCGCCGACGCGTTCCTGATTCCCGACAACCACATCGGACGCGCGACGGTGTCGAGCATCGCCGTCGCCCACGAGGTGCGCACGATGGGGGGACGCAGCATCGCCTGCGTGAACTCCCGCGACCGTAACCTGCTCGGTTTCCGCCGCGACCTGCTCACCGCCGCGGCCTACGGCGTCGAGGAGTTCCTGTTCGTCCACGGCGACAAACCCACCGCCGGGAACCGGACCAGCGACCTGACCGTGCGCGCGATGATGGACGAGGCCCGCGCGGCCAGCGAGGATCCGGTCTTCGCGGACATGCCGGCGTTCCGGGTCGGCGCCGCGGCCGGCCTACGTCCACTGCCCGTCTGGAAACGAGCGGCCGACTTCCTGTTCGTGCAGGTCAGCTACTCGGTGGACGCCCTGCTGCGCTGGCGCGACGCCCATCCGGTCGAACTACCGGTCTACGCCGGCGTGATGGTCCTCGCGAGCGCCGGGATGGCCCGCCGCCTCGCCGCGACCATCCCCGACATCGACATCCCCGACGACCTTGTCGAAGCGGTCGAACGAGACCCGGCGGCCGGGGTCGAAGCGGCCTGCGACCAGGTGCTACGGCTGCGCGACAGCGGCGCCTTCGCCGGTGTGCACCTCGTTCCGGTCAGCCGCTACCGCCAGGTCGCCACCCGACTGGAGGATCTTCTCTGATCCCCGGGCCGTTTCTCGCGGGTCCCCGGTACCCCCTGCCGGACAGCGCGGCCGTAACCCTCCGCTGAAAGCGGTCAGTGAGCGTCGTCGAGGTCGGTCAGCAACGCGTCGACGGCGGCCGCCAGCGCGGTCAGGCGGGTCCGTGCACGTGTGCGGGCCGGGCCGACGGCGGCCGGCGCGGCGCCCGGTACCGGCTCGACGACCTCGAGATAGGCCTTGAGTTTCGGTTCGGTCCCGCTCGGGCGGAAGATCACTCGATCGGGGCCGAGGTGGAGCACCAGCACGTCCGCCGGGGGCAGTCCGGTCCTGATACCGGCGGCCGGGCCGAGGCCGGGGCCCGCGCCCGGGGCTGGTTCCGTGCGGAGCAGGTCGCGATGGGTGGTCACGGGTAGGCCGGCGAGGCTGGACGGCGGAGTGGCGCGCAGCCGACGCATCACGGCGGCGATCCGGTTCGGGTCGGCGAGGCGGACCGAGCGCTGCGCGGTGACATGGACGCCGAGACGGGCGGCCAGGTCGTCGAGCAGATCGGACAGGGTCCGTCCACGCCGTTTCGCCGTGGTGGCGAGCAGGGCGAGGGCCAGCGCGGCGGTGATGCCGTCCTTGTCGCGGACGAGCTCGGGGGCGACGGCGTAGCCGAGGGCCTCCTCGTAGCCGAAGACCAGCCGCGGGTCAGCCCGCATGATCCACTTGAACCCGGTGAGGGTCTCCCGGTGCGGGACGCCCCGCTCGTCGGCCAGGGCGCGCAGGCCGCGCGAGCTCACCACGGTCGTCGCCACCGGTCCCGGCCGGTGCGCCAGGACCAGGTCGGCCAGCAGCAGCCCGATCTCGTCGCCGGTCAGCAGCCGGCCATCGACCGCCACGGCGCACCGGTCCGCGTCCGGATCGGTGGCGATCACCAGGTCGGCATCGACGCGGTCGGCGAGGGCCAGCGCCAGGTCCAACGCGCCGGGCTCCTCCGGGTTCGGCCAGCGGACGGTAGGAAAATCCGGGTCGGGCTCGGCCTGCTCGTCGACGACGATCGGGGCGGCGAGCCCGGCGGCCATGAAGACCTCGGCCAGCACCCGTCCACCCACCCCGTGCAACGGCGTGTGGACGACGACAGGCCGACCACCATCGCAGACCCCGACCCCGACCCCGACCCCGATCCCGGTGGCCCGGGAACCGGCCGGGTCCGCCGGACCGGTGGTCGCGCGGGCCTGCGCTGTCGGGGTGCGCGCAACCGGGGTGTGCGCGGTCAGGGTGAGCACGGTGGACGCGGCGGCGCGGACGTACTGCGTGACGATGCCCTGATCGAGACGTTGCCAGTGGTCGCGCAGGCGGAGGGTGGCGGCCGGGCCGGTCCCGGCGATATGACGTTCGATCTCCTGGTCGACCGGAGCGACCAGCTGGGCACCCCAGCCCGGATCGTCCACGGTTCGGCTTCCACCGAGGAACACCTTGTAACCGTTGTCACCGGCCGGGTTGTGACTTGCCGTGATCATGATGCCGGCGTGGGCGCGCAGCCGCCGTACGGCGAACGCCAGCACCGGGGTCGGCAGCGCCTCGGGCAGCACCAGAACCCGCAGTCCCGCGCCGGCGGCCACCCGCGCGGCGTCGAGCGCGAACGCCTCGCTGCGATGCCGCGCGTCGTATCCGATCACGACCAGCGGCGTCGGCGATGGCGGGCCGACTGGCAGTGGCAGGAGCCAGCGGGCGAGTCCCGCGGTGGCCCGGCGGACCACGGCGGTGTTCATCCCCGCGGGGCCTGGCCGAAGGGGACCGCGCAGACCGGCCGTGCCGAAGCGCAGCGGGGTCCGAAAGCACTCCCGCAGCCGATCGAGCGCGGTCGGGTCGGTGCCGACCTCGGCACGCAGCCGTGCCAGTTCCCGCCGGTCGTCCGGATCGGGATCCGCGGCCAGCCAGGCCTGGACCATCCCAGCGAGCGCCGACGGTAGTTCAGCGGGCGGCAATACGTCACCTCATCGGGCCGCGGCCGCCCCGCACGCGGGGTGGGCTCGCCTGACCTGGGTCATCTGGCCTGGGTCATCTGACGTCACACTCGCATCACGCCAGCACCCTCGGCGCGCTGGAACGGCGAGGCGGACAGGACGCGTCAGAAACGGGTGATCAGGTCGGCCAGCAGGTGACCGATGCGCTGGGCCGAGGCGGCACCGGCGGCGAGGACCTCGCGGTGGTCGAGCGGGACATCGGTCAGGCCGGAGGCGAGGTTCGTCACCAGTGAGAGGCCGAGGACCTCGGCGCCTTCGGTTCGGGCGGCGATCGTCTCGTGAACGGTGGACATGCCGACCACGTCGGCACCGAGAGTGCGCAGCATCCGGATCTCCGCCGGCGTCTCGTAGTTCGGCCCGGGGAGGCCGGCGTAGACACCTTCGACCAGGCAGGGATCGGCCTCGCGGGCGAGCGCGCGCAGCCGTGGCGCGTAGGCGTCGGTCAGGTCGGTGAAGATCGGTCCGGTCAGCGGGGACCGTCCGGTCAGGTTCAGGTGGTCGGCGATCAGCACGGGCTGGCCGATGCGCAGGTCGGGGTGCAGCCCCCCGGCCGCGTTGGTCAGCACGACCGTCGACGCGCCGGCCGCGCACGACAGGCGGACGGCGTGCACCACCTGGGCCAGCGGATGGCCCTCGTAGGCGTGCACCCGGCCGAGGAAGACGAGCAGCCGGCGTCCACCGAAGCGCATCGACCGGGCCGACGGGCGGTGCCCGGGCACGGCGGTGCTGGTGGGGAAGCCGCCGAGCTGCGCGAACGTCAGATCGACGACCTCATCGGCCGCGGCTGCCAGGATGTCGGCGGCCGGACGCCAGCCGGAACCCATCGTGATCGCCACCTCGTGCCGTCCGACACCGGTCAGTTCGGCGAGCCGGAGCGCCGAGGTCGCCGCATCCGGCTGGCTGGTCCCGCTGGTCCGGCTGGGCGGGATCGGCCCGTTGGGGGGTGGTGTGTGGCCCGGCTGGACTACCCGGTCCGGCTGGTCGGTGAGCTGCGGCTGGTCCTGCACGCGGCGACTGTACGGGGTGGTGGGGGAGACTGATGTCCGTGCCTTTGCTGCCCTCCCATCGTCGTCTGCCGGATATTCCGCTGGAACCGGGCGAGTTCACCGAAGTCGTGCTGCGTGGCCGGTTGACCGACCCCGAGGGGGCGGGTCGGTTCGTGGCCAGGGCGGAGACCTTCGTCGGACGTCGGGTGGGCGCGTCCCGCTGGATCGTGCTGACCGATCGTCGGCTGCTGGTCGTCGCACCGTTTCCCCGCGAGGGCGACTGGTTCGACGTCGTGTTCGACCGCCGGGAGGTGACGGCGTCCCGTGGGGTTCGACATGGGGATGTCATCACCGTGGAGCTGACCTCGCCACGCGGACCACAGGTGCTGCGGGTTCCGGTCCGGCTGCGGTCGGAGGTCGCCCGATTCATTCGGGCGCTGCGCCGGTGAAGCCGGCGAAGGGTGGGCGCGGCGGACCGATGTCGCCTGCCGGCCGATAGGGTCAGCGGGGAACCCACGGCGGGCGTGACGATGTCGCCACGGAGGACGGCGCCGCGCACTGTGCCGGTGTCCGAGCCGTCGGCGGCGGACGTCCGCGGCCCGGTGGGCCGAACCGGACAGCGATGGGAACGACGGACCGATGACTACAACCCAGCCGGCCACCGGCGAGCTACCGACCGCGGGATCGAAGGATTCCCAGGCAGCCGGGCGGCGCACCGCCATGCGCACCCACCTGTGCGGTGATCTGCGGGCCGATCATGTCGGGGAGACGGTGTCGGTCTGCGGCTGGGTGGCGCACCGCCGCCAGCACGGCGCGGCACTGACCTTCGTCGACCTGCGGGATCACTCCGGGCTCGTCCAGGTCGTCGTCGACGGTTCGGTCGACGTCCGCTCGGAGTACGTGCTGCGGATCACCGGGACCGTGGTGATCAGGCCCGAGGGAACGTCGAACCCGGGGCTGGCCACCGGCGAGATCGAGCTGCGTGACTGCGCGGTGGAGATCCTCTCGACCGCCATCCCGCCGCCGTTCCCGCTCGACGACCGGGCCGACGCGGTGGAGGAATCCACCCGGTTGACCTACCGTTACCTCGACCTTCGGCGCGAGCGGATGCAGCGCAACCTGCGTACCCGCTCGGCGGTGCTGGGTGCGATGCGGGCTGCGCTGGCACCGCTGAACTTCGTCGAGGTCGAGACGCCGCTGCTCATGCCGTCCACGCCGGAGGGGGCGCGGGAGTTCATCGTCCCGTCCCGGCAGTTCCCGGGCAGTTTCTACGCGCTGCCGCAGTCGCCGCAGCTGTTCAAGCAGCTGCTCATGGTCGGCGGCACCGACCGCTACTTCCAGTTCGCCCGCTGTCTGCGCGACGAGGACCTGCGCGCCGACCGGCAGTACGAGTTCACCCAGCTCGACATCGAGATGAGCTTCGTCGACCAGGACGACGTGCTGGACGTGATCAGCGCCGCGGTCCTCGCCGCCGCCCGTACGGTGGTGGGCCGCCGCGACGCGGGTGACGCGGGCGACGGGGGTGGCGCGGGCGGTGAGGTGCCGCCGATCGAGCGGATCACCTGGCACGAGGCGATGAACCGGTTCGGGGTGGACAAGCCGGACCTGCGTTTCGGCCTGGAACTGGTCGAACTGACCGCGATCTTCACGGACAGCGGTTTCAAGGCGTTCGCCGGCGCGGCCTCGATCAAGGGCATCCGGGTGCCCGGCGGCTCGGCGAGCCACAACCGCCGGCGCCTGGACGACCTCACCGACCGGGCCAAGTCGTTGGGTGCCAAGGGCCTGGTGTGGATGCGGGTCGGCGCGCAGGGCGCGCTCGAGTCGCCGGTGCGCAAGTTCCTCTCCGACACCGAGGCCGCCGGCATCGTCGAGGCGACCTCGGCGGTCGAAGGGGACCTGCTGCTCCTCGTCGCCGACGAATGGGCCACCACCTGCGAGGTACTCGGGCAGCTCCGCAACGATCTCGGACGTCCCCCCGCCGGCCAGGGGCCGCTGCGGTTCGTCTGGGTGGTCGACTTCCCGCTGTTCGTCGGGATCGACGCGGCGACCGGACGGCCCAAACCCGGTCATCACCCCTTCACTCGACCGCATCCCGACGACCTGGACAAGATGGAATCCGACCCGCTCTCGGTGCGTAGCCGGGCCTATGACCTGGTGCTCAACGGGTGGGAACTCGGTTCCGGTTCGATCCGGATCCACGAGAGCGAGCTGCAGCAGCGCATCTTCGGCCTGCTGGGCATCACCCCCGAGGAGGCCAACGCCCGCTTCGGCTTCTTCCTCACCCCGTTCGGATACGGCGCCCCGCCGCACGGCGGCTTCGCCGTCGGCATCGACCGGCTGGTCGCGATCCTCGCGGGGGAGGAGAACATCCGCGAGGTGATCGCCTTCCCGAAGACCCAGTCGGGTCTGGACCCCCTGACCGGCGCGCCGACGCCGGTCGCCGACCGTCAGCTGCGTGAGCTCGGGGTTCGGGTCGTGGCCGGGGCCGGGGCATCGGATCGACCCACCGCCTCGGCTGGATCCGCTGCTTCGGCTGGAAGTGGGGCCTCGGCTGGATCTGGGGTGTAGTCGGGCGGATAACGGGGGGCCGAAGGGGTAGTCACCACCTGCCATCCGCGTGCGTGGCGGATCGGCGACGGCTGCCCAAGGCCGAGATCGGCCCCGATCCGAGGAGCCCGCGTGCGGATCCCCTTCTCATCGTCCACGAGCTCGAGTCTTGGCATCGAGTGGGAGCTGCAGCTGGTCGATTATCAGAGCCGGCAGCTGCGCGGCGACGCCGCGGTGATCCTCGACGAGCTACGCGCCAAGGTCGGCGAGCGGGAGGCGGCGAAGGCCAAGCACGAGCTCTTCGACTCCACGATCGAGGTGATCACCGGCGTCTGCGGATCGGTGGGTGAGGCCACCACCGATCTCGCCGGCACCATCTCGGTGCTGCGCGACCTGGCGGAACGACGCGGCGTGGGCCTGATGTGCAGCGGCACCCATCCGATCAGCGACTACGCCAGTCAGCGGATCACCGAGGACGAGCGATACGCCACGCTTGTCTCGCAGATGCAGTGGATGGCCCGGCGGCTGCTGATCTTCGGGGTGCACGTGCACGTCGGCGTGCGATCGCCGGACAAGGCCATGCCCATCGTGAACGCTCTGATGGCCTACATCCCACACTTTCTGGCGCTGTCCGCCTCGTCGCCCTACTGGCTGGGTGACGACACCGGGCTCGCCTCCTCCCGGTCGCAGGTGTTCGCGAGCCTGCCGACCGCCGGGCTGCCCTACCCGCTCGACGACTGGCCCGGGTTCGAGGCCTTCATGGGAACACTGATCGCCTCGGGGACCATCGAGACGATCCGTGAGATCTGGTGGGACATCCGTCCACATCCGAACTTCGGCACCGTGGAGCTGCGCATCTGCGACGGGCTGCCCACCCTGATGGAGGTCGGGGCGGTCGCAGCCCTCGCCCAGTGCCTCGTGGACCGGATGAACACCCAGATCGACCGCGGCTACCGACTGCCCGCGCCGAAGCGCTGGCTCGTCCAGGAGAACAAGTGGCGCGCGGCGCGTTACGGACTCGACGCGCAGATCATGATCGACGCGCAGGGCGCGGTCCGATCCGTCCGCGACGACATCATCGACCTGGTGGAGGATCTTCTTCCGGTCGCGCATCGGCTCGGCTGCGCCGGGGAGCTGGCGGACGTCCTGGCGATCGTCGAGATCGGAGGAAGTTCCACCCGCCAGCGCGAGGTCGCCCGGCGGGCCGGCGGGGATCTCCTTCCGGTCGTCGATACCCTCCTGGCGGAGATGGAGGCCGGCCATCCGATCGTGGACCGACCGGCCGCGTCCCGGGTGACCTCACCGCCGTCCGGTCCGGTATCGCCGTCCGGTCCGGTACCCGCCTCCGGTGTGGTCCTGGGTCTGTGACGAGTGGCTCTGGGGGTAACAGGATTGGGGAGTGGCAGGGAGGTGCCCGACCAGCAGATACAGGCGGATGGCATCGCCGCGGTCACCAGGTGGCTGGCCGTCCACGAATCCGAGCTGATCGCGCTGCGCCGGGATCTGCACGCCCATCCGGAGCTCGGCCGACAGGAACGCCGCACCACCGGGCAGGTGGAAGCCAGGCTGCAGGCGGTCGGGTTGGACCCGCGGCGGCTGCCGGACGTTCCCGGTCTGTGGTGTGACATCGGGGCCGACGCGGAGGGCGATCCCGCGGTTCCGGTGGTGCTGGTGCGGGCTGACATGGATGCGTTGCCGCTGCCGGACTCCAAGGATGTGCCCTACCGTTCGACGGTGCCTGGCGTCACCCATGCCTGCGGTCACGACGTGCACACGGTGGTGACCCTCGGGGTGGGCCTGGCGCTCGCCGAGTACGCACGTGCCGTCGCGCTGCCCGGGACCGTGAGACTGGTGTTCCAACCCGCCGAGGAGCTGATGCCCGGTGGTGCCCTGGACGTGATCGACGCGGGCGTGCTCAAACCCGTGTCCGCGGCCATCGCCGTTCACTGCGATCCGGCTCTGGACGTGGGCACCATCGGACTGCGCACCGGTCCGATCACCTCGGCCGCCGACGCTCTCGAGATCACCCTGGCGGGGCCAGGTGGCCACACCTCGCGCCCGCAGAACACGGTGGACCTGATCTACGCGATGGTGCGTCTGGCCGCAGACCTGCCGGCCGCGCTCGGGCGCCTGGTCGATCCACGGTCAGCACTGTCCCTGGTCTGGGGGCAGATCCAGGCTGGTACCGTCGCCAACGCCATCCCACGCTCCGGCCAGCTGCGCGGCACCCTGCGCACCCTGTCCCGGGAGACCTGGGATGCGGTTCCGGAGCTGGTGACCCGGCTCGCGGAGGAGCTGGTCGCCCCGTATGGCGCGCAGATCGTGGTCGACTACCGCCGCGGCGTGCCCCCGGTGGTCAACAGCGCCCAGGTCGTCGACGTCTTTCAGCAGGTCGTCGATGTCTCGCTGGGGCACGGCGCCTCGGCCACGGTGGCGCAGTCACTCGGCGGCGAGGACTTCGGCTGGTATCTCAACCACGTCCCGGGCGCCCTGGCCCGGCTGGGTACCCGTGTGCCCGGCGGACCCACCTACGATCTTCACCAGGGCGCCTTCGACGTGGACGAGCGGGCCATCGGCGTGGGGGTGCGCCTGCTGGCCGGGTCCGCCCTCGAGCTGCTGCGGCGCCATCGGCCGCCGGCCACCGGCTGAGTACCCCCTCGCCGCGACCGCGCTACGCGGTCGGCCGGGAACGCAGCTCGCTGACGTAGTCGGCAGGCGCACCAGCCTTCTCCGCCGAGTCTGCGATCATGTTCAGGTACCAGAGGGACGGGAGCCCGCCCTCGTAGGAGTTCAACACGTACGTCCAGGCGAGGGCTTCGCCGTCAAGGGTGTGCACGCGGACACGGATGCGGGTGTAGAGCCCGGTGTCCGCTCCCTCCCAGATGTCAAGCCGCTCCAGATCATAACGATCAAGATCGTAGAGAAGGGCGTAGGCGTGCGCGCCCGGCGCCTCGACGATGGTCGCGAGGGCGCCGTCCCACCCGACGTCCTCGCCGCCAAAGGTCAACCGCCACCCGTTGATCCATCCGGTTCCGGTAACGGGCGAGTGGGGCGTCCGTTTCTTCATCTGCGCCGGATCGAGGTTGCCGGCGTATGCCGCGTACAAGGTCATTGTGGTCTCTCGGGAGTGACGGTGCGTTGCCAGGGCTACAGGTTGCTGGTCGGTACTGGAACCTTCGCGATCTACGGCACTCTCCCCGCGGAGACTCCGCCTGCGATCCTACGGAGCTGTCCGTACCAGGAGGAGCAGTGCCATCCAGGAGGGGGAAGATAAGAGCAGGACTGGTCGGGATCGGAGGGCTCGTGACACGCATTGTCATTCTCGGTGGAGGTCCAGGGGGCTACGAGGCGGCACTGGTCGCGGCATCCCTGGGCGCCTCCGTGACAGTTGTTGACTCGGACGGCATCGGTGGCGCCTGTGTGCTCACGGACTGCGTTCCTTCGAAGGCGCTCATCGCGACCTCGGAGACCATGACAAATCTCGCACTTGCTCCGGGTCTGGGTATCCGCCCGCACGGTCCCGGTGTGACTGCGGACACCTCGAGCCCGGCGGTCGCCTGGGGGATGCCGAGCGGCTCGGATTCGGGTACGCCCGCTCTCACTCCACCCGAGGTGGTCGGAGTCGACCCCGTGCAGGTCTACGAGCGGGTCCGGGAACTCGCCAAGGCGCAGTCCCTGGACATCGAGCGGCGACTCGAACGCGAGAAGGTCGAGATCGTGCACGCCACCGGTCGCCTCGTCGGCCCGCATGCGATCGAGGCGAGCAACGGTGAGACCTTTGTGGGCGACGTCGTGCTTGTCGCGACGGGTGCCGCACCCCGAATCCTGTCCAGCGCACAGCCGGATGGTGAGCGGATACTTACCTGGCGTCATCTCTACGACCTCAAGGAAATTCCGGAGCATCTCGTCGTTGTCGGCTCCGGGGTGACCGGCGCCGAGTTCGCAAGCGCGTACCGGGCTCTGGGCGCGGAGGTCACCCTGGTGTCCTCCCGAGATCGGGTCCTGCCGGGTGAGGACCTCGACGCGGCCCGGGTCATCGAAGACGTGTTTGTCCGCCGGGGAATCGAGGTGCTCAATCGTTCACGGGCCTCCTCGGTGCGGCGGATAGGCGACGGAGTCATCGTCGAGCTTTCTGATGGTCGGACCGTTGCAGGTAGCCACGCTCTCATGGCCGTCGGTTCCGTGCCGAGAACGCGGGATCTTGGCCTTACTGACGTGGGTGTGCGGCTCGGGCCGGGTGGCCACGTCGGTGTCGACCGGATGTCGCGTACCTCGGTACCCGGTGTCTACGCCGCCGGCGACTGCACCGGTGTTCTGCCACTGGCCTCGGTCGCGGCCATGCAGGGCCGAATCGCCATGTGGCACGCACTCGGTGAGGCGGTAAGCCCGCTGCGGCTCGGAACGGTCTCCTCGAACATCTTCACCGAGCCCGAGATCGCGACCGTGGGCATGAGCCAGGTCATGAAGGACGCCGGCGCGGTCGCCGCGGAAGTAACCACCGTGCCACTTTCGCGAAACCCCCGCGCCAAGATGATGGGTATCCAGGACGGCTTCGTCAAGCTCTTCTGTCGACCCGGAAGCGGCAGTGTTCTTGGCGGTGTCATCGTGGCGCCACGGGCATCCGAGCTCATTCTCTCCGTGTCTCTTGCCGTTGAAAACGGGCTCACGGTCGACCAGATCGCCCATACGTTCTCCATCTATCCTTCGCTCTCCGGCTCGATCACCGAAGCGGCGCGGGTCCTGCGACCACGTGACTTCTTTGCTGGATTCGACAACCCTTCCTGAGGCGTGGCTTGGGCGCCTGTAGTCCTGGCTCCTGAAGAACCGCACTGGGTCCTGAAGGGCCGTGGGGGCTCCTGAAGAAGCGCGGGTGGTGCACATCATCGTCAGCCAGCATGGCGGAGCTGGGCGTGGCGCCATGCTGGTTATCCGATGGCCTCCTCAGCATAGGCGAGATTTTCCCTGAGATCCACCATCGGTTGGAGTCCATTTCCCTCGACCGTGTGGTCGCCATTTCCTCGAACTTGCAGTCGGGCCGTGTGGGACGGCCAGGATTTGGATTGCCGCTGGTGCTGTGGTCGTAGTGTCAGATGGAGTCGCGTGCATAGCCTCAAGTGTGATCGGGGGTTGCCAGGCGGCCGGTCGGCATCTACTATTCGAATGTACGTTCGATCATCGAGTCTGGAATCCGGTCCTTGTGCCGGCTCTCTCTTTCCGGTTTCTGTGGTCCGGTATCTGCTGTCGTCATCTTTTGAATGGGGGCTGTGATGGTGACGGGAACACGTGCGGCGCCAGCAGCGTCGGATGAGGAGGAGCGGGCGTGGTTGGCATCGGTGGAGGTCGGCGGTCGCCGGGTGGCGGATCTGATGGATGTGGACTGTCTCGCGTGGGATGAGGAGGTCGGGCGGCGGGTGGCGCGGGCGGAAGCGGAGCGCCTGCTGGTCCGCGCGCGCCTGACCGAGCTGCGCCCCGCTCCGGTGGATGCGGGGACGTCGCAGGGGCGCGGCGAGCAGCCCGGTGGTGGTGCGCAGGGTGGCGGCGAGCAGACCGGCGCCGGCGGGATGTGGGCCGAGCCGGGCCGGTGGGGCTACGACGAGTTCGTCGGCGAGGAGGTCGCGCTCCGCGCGCGGCTGTCACCTTCCGAAGGTGGGAGGCAGACGGCGTTCGCGGTTCGGGTTGTACGGCGGCTGCCCGCCGGGGTGAAGGCGCTGTGGGACAGGCGGATCGATCTGGCCCGTCTCGTGGCGTTGGACCGGCTGACCGCCCCACTCGACGGCTCGCTCGTCGCGCAGGTTGTCGGCCCGGTGTTGGCCAAGGGTGGCCGGCCGAGCCTGAAGGCGTTCGAGCAGGCGGTGCGCCGCCGGGTCCTGGTGGTCGATCCGGATGGGGCGGCGCGGCGTCAGAAGGCGGCCGAAGGTACCCGGCGCGTCGAGGCACGCACGGAGCCCGACGGCATGGGCCGTCTGGCGATGTTCCTGCCCGCGCTGCGCATGCTGGCGGTGTGGGCGCGCATCGACCGGCTGGCCCGGCAGGCTGGTACCGGCGACGCTCGCAGTCTCGATGTGGCGTACGCGCTGCTGATGGGCGAAAGCCTGGGCCGTGTCAACCTGGAGATGCAGGTGATCGTCCCGGTGGAGACGCTGCTGGGGCTGGCGGAGCGCCCAGGTGAGATCCCTGGATACGGGCCCGTCCCAGCGGAGATCGTTCGGGAGATGAGCCAGGACCCGCGGTGCACCTGGCGGCAGATGCTGACCCGGCGGGAGACCGGAGAACTCGTCGGTCTCGGGCGTCGCCGGTTTCCGCCCGCCGCCCTGGCGCGGCATGTGCGAGCGCGCAACAGCCAGTGCGTCCTGCCGGGCTGCAACACCCCCGCGGGCAGCAGCGATCTTGATCACACGGTGGCCTGGTTCGACGGTGGGCTCACCGAGAACGGCAATCTTGCGCCCCTCTGCCGCAGACACCATCGGATGCTGGGTCGCTACAAGCAGCGGCCCGACCAGGCGTCGGAGCACGGGGCGAGACAGCGGTGGCTCGTCGAACAGGGCGAGCCCGGTCACATGACGTGGACGACCCCTACCGGGGGCGAGTACCACACGCACCCTGACAACTACACAGAGAGGTAGTGGCGGGCGGCGGGCGGCCTCAGCCCGCTTCCTGTGGGTCATCCGGTGGCGGGAGGACGGGCGGGAAGCCGTGCTGTTCGAGGCGCCGGTTGCGGAAGTAGCTGCTGGTGGCGAAGCCAAGACCCAGACCTGCGGCCAGGAGGAGCCCGACGGCGATGCCACGAACCGCCGGCTGGCCGGGAAGCAGCGCGAAGACCACGGCGAAGGGCAGGAGAAGAAGGGGCGGGCGGATGGCCTGCCGGACCCGCCACCCGGGCCCGGTCAGATCATGCGAGACCCACGCGCGGTACGTCGGCGGCAACGTGCCACCGAGAAGGTAGTGGATTCGGCCGGTCAGTGGCGGCCGGTGTGTGCCAGCACCTGGTGTGCCAGCACCGTCCACCGCCGTAGCCCCATCCCGACCGCCCACCGGCGGGCTGTCCTCACTGCCGCTCATACCCGCAGCTTACGAAGCGGCCAGGCGGAGCGAGGACAGCGACCGGCGAACAGGTGGCATCTAGTCCTTGATCTCACAAAGGACAGCCCCGCTGGTGACAACCGAGCCGACGGCCGCGGCGAGATCGGTGATCTTTCCGTCGCGGTGGGCGTTGATCGGCTGCTCCATCTTCATCGCCTCCAGGACGACGATGAGGTCGCCGGTCGCGACCGTGTCACCCTCGCTGACCGCCACCTTCACGATGGTGCCCTGCATGGGGCTCGTCAGCGCGTCCCCGGTGACCTTCGCGGCCGCGGCCCCGCGGGAGCGTCGCTTGGGTGCCGCGCCCCTGCCGGTTCCCGTGGCGGCCGTCGCGGCGCCGAGGCCGGCCGGGAGCACCACTTCGAGGCGCTTGCCACCTACCTCGACGACAACGGTCTGCCGTTCGGGTGCGGTGGTGTCCGCGTCGGTGCCGCCGGTGAACGCGGGAATGGTGTTGTCGAACTCCGTCTCGATCCACCGGTTGTGGATGCGGAACGGTTCCGCAGTGTCATCCGGGGCGAAAGCCTGATCCCGGACGACGGCGCGGTGGAACGGCAGGGCAGTCGCCATGCCGTCGACGACCATCTCGTCGAGGGCGCGCCGGGCGCGCTCGAGCGCTTCCTGGCGGGTGGCACCGGTGATGATGAGCTTGGCGAGCAGCGAGTCGAACGCGCCCCCGATGACGCTGCCGCTCTCGATTCCGGTGTCCAGCCGCACGCCGGGGCCGGCCGGTGAGACGAACGTGGTGACGGTGCCGGGCGCGGGCAGGAAGTTACGCCCCGGGTCCTCACCGTTGATCCGAAACTCGAACGAGTGGCCGCGGGGAGCGGGATCGGTGAAGTCGAGGGCTTCGCCCTCGGCGATCCGGAACTGGGCGCGAACCAGGTCGACACCGGAGACCTCCTCGGTCACCGGGTGCTCCACCTGCAGGCGCGTGTTGACCTCAAGGAAGCTGATCATGCCGTCGCGGGCGACCAGGAACTCGACCGTGCCAGCCCCCACATAGCCGGCCTTGCGGCAGATCGCCTTCGAGGCGTCATAGAGCGCGGCGAGCTGCGTTTCCGAGAGGAAGGGCGCCGGGGCCTCCTCGACCAGCTTCTGGTAGCGCCGTTGCAGCGAGCAGTCACGGGTGCCGACGACGACCACATTGCCATGGGTGTCCGCGAGCACCTGGGTCTCGACATGCCGTGGCTGGTCGAGGTAACGCTCGACGAAGCACTCGCCGCGGCCGAAGGCGGCAACCGCCTCACGCACGGCGCTGTCGAACAGCTCGGGCAGTTCCTCCGCGGTCCAGGCGACCTTGAGACCCCGCCCGCCACCACCGAACGCCGCCTTGATCGCGACTGGCAGGCCGTACTGGTTGGCGAACTCGATGACCTCACCGACTCCCGCCACCGGATCGGCGGTGCCAGGTGCCAGCGGGGCGCCGACCTCCAGCGCGATGTGACGGGCGGCGGTCTTGTCGCCGAGGCGTCGGATGGCCTCGGGCGGCGGGCCGATCCAGGTGAGGCCGGCGGCGATCACAGCCTCGGCGAAGTCGGCGTTCTCGGAAAGAAAGCCGTACCCCGGATGGACGGCGTCGGCACCCGATGCCTTACAGACATCCAGAATCTTGTCGATACGCAGGTAAGAGTCGCCGGGAGTGTTCCCGCCGAGGGCGAAAGCCTCGTCGGCGACACGCACGTGCAGTGCGTCGATATCCGGTTCCGCGTAGACCGCGACGCTGGTGTATCCGGCGTCGCGGCAGGCACGAGCCACCCGGACCGCGATCTCACCTCGGTTGGCAATGAGGATCTTACGCACGCTGCTCCCGTCCTCTTCCGGCCTGCCTGATGTTAGGCGAGTCGGTCCGCGCTGCTCGCTGTCGTTCAACCCTGATGTGATGCCACGGACATGTCACGTGAGTGATGGCATCCGCTCACCATCCCGCGCGGGTGCGCACACCCGGGCTCAGCCCGGAAAGACGCCACGCGCCTGCTCCAACGTGGAGTGGTCCGCGGTGGCCCTGCGTGGGATCGGCCCACGGGGACCGGACGGGGGGCGGCGGCGGTGCGGCGGCGGTCGCCTGGGCCGCCAGCAGCGCCACCACCGCGGCGATCTCCTCCGGAGTGGCGTTTCCGCGGATGAGCCGAAGCGTCGGCCGATCCGGCTGCCCGTCCTGGTCCTGGGCCACGTTCCTCTCCCTGCTCGACGTGTACCGGCGAAAACGCCGGCGCTGGAGTGCACGCGTCGTCGTCGCGACGCTCGGTCCGTGCCCTAGAGCGGGATGTTTCCGTGCTTCTTCGGCGGCAGCGACTCACGCTTGGTGCGCAGCAGCCGGAGCGCCCGGATGATGGCACGGCGCGTCTCCGACGGGTTGATCACGGCGTCGAGGTAGCCACGTTCCGCCGCGATGTACGGAGTGGCGAAGTGATCGGTGTAGTCCTCGATCAGCTCGGCACGGCGGGTGTCCGAGGACTCGGACTTGGCCAGCTCGCGACGGTAGATGATGTTGACAGCGCCGCGGGCACCCATGACCGCGATCTCCGCGGTCGGCCAGGCCAGGTTGATGTCGGCCCGCAGGTGCTTGGAGCCCATGACGTCGTAGGCGCCGCCGTAGGCCTTGCGGGTGATGACGGTGACCTTGGGGACCGTCGCCTCCGCATAGGCGTAGATCAGCTTCGCGCCGCGGCGGATGATTCCGTTCCACTCCTGGGATGTACCCGGCAGGAAGCCCGGCACGTCGACGAGCGTGAGAACGGGAATGTTGAACGCGTCGCAGGTGCGGACGAAACGGGCGGCCTTCTCGCTCGCGTCGATGTCCAGGGTGCCGGCGAACTGCATCGGCTGGTTGGCGACCACGCCGACCGAACGGCCGTCGATCCGGCCGAAGCCGACGATCAGGTTCTGTGCGAACTGCGCGTGGACCTCGAGGAAGTCACCGTCGTCGGTGAGTCGCTCGATGATCAGGTGCATGTCGTACGGCGTGTTGGGCGAGTCCGGGATGAACGTGTCGAGATCCGGATCGAGCTCCGCGTCCAGGTCGTCCACGGGCTCGTAGGCCGGTGCCTCCTCGAGGTTGTTCGAGGGGAGGTAGGACAGCAGGGCCCGAGCCAGCTCAAGGCATTCGGCCTCGTCCGCGGACTGGAAGTGGGCGACACCGCTGCGCGAGTTGTGGGTGGTGGCTCCGCCGAGCTCCTCCATCCCGACGTCCTCGCCGGTGACCTCCTTGATGACGTCCGGGCCGGTGATGAACATGTGGCTCGTCTGGTCGACCATCAGAGTGAAGTCGGTGATCGCGGGGGAGTACACCGCGCCGCCCGCGCATGGGCCCATGATCAGGGAGAGCTGGGGGACGACACCCGACGCCATGACGTTGCGGTAGAAGATCTCGCCGTACAGACCGAGGGAGACGACTCCCTCCTGGATGCGGGCACCGCCGGAGTCGTTGAGGCCGACGACCGGGGAGCCGGTCTTGAGCGCCAGGTCCATGACCTTGACGATTTTCTCGCCGAAGACCTCGCCCAGGCTGCCGCCGAAGACGGTGAAGTCCTGGCTGAACACGCAGACCTGCCGGCCCTCGACCGTGCCGTAGCCGGTGACGACACCGTCCCCGTACGGACGGTTGGCCTGGACGCCGAAATCATGTGCCCGGTGGCGGGCGAACGCGTCGGTCTCCACGAACGAGCCGGGATCAAGGAAGGCCTCGATCCGCTCTCGTGCCGTCATTTTGCCCTTGGCATGCTGCGCATCCACGGCCCGCTGGGATCCAGCGTGGACAGCCTCATCGTTCACACGCCGCAGTTGAGCAAGTCGCCCTGCGGTGCTGCGCGGGTCGGGAGCGGAATCCTCAGCGGACACGGGAAGAGCCATAGGCCGCAGCGTACGACCCCTGCGCGTCCACGCGCTCGAGACATGTGGAGTTGATCTCATCGATTGCGCTACTTCGCTCTGACCAGGGCCGTCCGGTCGTATCGCGCGTCACAGTATGCGCGTTTTGCTGTCGTCGGTGGTGCTGGAACAACTAGGGGGGTGGCTTGCCGGCGGGGACCGTCAGAACCCGGCCCGCGGCCGCCGATGGGTGGGCGTGGCACGGTCGCTTCTGTCACGCTGTGCCGGTGCACGTGCCTTCGGATGCCATCAGTCCCGATGCCCCCGTCGCCCCACGCGCGTCCGACGGGGGAGCTGCCCGGGTAAGCGCGGCGCCGAAGCGCATCGCGGACGCGACGCCGGCCCGTCCGCTGCTTGATGCGCCCCGGCTGGCGGACTTCCTCTCCGCGGCCGGCACCGACTTCGGGCTTACGGTCGTATCCGAGATCGACTCCACGAACGCCGCCCTGGTGCGGGTGGCCCGCGCGCAGACCGCCGCCACGGCACCCACCGAGACCAGCCCGACCAGTCCGACCGAGGCGGAGCTTGCCGAGGTGGGCCGCCGGTGGCGGCAGGTGGACGCGCCGCGTGGCCATGTGCTGGTCGCCGAGCGGCAGGTGGCGGGTCGCGGTCGGCTTGATCGGAGCTGGGAGTCGCGGGTCGGCGCCGGGCTCACCGTGTCGCTGCTCGTGCGTCCCATGGTTGAACCGGCGCGCCTGGGCTGGTTGCCGATGGTGGTGGGCACCGCGCTGGTGTCAGCGGTGCGCCGGGTGACCGGCGTCACGGCCTCGCTGAAATGGCCCAACGATCTGCTCGTTGACGGTGCGAAGCTCGCCGGCATCCTGGTGGAACTGGTGCCAGCCCCGGCGATACCGCCCGCCGCGGTGATCGGCTTCGGTCTGAACGTCCACGCGCAGTCCGACGAGCTGCCACCACGGTCGACGAGCCTGAGCCTGTGCGGCGCCCCCACGAGCGCGCTCGACCGCACCACGCTGCTCGGCGAGCTCCTCACCGAGCTCGCCGGCGCCCTGGTCCGGTGGGAGCGTGACCCGATGTCGGCCCGCGCCGACTATCTGGCCGTCTGTGCCACGATCGGTCGCCGGGTGCGGGTCGAACTGCCTGGCGGACGGACTCATCTCGGCACGGCGATGGACGTGGACGCCGAGGGGCGACTGGTCGTCGACGGCCACCCCTTCAGCGCGGGAGACGTCGTCCACCTGCGCTGACCGGGCCGGCAACGTGGGGGCGAAGCGGGACGCGGGCCGGTCAGGCGGGATGCGGGTGGCCAGGAAGCAGGCCCGCGAGGTTCGGCGATCTCGTTTGGTGAGCCCGGTGGGCAACGCGCGGGAGGGTCACGTGTGGTCCGATGAAGGAAGGTGCGACGATCGTCGGCGTGGCGTTTCCCGACGATATCCTCGCCCCGGACGAAGAGGTGGTCGTCCACCTCCATCCGCACTGGGTCAGTCTGGTCGGTCCGGCACTGTGGACGGTGGCGGCCCTGCTTTTCGCGGTGCTCGGTGTCTTCTTCGCGCCCGGTGGCTTTCTCCAGAAACCAATCCAGTACCTGGTGCTGATCGTGGCGTTGGGCCTCATCGGCTATCGGGGTGCGCTGCCCTGGCTACGGCAGCTGACCACGCACTACGTCATCACCAGCCAGCGCCTTGTGGTGCGCGAGGGTCTGCTGACCCGGGCCGGCCGCGATGTTCCGGTTTCCTGGCTCGTCGGCACGACCGTCCAGCAGAGCCTGTTCGAGCAGTGGGTGGGCTCAGGGCGACTCGTCGTCGAGACGGCTGGCCAGCGGGGCCGGATCACGCTGTCCTGCATGCCGCATGTCGAACGCATGCAGGAGATGCTGGCCGAGCTCGCCGCGCCCTATCAGGGGCGCGGCTCAGGTGATCCTCGGCGGGGCGGATGGAATCCCGGCCAGTGATCGGCGGCCAGCGAGCGGCGGCGGATCGGCGCCAGCGGCGGGCGGCGCGCCGCGGAGCGTGCGGATCAGATCGGGTCGTAGACGCGCCACCAGGCGAGGAACTGGTCGGCGTCGGGTAGCTCGGCGGTGAAGCCGAGCCGGGAGTCGTCCACCGTCCAGTAGACCGCGAAACGGCCAGGGGTGACCCGGCAGACGAAGCTGCCGCGGCGGTGGGCGGTCCGTGCCCAGCGTTCCACCCCGCTGCGGCCGTGGGCGCAGGTGGTACCGGGATCGGAGCCGGTCAGTCCGACCGAGCGTTCGCGCAGGTCGGCCTGGAGAGCTTCGGCGGTCCCGTAGCTGATGACGGACAGCTGCTCGGGTGCGCTCGCCGCGGTGGAGCCGCCCGGTGCGCAGCTCACCGCCGCCACCACCCCGTCCCCGTCCCGCGACGCCGAGCGGCAGTCGGTGACGGTGAAGGGGAGCAGCGCCGCGACCAGGTCGGCGTCGGCCGGCTCCAGGCTCGGCGTGGACGTCGCACCGGCACCCCCCGCGGTACCTGTCACCGAGGGGGGTGCGGTGGTCGAGTCATCTCGGTCGCCGTCCGAACCGCCACCGGCTGTGACAGCCACGACGATGCCGACGGCCGCGAGGACGAGGACGAGGACGACCCCCATGGCGATGAGCATCCTGCGCCGCGGAGGACCGGGTCGACCATCCTGATTCGCACCGGGCCCGGGTTGTGAGGGGCCCGGGTCCTCGCCGGCACGCATCTAGTGGCGCAACGGATCGAACGAGTGCCACCAGGAGTTGAGCCGGGCGGGGTCCGGATCATCGACCGAGAACGCGACCAGTTGGGTGTCGGAGCTCCAGAACTCGTAGAAGTGATTGGCGAAGAAGTAGCAGAGCCGGGTGCCGCCGGGCTTGTCGGTGGGAGAGGTCCACCGTTCCGAGCTCTGCTGCCCGTCGTCGCAGGACCCTTCGTCCGAGTAGAACGCCTCGCGGGCACCGATCTGCCGGTCGAGCGCCGACCGGTTGGCGAAGTGGAACGCGGCGACCTGACGGTTACCGGGAGCCTTGCAGGTGAGTGTGGCGTCGGCGTAGGCGCTGTCGCTGCGGGTCGGTGTGGTGCAGCCGGACATCACGGCTGGGTTGAGCATGGCCCGAAGCGCCTCACGAGCATCGCCGACGGGGCCTCCGACCGGGCTCGCCGTCGCGATGGCCGGTGCCGCGTCGATGCTCGAGTCGGACTCCCCAGCGGCGAGGGCGAGGGCGCCGAACAGGACGACGAGCGCGACCAGCGCGCCGACACCGGCGAACAGCAGCCGCCGGTCGACGAGGATCTTGTGTCGGTTGTTCCGGTCAGGCCCGCCCGACCCCGGCGGCAGACCATTGGCGGTGGCCCCCGGAGACCCGTACGGTCCGCCGGGTGTGGGCAGCGGCGCCGGGGGAGCTGGTAGCCCGGGGAGAAGCCCGGGCAGCAGATCCTCTTCTTCGGGGTCCGCGTCGAAGCCGAGGTCGGGCGGCGCCGGACGCGCGACCGGATGGGTGACCGGGTGTGCGAACGAGCCCGGGGCCGCGGCGTCGGGTACCACCGGCAGCGGAAGACTGGTGAAACCCGATGTCACCTCCCGCTCGTCGTCCTGCTCATCCGTGGGGTTCGCAGGTCCTGTCAGCGCGGCAAGACCGGGCAGAGACCCAGGCCGACCCCCAGGACCGCCATACAGGCCAGGTCCGGTGGGTCCGATGGGCCGAATCGGTGCTCCCGGTGCGGGTCGACCCCCTGCCGGTGCTGGTACGGGGCCAGGCGGGGACAGCGGTGGCGCGGACGCGAGCGTGACCGGCGGTGGAGTCAGCCGGTAGGTGAGATCATCGTTGTCTGCTCTGGCAGCGCCGCCGTGGGCGGAGCCGCCAACGGGCGCCGATCCAGCTGGCGGCGATCCTGCTGGTGACAACGCATTGCCAGGCGGCGGGACGGGCGAGGGGCCCGCGGCACGCGGCGGTTGGCCGGGCGGCGCGAAGTAGAGCGGTCCCGGCGGACCCGCCAACGAGCCGGAACCACCCGCCGGTCCCGACTGCCCTGGCGGGACGGACATGCCTCGAGACCCGGTCGGCGGAGGTGGTGGACCAAAGGAGCCGGGGGGACCGGAAGGCCCGGGGGGACCGGGCGGCCCCGGCCGTCCCGGAGACCCCGGGGACGTGAACTGTCCAGGCGGACCGGGTGGCATCGGCGGCCGAGGCGGCATCGAACCCGGCGGCACCATGGGCACCATCGGTGCCATGGGTGGCTGCGGCCCGGACGGCGGTCCGCCGGCCAGATACGGCGACTGCCAATCCGGCGGAAGCGGCGGCGCCGACGGCGCGGATGGCCCGCCGGGACGAAACGGCCCGCCATGCGGCCCAGGCGGCGGCCCACCCTGAAAGCCAGATGGCGGCCCGGCGGGCTGCCCATACGGCCCGGGCGGGCCGCCCAGCCACGGCGGTGCGGCGGATGCCGGCGGGCCGGGTGGGCGCGGCGGCTCGTAGGGCGAGCCCACCCGGGGCCCGGACCCAAAGCCAGGTCCTGGCACCAACGGACGCTGCCCGGGGGGCTGCAGGATGGTGCGCTCGGAGTCGTCGAAATCCGCGTCTGGACCCGGCAGCCCGTCGCCGATGAACGGCTGGGGTGGCGGCTGTTCGGCGGAGCGTGGCGCTTCGTCGTCGCCGCTGCCGGGACTCGGCACGGTTCCTCCCGAGTGTGGTGATGTATCCGGTCACCAGCGTAGGCGCACTACCGTGCGGATACAGCCGGTATAGGGCTACTGGCAAACAAATGCAGCCCTATCCCGGCCGGTCGAGATCCCGTCTGGATGTGGATCTTTTCGGTTCAGCTTTGCGGTACCGGGTCGAAGCCGCTCCACCACTCGTAGAGCCCGGCGCCGTCACTTCCGGTCGCGGTGAACGCGACCAGCTTGGTGTTGTATGACCAGTAGATGGCCGGAGCGCCGTTTTGGGTGCTGCAGATGGCGGTGCCTTCCGTCTGACCCTCGTGGAAGTTCCAGGTGAACACTTCGTTCTCGCCGTTCTTGCAACTGCCGTTGGTGGACGTCACCTGCGCTTTGCGCACATCGACATCCGCGTCGAGATCGCTGCGGGTGGCATAGGAGAACGCGGCGACGTCCTTGCCGTCGTCGGAGTGGCAGACCAGCGCGGCCAGGATGTGACCGCCTTCGGCGGTGCTGTTCGGCTGGCAGTCGGTCATCGCGGAGCTCTTGAGCTTGGCCAGCAGTGTGCTCTCCGCCGGGCTGAACCCACTGGACGCGCTCGGTGACGGGCTCGGGGAGAAGCTCGGGGTGGTCGACGGCGACGGGGGGGTGGTGGCCGAGGCCGAGGAGGACACGACCGGCGGTGCCGAGGCGCTGGCCGACGGCTTGTCGTCATCCGAGCCGCCGGTGAGCACGATCACGGGCACGATGATGAGCAGGAGCAACGCGGCCACGGCCGCACCGATGATCAGGGCCCGCCGTCGCCCCGAGCCGTTGCCCTGGGGGGAGCCGCCACTGCCGACGGGCGGGTAGCCGCCGTAGTTGCCGTAGGCATCGGGCTGCCCGTAACCCTGCTGCCCGTAACCCTGCTGCCCGTAACCCTGCTGGTTGTATGCCTGCTGGTCGTGGGGCTGCTGATACTGCCCGCCAGTCGGGTAGCCCGGCTGCTGGCCGTAGCCGGGCTGGCCGTAACCCTGCTGGTCGTAATTCTGCTGGCCGTAGCCCGGCTGTCCGTAGCTCGGCTGCTCCTGGCCTGGCTGGCCATAACCCGGCTGTCCGTAGCTCTGCTGTCCGTAGCTCTGCTGGCCGTAGCCCGGCTGGTCGTAGCCTTGGCCGCTGTCACCCGAACCCTGCTGGTAGCCGCCCTGCGGATAGCCGGCCGCCGGCGCACCGTAGGCCTCGCTCTGCCCGCCGCGCTGGTCCTGGCCGTAGCCACCGGACGTGCCGCCGCTGTTCCCGGGGGGCGGGTAGGAGCCGCTGCCGCCGGGCTGGCCGGGTGCCGAGTGTGCGTTCGTGGCGTAGCCGTCCGGCAGGATCTGGGTCTGTGGCTCCTGGTCGCCCGCCTGGGCCGGGCCGCCGTAGCCCGCCGAGCTGCCGTAGCCGGCAGAGTTGCCGTAGCCGGCCGAGTTGCCGTAGCCCGACGAGCCCTGCGAGTATCCGCCGCCGGACGGGTTGTTCGGGGACCGACCGGCCGGCCAGCCGCCGCGTTCGTCGCCCGCGATCCGGGTCTGCTCGTCGTACGGGTCGACGCCTCCCGAGTAGCCGGGCGCGCCGTCGACCCGTCGGGTCTCGGCGTCCGGGTCCGGAGTGCTGGAGCCCGGTGACTGCATGATGCGTTCCTCCTGTGCCGCCGGTGCCGCGCGCAGGCGTCTCGCCGCGCGCTGTCGTCGCGCCGGAGGGAACGGCATCCTTGATCGGACGGCCACTCCGTCGCGTCGGTGCCCGGCGGGATCCGCCGAAGGCGACCAACCTCTCAGACCGGGCTTGGTACTGATGGTAGGGGCTTTCCCGTCGAACGGGACACCCGGTCGCCTTCTCGACAGACAGGAGGCCGACCGGCTGCGGGCCCGGCCCCTCCGGTGAGACGACGACGACCGGGCGGCCCAGTGGGCGCCCGGTCGTCGCAGGTCAGTGCGCGGGTCAGATCCGGCCGGCGTGCTCTGGCACCCGGGCGGGCAGTTCGGTGGGCAGGTCGGCGCGCGGTGCGGCCTTGGGGTCGTCCGGGTGCAGGAAGACCCACTTCTTGTAGGCCCAGAAGCGGAACACCGTGCCGAGCCCCGTGCCGAGCACGTTGCCGAACAGGTTGAAGGCGAGCACTCCGCGCAGATCGAGCACGTACCGGGCGAACCCGAGGCATCCGAGCGCGATCACGAGGCCGACCACGTTCAGTATGAAGAACAGCGTGTACTCGCGGCGCAGACCGGTCCGGGCGCGGTGGTTGAAGGACCACTGCCGGTTTCCGATATAGGAAAAGGTCGCGGCGATGACGGTGGAGATCGTCTTCGCGCTGAGCGGACCCATTCCCAGAAGCGTGTGACACAGGTTCGAAACCAGGAAGTCGATGGCGTAGCAGACGCCACCGACGAGCCCGAACTTGCCCAGCTCGTGGATGAGTAGCTGCAGCGGCGACCGTCCCTGTCGGTGCTTCACCACAGGCGACCTCGATCGATTCTTACCACCCGAGGAGAGTACCGGCTGGCCGGAACCCGTCGCTTCGCCACCCCCTCCCTCGAGCGTCCCCGCGGACGTCGGGACCGCTGCCCGTCCGAGCCTCCTGTCGCCAAGGGTGATCAAATGCTCGACTCTGTGTGCTCGATCCACCGTAGTGGTGTTCCCTACTCTACGGTGAGTGATGCATCCGACTCGCAATGCCAGGCAACGTGGCGGTCGTGACGCTGGCGAATGTGGGGAACGATGGCCGGTTCGGGCGGCGGGGCGGCATCCTGACATTGCGGGGCACCGCCCCATCGATCGGGAGGGATGGACACCATGAACGGCACGGATACGGCAACGGCAACGGCAACAGTGACGGCGGCGGTGAGGGTGCCGGCGGCGGCGACGGTGCCGGGCGTGGGCGGGCGTCGCCCGGCAGGTGACGTGACCGGTGCGGCGACGGCGACGGAAGTGCTGCTGACCTACGCCGCGGGTAACCCGGCGCGCCGCCAGGAGGCCGGCCTGCGGGGCGCGCTGCCGGCGCCGCCGGAACTCAGAGTGGCCGTCGTGGCCTGCATGGATGCGCGGCTCAACGTCGAGGCACTACTCGGCCTCGGGGAGGGCGACGCGCACATCCTGCGCAACGCCGGCGGCGTTGTCACCACCGATGTCGTCCGCTCCCTCGCGATCAGTCAGAACGCCCTCGGCACGAAGGAGATCATCCTGCTGCACCACACCGGGTGCGGCATGGAGAAGATCACCGACGAGGGTTTCCGTGATCAGTTGGAGCGGGACACCGGGGTCCGCCCCGAATGGTCGGTGCAGGCCTTCACGGACGTCGCCGATGATGTCCGGCTCTCCCTGCGCATTCTGCGTTCGTCTCCCTTTCTGCAGGCCACGACGTCAGTGCGCGGCTTTGTCTACGACGTGGAGACCGGCGCCCTGGTGGAGGTGCCGCTCTGACGTGGGCCGCTCTGACGTGGGCCGCTCCGGCAGGGGGCGTTCCGCGAGGTGCCGCGGAGCGTGGTGGCGGACGGTGGCCGGGCGCGGTGGCCGACCGAGAGCCCGGTAGGTCCAACCGGCGCCGCGCCAGGCGTCGGGGTCCAGGACGCCACGTCCATCGATGACGACCGGCCGGGCGACATGGCGGCGCAGTGCGGCGGGATCGAGCGTGCGGAACTCCGACCATTCGGTGAGGACCAGGACGATCTCGGCGCCGGCCACCGCGCCGATCACCGAGTCGGCGATGTGCAGGTTGGGATGACGGTCCCGAGCGTTCGCCGCGGCCGCCGGATCGTAGACGGCGACATGCGCGCCGTCCCGGCGCAGGGCGGTGGCGACGTCCAGCGCCGGTGAGTCACGGATGTCGTCGGAGTTCGGCTTGAAGGCGGCGCCGAGCACGGCGACGGCCCGGTTCATCGGATCTCCGCCCAGTAGCTCGTGCGCCAGCCGCACCGCCCGGGCCCGAGCGCGCATGTTCACCGCGTCCACCTCGCCCAGGAAGGACAGCGCCGGACCAACGCCGAGTTCCCGAGCGCGGGCCTGAAACGCCCGGACGTCCTTGGGCAGGCAGCCGCCCCCGTAGCCGATGCCGGCCCGCAGGAACAGCGGCCCGATCCGATCATCGTGGGCCAGGGCGTCCGCGAGCTCCACGACATCCCCGCCGGTGGCGTCGCACACCTCGGACATCGCGTTGATGAAGGAGATCTTCGTGGCGAGGAAGGCGTTCGCGGCGACCTTCACCAGCTCGGCGGTGGCGTAGTCGGTGACGATGACGGGCGTCGATGCGTCGATCATCCGGCTGTACAGCGCGCGCAGCACGGCTTCGGCCCGGCCGCCGGAGGTGACCCCGAAGACCAGCCGGTCGGGGTGCAGGGTGTCCTCGACGGCGAAGCCCTCGCGAAGGAACTCGGGGTTCCAGGCGAGTTCGGCCCCCGGTGCGGCCGCGGCGATCCGGGCGGCGAGCCTCGCAGTCGTCCCCACCGGCACCGTCGACTTGCCCACCACCAGGGATCGCGGCCCGAGTCCCGCGGCGATCAGCCCGCTGATGACGGCGTCGACGTGACGCAGGTCGGCGGCCTGCGAGTCGGGACGTTGCGGTGTCCCGACACAGACGAAGTGCACGTCGGCATGGTCGACGGCCGCGGCGATCGAGCAGGTGAAGGAGAGCCGGCCCGCCTCGAGGTTGCTGCGCAGCAGGGCGGCGAGTCCCGGCTCGTAGAACGGGGTGTCGCCGGCGGACAGCTGACGAATCCGGTTCGCGTCGATGTCGACACCCAGCACCTCGAACCCGAGCTCGGCCATGCACACCGCGTGGGTCGCCCCCAGGTAGCCGGTGCCGATGACACTGATCGTCGGACGCGGCTGTGCGCGCACGCTCGACACCTCCCCACTGCGACCTGAGCGACCTGAGCGACCTGAGCGACCAATCGCTTCCTGACAGTAGTCGCTACCCTCGGAGGTCGGCCGCCACGAGCCCACGATCGGGCCTCACCCCGGCCGGGTTATCCACCTCACCCGGCCGGGTCGCACCCTCAGACCAGGGCGGCCCAGACCAGGGCGGCCCAGACCAGGGCGGCCCAGACCAGGGCGGCCCAGACCAGGGCGGCCCAGACCGTCGTCCGGCAGACCGTCGCTCGGCGGGTCACGGTCGCCTCAGGTGGACGGTCTCAGGCGGAGGCGGGCAACCGCAGCACTCGGACACCGGCCGCGGCTTCCCCCGGCCATCCCGATCGCGCGTCCACGGCGGGCCCGTCCACAGTCGGGGTGTCGGTGACGATCGCGGTCACGCGCTCTGCCTCGATCCGGCGGGTCAGCAGGTCCGGATCGAGGCGGCGGCACAGCACCACGGACGCCCCCGCCGAAAGCGGCGCGAGCAGTCCGCCGAGCAGCCCCGTCGTGCTGCTCGGTGTGGCGGTGACCAACAGCCGGTCGGACGCCCCAAGCCGCCACCCCACCGCCGTGCGCAGCGCGCGCCGGACGAGGTCGGCCTGCACCGAGGGAGGCGGCGGCGCCCCGAAGCGGTCACCGTGCGAGGGCACCTCGACGGCGTAGTCGAGCACACCGGGGATGGACCGGGTCATCCGGCCACCCAGCGGACGCAGCGACAGCGCGACCGTCTCGTCGACGTCCAGATCCACGGCCGCGTCGAGGCGGTCCTGCGCGACGAACAACACGTGCAGTGGAGTCGTCGGTGCCAGCGCCGCGACCTTCGAGCTCGCGCCCGGTTGGTCCGTGGGCTGCTGGTCCGTGGGCTGCTGGGCGACGACGAGGTCGCCGCCGGCGGACCAGGTGGCGAGCGCGATCACCAGCGCCAGCCAGTGCGGAGGCAGGTCCATCCCCACCCGGTCGCCGGGGCCGAGACCGAGCGTGTCCACCAGCATGTTCGCGGTCTTGGCCACCCAGTTGTCGAGCGTCGTCGCGGAGAACTCGACCCGCTCGCCCGTCTCGTCGTCGTAGAACGTCACCAGCGGACGGGACGGGTCGGCCGCCAGGCGACGCGCCAGCAGGTCGGCGATGCCCCGCGCCCCCATCCCCGGCAGGCCGGTTCCGGTGGCCGACGTCGCCTCGTCGTCGGCCACCGCCGGTGCCGCGAGGATGAGGTCCGCGGCGCGGACCAGCCGCGAGGACGTGGCGCTCGTCGCGTTCGGGGTGCTCACGGTGTGCAGGAGGTGTTGGCGGGCGTGCCGGCGGCGGCGGAGCTCACGCCACTGATCGCCGACGCGGGATCGGTCGGTGCGCCCGCGGTGACACCGCCACCGCCGCCAGTGGAGCCGACGGTCGAGGTGGGGGTGTTCGAGGCGCTGACCAGCCCGCTGAAGTCGGTGCCCACAGCGAGGACGATGCCATCCGTGCCGGCGGAGCTGCCCGTGCCGGCGGAGCTGCGTCCGGAGGTGGACGACTCGCCCGGCGCCGAGGTGGTGGGGGGCAGCGGGGTTGGTGGCGAGGTGGCGACCAGCTGGCTGCCGGGGATGCGGCTGGCGAGGACACTCGCCTGTTCCCGAAGCCGCGGCGGATAGTAGATCTCGGTCTGGGCCTGACCGGTCGTCGTCGAGGTCGTCATCGGACCAGTGAATCCGAGGGCGCGCAGACCGTCGACCGTCCGGGCGGCGAGTCCGGTGCGGCTGGTGGCGTTACGAACGGCCGCGATGCTCACCGAGGACGGCGACCCGACCGGCGTGGTGGCCGAGCCCCCGGAGCCAGCGGTGGTGGTGCCGCCGGTGGATGACGTGTTCGGGGGCGACACCCCGTCCGGTAGCAGTGGTGTGAGCATGCGGTTCAGTCCGGCCTGGTCGGCGATGAGCACCGCGCCGTGCGGGGGGACGGTGCCATGGTCGTCGACGGCGCCGTCCGCGGGCAGCGCGATGTGGGTCGGGACGGTGAGGAATCGCATCCCGCCGCTGCCGGCCTCGCTGGCGCGGCGGGCCAGGCTGAGCAGCGCGGCCTGGTCAAGGCCCGAGTCGACCCGCAGCGCCCCACCGACCGCCCCGAGCAGCGCGGAGATCTTGGCCGGGTTGGTCAGGACGCCCGCGCTGGTGGCGGCGGTCAGCAGCCGGTCCAGGAACTGCTGCTGACGCAGGATGCGCAGCCGTTCGTCACCGAGTGCGTAGCGGGTCCGGACGAAGGCGAGGGCGCCCCGTCCGTCCAACCGGTTCTCGCCGAGGCGGCCGCTCCAGCCGGACATCGCGTCGTGCAGGTTGCGGGTGGAGCCGTCCGGCAACGGTGTCACGCAGACGGTGACACCACCGACGGCGTCCGTCATGGCCCGGAAGCCCGCGAGGTTGATCGAGATGGTGTGATCGATCTTGAGGTTGGTGAGTGACTCCAGCGTGGTGACGAGCCCCGGCACACCGGCGAGCTGGAGCACCTCGGTGAGCTTGGCGTGCCCGTCGCGGGCGTTGGCCTTGGCCTTCGGCAGCACCGGGACCAGCATGTCGCGGGGGAACGACAGCAGTGTCGCCGAACCGTCCGGGCCCAGGTGGGCGATGATCGTCGTGTCCGATCGGACGCCGTCCACCGTGCCGTACTCGCCGTCGGTGCCGTCCCGACTGTCGTCACCGAGCAGCAGGATGTTCTCCGCGCCCGCCGCCGCGACCGGCCGCGTCCCGGCGATCTTCCAGTCCTCGCGGGTGACGGCACTGTCGAAGTGCCGGTAGGCCACCCAGCCGAGCGAGGTGACCGCGAGCACGAGGGTGGACAGCGTCGCGCAGGCCGCGAGCAGGAGCCGCTGCGAGAACGGTCGATAGCGTCGAGGCCGGCGGGGGTCCAGGTGGGGCGGAAGCGGACGGCGTGACCGGCGGGCAGTCTCCCATCCGGTCGTGTCCCGGCCCCGGACGGGCGACCTCAGGGCGTGGGTGGGGGCCGTGCGGGAGCCCGGCCGCGCATCGGGCATCCGGGTCTGCGGCGCGTGGACCGGCGTCCGGGCGGTGACCGCGGCGGTCGACCGTCCAGCGGAAGCCGACCGCCCCACGGGAACGGACCGTCCAGCGGGAGCGGAGCGCGCCGAGGATCCGACCGGAACCGGCCGGCCCGACCGTGGCGGCGGCACTGACCAGGCCTCCCGGCCCGACGACACCGAACGGCCCGACGGCACCGAACGGCCTGACGGCACCGAACGACCCGACGGCACCGAGCGTGGCGGTGGTACCGACGGAGGCGGTGGCACCGACGGAAGTGGCGGCACCGACGGAAGTGGCGGCACCGGTCCGGGCGGCAGGACCGACGGCAGCGGCGGAGCCGAGCGGGCCGAACGAGTCGAGCGTGGCGGTGGCACCGAGGGAGGTGGTGGCACCGAGGGAGGTGGTGGCACCGGCGGGATCGGTGGGGACTCGATCGCGGGGAAGTGGTCCGTCGGCTGGTGCCACGTCACGTGTGCCCGGCGGGCCGGTGCGGACGGGTGGTACAGCGGCGGCGGCGTTCGCTGCGCCCGATGCCGACCCAGTCCCTGGGTGGGCGACGCGGTCTGCGCATGACCCAGTGCATGGGTCTGGGTGGTGCTGCCCGACGACGGCACGGTGCCCGACAACAGCATGGTGTCCGGCGACGGCCCGGCACCTGAGGACGGCCCAACGCCTGAGGACGGCACGGCGATGCCGAGCGCCTGGGTGGGCGCGGCGGTCTGGGGCGCGTCAAGGTCAGCGTTCTCGTGCGGCCGCAGGACGAGAATCGTCGGGCGGTCCCGCCAATGGCCGCGCGAACGGGTGGGCAGCGGCCAGGCCGCCGGCGGATCCTCGTCCGACCCCCGGCGGCGGGCCGGTTCCGGCGCTGACGGCGGTGGCGCCGGCCGGGAATGGGGTGTCACGGGTCGCTGGCGCTCCTTGGTCGGGCGGCTCTGAGCGGCAGCCTGGTGATCGCGTCTGCGGCCTGCGTCGTGATTTCACTTCAGCACAGATCCGGCGATTCGGACGTCCGCCGAGGGCGTCTCGCGGCCGGGAACGGGGCTGGAACGGCCAATCAGACCCGATGGTCGTGGCCCATCGGTGGGGGCGGGGAACGGCCACCTACCCGACCGGGCCATCCCCCGACCGGGCGATGCCACGAGCCGTCCCGGCGGGGCGCCCAGGTGGGTCGTCTACCCTGACGTCAACCATGGATGCCCCGAAACCGACGAGGCGGCGGGTGCGGCGCGGCCCCCTGCTTCTCCTGCTCATCACCGCCGCTCATCTGGCGATGCTGCTCAGCTACGCCTTCGTCTACCCGACGTGGGCGGGCTACGACGAGGCGCAGCACGTCGACATGGTCTACGGGCTGCAGCACGGTGACGGCTGGCCGGCGCCCGGCCGGAAGATGATCGCGAGCGGGGTCGCGGCGACATCCGACGACTTCGACCGAGGCCGCTACGCGGACATGTTCCAGTCCGGCGGCAAACGTCGGGGCGCCGAGCCGTTCGCCGAGATCGACCCCACCCCGCGCGGTGAACGCCGGTCCTTCGACGAACTCGGTGGTCCCATCCCGGTCGACGACGGACGACTGTCCAACCAGATGGTCCAGCACCCGCCGATGATCTATGCTGCCGGCGCGCTTCTGCTCGACGCCCTGCCCGGGTCGGACGGTTGGTCGTACGACCAGCAGGTGTTCGTGCTGCGCCTGCTGAACATCCTGGTCGTCGGGCCGCTGCCGGTGCTGGGTTTTCTCGCCGCCCGTCGGTTCGGTCTCGGTGAACCCGCCGCGCTGGCGGCCGCGGCGCTGCCCCTGGCGATCCCCGGCTTCACCCGGGTGGGCGCCACGTTCAACAACGACGGCATCCTCATGCTGACCACCGGCGCGCTCACCGTCGTCCTGGCCGGTGTGATGCGCGGTGACCTGCGTCGGCGCACCGCCGTCTGGGCCGGGCTGTGGTTCGGGCTCGCGTTGCTGTCGAAGGCCTTCGCACTGACCACACCGGTGATCATCGTGGCCGCCTATCTCGTCGGCTGGTGGCGGGTGCGCCGTGCCGGCGGTACCTCGGACGTCCGGCCCGGGTCGGATGTCCAGGTCGCCTCGGACGGACCGGGCGGTGGTGGCGTCCGGACTGGGCGGGAGCGGTCGAGGCTGGGATCGTGCTGGGGGCTGGTGCGGTCGTTGCCGTGGGTTCCCGGGGCGTTGGCGGTCGGGCTGGGGCTCGCCGTCGGTGGCTGGTGGTGGGTGCGCAACTACGTGTTGTACGACGCCGTCCAGCCGAACGGATGGGCGACGAATCCGCCGCGGCGGGAACCGCTGCTGCTGCCCGATTCGTTCTTCACGTGGTTCTGGTACTTCGTCCGGACGATGATCTCTCGGTTCTGGGGTGGGCTCGGCATGTTCGAGCCTCCGCAGCTGTCGCCGATCGCCATCGTCCTCGCGACGGTGGTCGTCGTCGGGCTCAGCGTGGTGGCTGTGGTGGGTGGTGGTCAGCGGCGGCTGGCCCCCCCCGAGGGGGGCGGCGCCGGTGCCCGGCCGGATGACGCGGTGGGGCGCGGGGTGCGGCTGTGGGGCGCGGCGTCGGTGGTGGTGCTGTTGTTGCCGGTGGCCTTCGCCTACCTGTCGGTCGGCCAACGCAGCTGGGGGGACTACAAGGTCTACACCCGGGGGATCGCGGTGCAGGGCCGCTATCTCTACCTGGGGCTCGTCGGGCTCGGCGTGGTCGTCGCGCTCGGGCTGAGTCGGGTGCTGCGCGCTCGGGAGCGGTTCGGCCCGCTCGTCGTCCTGATCGGCGCGGTGCTCATGCAGGGCGCCGCCCTGCTCGCGGTCTGCAGCTACTACTGGCTGCCCCGGCAGGTGTCGTTCACACCCGCCCGCATCCCGGACGTGGTGTCCGCGATCGGCCGCTGGGCGCCGTTCCCGACCGGCGTCACCATCGCCACGTTCGTCCTGGCCGCGGTGTCGCTCGTCGCCGCCCTGTTCGCCGCCGCGACCATCGGGTCCCTCCAGCCTGACCGAACAGCGGCGAGCGTGACCGTCGCGGCCAGCCGCACTGGGACCACACCCGGTACTGTCCCGGTCCAGCCGGTGGGGTCGCAACCAGCCGCCGTCCAACCGGAACCCGTTCCGACCGAGATCGACTCGCCGCAGCCCGCCACTGCCACTGCCACTGCCGAGGCCACCGCCGCGTCCGAGTCCGAGGCAGACTCGCCGCGAGCTGGTGCGGCCGAGGCCGCGTCGTCGGGCGTCGCCTCGGCCGAGGCCGCGTCGCCGCAAGCCGCTCCGACTGAGGCCGGCCGCCGGTAACGCGTGGTGATGGGTGCGGGCGGCCCTGGCCACGGGATATGGTCCTGGCCGCGGGGAACGGGCGGTGGGTGCGGGGTCAGTTGCCGGGGAGGGTGGCCACCGAGACGCGGGAGTGGTCGCCGAGCATGAGGCGGTGGGCCTTGGGGAGCGCCGCGGACGGGATGACCTCGACGTCCCGTCCGATCAGGGAGTCCTCGATGCGGCCGATGCCGCGGATGGTCGCCCGCTCCAGGACGATGGAGTACTCGATCTCGGTGCGTTCGATCGTGCACGAGTGGAAGATCGAGGTGAACGGGCCGACGTAGGTGTCGACGAGGCTGGTGCCACGGCCGATGATGGCCGGGCCACGCACGGTCGAGCGGACCAGCGACGCGCCCTCCTCGATGATGACGCGGCCGACGATGGAACTGTCCGCGTCCACACTGCCGTGGATGGCCGGCTCGATCGATTCGAGCAGGTGCCGGTTGGTCTCGAGCATGTCGTCGAGACGACCGGTGTCCTTCCAGTAGCCCTCGACGAGGTGGGAGGACACCTCCCGCCCACCGTCGACCAGCCACTGGATGGCCTCGGTGATCTCCAGCTCGCCGCGGGCCGACGGTTTGATCGAGCGCACCGCCTCGTGGATCACCGTGCCGAACATGTACACGCCGACGAGGGCGAGGTCGCTCGGTGGGACCAGCGGCTTCTCGACCAGCCGGAGGATCCGGCCCTCGGCGCCCAGTTCGGCGACGCCGAACGCGGACGGGTTGTCGACCTTGGTGAGCAGGATCAGCGCGTCCGGTGTGGTGCGGCGGAACTCCTCGACGAGACCGGCGATGCCGCCGATGATCAGGTTGTCGCCGAGGTACATGACGAACGGTTCGTCGGCGAGGAAGTCCCGCGCGATGAGCACCGCGTGGGCCAGGCCGAGCGGGGCCTCCTGGCGGATGTAGGTGACGCGCAGCCCGAACGTCGATCCATCGCCGACCGCCGTCTCGATCTCCGTGGCGGTCTCGCCGACGATGATGCCGACATCAAGGATCCCGGCGTCCCGGATGGCCTCCAGGCCGTAGAAGAGCACCGGCTTGTTCGCCACCGGTACCAGTTGTTTGGCGGACGTATGGGTGATCGGCCGCAGACGGGTTCCCGAGCCACCGGCAAGGACGAGGGCTTTCATGATCCGAAACCCTATCGCGTGTAGTTGAACGTACGGAAAGTCACGTCTGGTGTGGCATCCATCACCAGCCGTGTCTCTGTCGGGCGGGCGGCGTCCAGGCTGGCCATGTGCTTTGCTGGCCGCCTTTCGGGCGCCATCGGGTCGTGCCGGGTACGGGTGGCTCAGTGCGGGTACGTTGAGTAGTCGAAAGACGTGCTACCACACAGTAGGTCATCGTCGCATCGCAGCAGGTCGCGCCTGGCCGTCGGGGAGGGGGAGCGGTGACCGATGCGCCGTCGCGCCCGTCGGATGATCTGCCGCCGTCGCCGCTGACGACGTCCGAGACACCGGACCCGCCGGCCCACCCGGTTCGCTCGGCGCACCTGTTTCGTCTGACGCTTCCGGCCCGCCCGGCCGGTCCGGCGCCGTCGCGTTCCACGCTGGGACGCCTGACACTGGTGCTGGCGGCGGCGATGTCGGCCGTGGTGCTGGTGACCACGGCCGGTGCCTGGACGGCCTACCAGTACTTCGGCGCGCAGATCCACCGGATTCGGCTCGGGCTCGGCGATGATCGCCCGGCCGACGCCGCCAGCGGCACCCGCAACTATCTGCTGGTCGGCTCGGACAGCCGGGCCGGCACCGGCAACGAGTACCAGCGCGGCGGCGCCGTCACCGACGAACGTTCGGACACCGCCATCCTCGCCCATCTCGACGCGGACGGGACGACGACCATGGTCTCGTTTCCCCGCGACACCCTGGTGCGCATCCCCGGCCACGGCCGGGGCAAGCTCAACTCGGCGATCACGCTCGGTGGTCCCAGCCTGCTGATCAGGACGCTGGAGAATCTCACCGACATCCGGATCGATCACTATGTCTCGATCGATCTGGCCGGCTTCAAGTCGATGACGGACGCGCTCGGCGGGGTCACCGTCTGCGTGAAGGCGCTACCCAGTGGGTCGAAGGCGAACCTGTACGACCCGTGGTCGCAGTGGCGCGGCCACGTCGGCGCGAACCGGCTCTCCGGCGAGCAGGCGCTCGCGTTCGTCCGTCAACGCCACGGCCTGCCGGACAACGACTTCGACCGGATTCGCCGCCAGCAGCAGTTCATCGGCGCCGTGTTCGCCCAGGCGACCTCCACCGGCGTGCTCACGAACCCGGTGAAACTCGAGTCGTTGCTGCACGCGGCGACCGGCGCGCTCACCGTCGATGACGGCACGGGCATCAACGACCTGCGGGCGCTGGCGACCCGGCTGCGCGGCCTGTCCAGCGACCAGATCCGGTTCGAGACCATCCCCGTGCACACCCCGACACCCGCCGAAGGCGGCAACGCGATCGGCGAACTGCCCCGGTTCGGCGCCGTCCAGCTCTACGATCCGCTCGCCCTGGAGAAGTTCCTCGCTCCCCTGCGCGGACGTCCCGGCCGAAGCTCCACCGGCACCGCCAGTCCGAGTCCGGGCTCGTCCTCGGCTTCCGGCGCCGCCGGGACGGTGCCGCCCGGGCAGATCACCATCGACGTCTACAACGCCGCAGACGTACCGGGACTGGCCACCACGACATCCTCGACGCTGACCCGAGCCGGCTTTCGGGTCAGGTCAGTGCGGGACTGGCCCGGCGGCAGACTCACCCGGACCCAGATCCGTTACCGCCCCGGCGACACCAGCACCTCCACGACCACCGGCTCTTCTGGCCCTTCTGGTACCGCCGGTCCTTCTGGCACGGCCGGGACAGCCGGGACGGCCAGGGGCGCGGGCGCCGCCGGAGCCGAGGGTGCCTCGGGCGGTCGAGCCGCCGCCGAATCGGTGCGGGCCGCCATCCCCGACAGTCAGACCCGTGCCGATCCCGACGCCCCCGCCGGACGGATCACCCTCATCCTCGGCGCCGACTTCGACCCCACCACCATCGAGACACCCACCACCGTCGCCACACCCACCACCGTCGCCACACCCACCACGACCTCCGGCGCGGGCGCCGCCACCTCCGACCCGGCGGCGGGCAGCACACGGCCCGGCACCTCCGACAGCACGGACGGCTCGGGCCCACCCACCACCGCGAGCTCCCTCACCGCCACCTGCACCTACTGATCGGTGTCCAGGCCGGTGGGCATCGGACATGACCAGGTGTCTCGAGTGGCGTGGCGATGGCGGCGGGTGGGTCTGCCAGACTCGGGCCGTGCGCGTTCTCGTGACCGGTGCGGCCGGGCAGCTGGGGGCAGACCTGTGCCGGCTGCTCGAGGTCCGAATGGCCGATCCTGACTCCGCTGTCCACGCCTACGCGGGTCTTGGCCGGGTCGAGCTTGACATCGCCGATCCGGCGCGGGTGCGCGCGGTGATACGCGATCAGGCCCGTCCGGCGAAGGTGCAGGGTGGGCTGGTCGTCATCAACGCGGCAGCCTGGACCGATGTGGACGCGGCCGAGGCCGACGAGTCCGCGGCCTACGCGATCAACGCCGCCGGTCCCGCGCATCTGGCGGCGGCCTGCGCCGAGGTCGACGCCATCCTGGTGCAGGTCTCCACCGACTACGTCTTCGCCGGGACGGCGAACAAGCCGTACGAGACCGACGACGAGACCGGCCCCGCCGGTGCGTACGGACGGACCAAGCTCGCCGGCGAGGAGGCCGTCCGCGCGTTGCTGCCGACGTCGTCCTACGTGGTGCGGACGGCCTGGGTCTACGGCCAGACCGGGAGGAACTTCGTCAAGACGATCAGCCGGCTGGCTCGGGAACGCGGTGCCGTGTCGGTCGTCGACGATCAGGCGGGTTCGCCGACCTGGTCGGCGGATCTGGCCGCCGGGCTGCTCGACCTCGCCGCCGCCCAGCCGCCGCCCGGGGTCTACCACTGCACCAACGCCGGCGAGACCACCTGGTTCGACTTCGCCCGCGTGATCATGGCCGAGGTCGGTCTCGATCCGCAGGTGGTGTCGCCCACCACCACGGCCGCCTTCCCCCGGCCGGCGGCCCGTCCGGCGTACTCGGTGCTGTCCGCCCGTTCCTGGCTCGACGTCGGACTACCCCCGTTGCGCTCCTGGCGGGAGGCGTTGCGCGCGGCCTTCGACGCCGCCGGAGCCGATCTACGTGGCTGAGCGCCGGCCGTCAGCTTCTGGCATCCGCGACCGCCGCGCGGATGGTGGGCGATCACCTTCGCCCCGCGGGTGAGCTGCCGCGGGTCGGGCGGGTCGTGATGGCCGTGACCCGACTGCCGGTGACCGCCGGAGTGCCTGCGAGACTGGCAGACGATGGACGGCGACACCGCGGCACCTCCGGCTGACACTGCCGCACCTCCGGCTGACACTGCCGCACCTCCGGCTGACACTGCCGCACCTCCGGCTGACACCGGGCCCTCTTCGGCAGGCATCGCCGCGCCGGTCGGCCGGATTCGACAGCTGGTGCGCCGCCATGGTGTCTTCGGCGCGCTGGTGCTGCTGGGGATGGTCGCACGGGTCCTGGTGATGGTCGCCTACCCACCGGGGCTGATGTATCTGGGGGATTCGGGCGCCTACCTTGACCAGGCCTGGCGTGGTCTGTGGCCGGGGGACTGGCGGCCGTCCGGCTATCCGATCTTCCTGCGGCTGGTGGATGGGCCGGAGCACATCACCCGGATCGTGCTGATCCAGCATGGGCTCACGCTGGTCGTCGCGGCCGGGCTCTACGCGTCCGCGCTGCGAGTGGTGCGCCGGCCGTGGCTCGCCGCGCTGGCCGCGGCGCCCGCCCTGCTCGCTCCCTGGGTGCTGGATCTGGGCCAGTTCGTGCTGGCTGACTCGCTGTTCGGGGTGCTTGTGGGGGCCGGGGTCGTCCTGTTGGCCTGGCCGCGGCGCGTCCGGGCGCCGATGGCGGCGGCGGCCGGAGCGCTGCTGGGTGCGGCGTTGTGCGTGCGGACCGTCGGGTACGGGCCGCTCGCCGTCGCCCTGATCGTCCTGGTTCTCGACACCGCCCGGGCCGGGGCGGGGCCGTCCTGCGCGGGGCGGGCGTCCCGCCTGCCGTGGCGATGGGTCCACCCTGGGCGGCGGATGCTGCCGGTGCTGGCGCTCCTGCTGGGCGCGGCGGTGCCCGCCGGGGCGTACGCGGGGTGGAGCGCCGCCGAGGGGGCGGGTTTCACCGTGTCGGCACACTCGGGTTTCTTTCTGTACGGCCGGGTCGCGCCGTTCGCCGACTGCACCGACATCGCGGGGGCCGAACTGCGCTCGTTGTGTGACCCGCGACCGGTAGATCAGCGAGGTGCTCCGGTGCGCTATCTGTGGCCCGCGGACTCGCCCCTGCGGCAGGGAAACCGGCGTGTTCCGCCCGGTCGGGAGGAGCTCGCCGGCCGGTTCGCCCATGAGGTGGTGCGCGACCAGCCGTGGATGCTCGTCACCTCCTCGGCCCGCTATCTCCTCGGCTATTTCTCGCCGGTACCGCACGAGACGACGAAGACCTCCCGGGCCGATACCTGGGAGCTGCCCACCGACCGGACGAACGCGTTGCCGCCGGACGATCCGCATGCCGACGACGGCTATTTCGTGGCGACCACGGTGCGCGCGCCGGCCGGGCTGCTCGCCGCCTGGTCCCGGGTGTCCTACCCACTGATGCCGCTGGTCGGCGTTGGTCTGGTCGCCGGGTTGGCCGCCGCCGCGGTCGGGGCCGTCCGGACCTGGCGAGCACGCCCCGGTCGACGAGGCAGAGCCGTGGCGGCACCGCGGACACCGCGGACACCGGGGGAACCGGGGACGGCGCACGCGGCCATACCGGCGGCCGAGGGCAGTGGCGCGGCCGATGGTGGAAGCGGCGGATTGTTGCGGTTGTACTGCCTGGCGGCGGGCGCGGGTGGCACGACCCTGGTGCTGTCGGCGGTCACGTCGGGCTTCGACTACCGGTACCTGGGTGCGGTGATCGGGCTGATCGGGCTGGCAGCGATGATGGGTGTGATCGCGTTCGTCCGGGTTGTGCGACATCGGCCGTCAGGGTGGGTGGATCGACTGCCCCGCCAGGGTGGGTGACCGTCCCCGGCGCAGCGGTGAGGATCGGGGGGATCGGTGACGTGGGGGGCGTCGACGCGGCGCTGGCTGGTGGCCGGTGTCGTGGGGGCAGGGCTGATCCTCACCTCGTTGGGGTTGCTCGTGGCGGCGGTCGTCGCCCCTTTCACCAGCGGGGATGAGGCTCAGCACACCGCCTATGCCATGGAGGTCGGGCACGGATCGCTACCCACCATCGACACGCCGATGCGGGCCCGAATCCCGGGAATGCCCGGGTTGCCGGTGGACTGCGAGGTGCCGGCGGCGCGGGTTCGGGCGGCGGTCGAGGCCCGGGCCCGACAGCTGTGCGGGGTGCCGCTCGCGCGGCCGGTGACGAGCTTCGACCTGATCTACACGGCGAACCATCCGCCGTTGTTCTACGTCGCCGAGTCGGCGCCCCTGCGGATCGGGGCGAGCCTGGGCCGGCCGCGGGTCGGGTTCGCGGCCGCGCGGGCGCTCAACGTGGTTTTCGGGGTGGGGCTGGTGGTGGCCACCGCGGCGCTCGCGCGGGAGCTGCTGCCCCGGCGGCCGGCGGTGGCGGTGGGCGCGGCGGGAATCGTCGCGGTGCTCGGGCTGGTGGTGACGACGTCCGGGCAGATCTACAACGACGTGTTGGCGATGGCGACCATCACCGGGCTGCTCGCGGCCGCGGTCGCCCTGATCCGACGGGGGCCACGTCCGTGGCTCGTCGTCGGCGTCGCGGTGCTGGCGGCGGCGGCGGCGGCCAGCCGGGCCAGTGGCGCGGTGGTGCTCGCGGTGGTGCTGCCCGCCGTCGGCGTGGGGGCCGCGCTGGGCGCGTCGGGACGACGGTGGCGGCGGCTGGGCGTCGGGGTCGCGTCGGCGGGGGTACCGCTGGGCGTGACGATCGCCGCCATCGGCTGGTTCTACCTGCGTAACGACCATCTTTATGGCGATCCCACCGCGTCGGGGCGGATCGCCCGGATGTTTCCGATCGCGGGTCCACGACCGACGGTGGAGCATGTGCTCCACGACGGGCAGCTGTGGTGGCGGCTGTACCGAGGCCTGCTGGGACGGCCGATGCTGGTGACCGGATGGCCGGTGCGGATCGAGGTCGCCGTGGGCGTGCTGACCGGTGTGGGACTGGTCGCCGCGGCGCTGCGCGCGGCGTGGTGGTGGCACCGTCGTCGGCGACAGCCGCCGCCCGGCGGCCGCGACCCGGTGCCCTCCGCTGACCGGGCAGCGGGCAGTGGCCGGGTCACGGGCAGTGGCTGGGTGGCCTGGCTGATGGTGAGCGGGCACTGCGTACTCGTGGTGGTGACGCTCGTGGGCTACATGGCCGCGGGCGGGGCGCCGTTCGCCCGCTACCTGTTGCCGATGGTGCCGGTCCTCGCGGTGGTGATGGCGCTGGCGGTGAACGCGTTGCCGCTGGGCCGCTGGGGGGTGCCGACGGTGGCCGTGGTGGCGGGGCTGGCGTGGAGCACCGTGGCGGTCCTGACGCGGGAACTGGCGTGGAAACGCCATGCGCTTGGCCACTATGACGGGTTCGACCGGCTGCGGGTGGCCTGGTCGATCGCTGGCCCCGGCCCGGCCCGGCTGGGGCTGGGCCTGCTGGCCGGCTGCGCGCTGGTCGGGCTGGTGCTGCTCGCGGTCGCGCTAGGACGTCTCGGCGACGCGGCGGTAGACGGCGGCGGTGCGTTCGGCGGTGCGTCGCCAGGTGAAGGTGCGGGCGTGGCGGCGACCGGCGTCGGCGTCGCCGGGGGCGGTGAGCAGGTCGAGGATCGCGCTGGCGAGGTCGTCGGCGAAGGCGTCCCAGCCGGTCTGGCGAACCAGCCGCAGCGGGCTGGCCGGGGAGTCGAGCAGCTCGCCGGTGACCTCGCGCACGGTGGGGATGTCGGCGGCGACGACCGGCACGCCGGCCGCGAGCGCCTCCAACGGTGGTAGGCCGAAACCCTCGTACCGGGACGGGAAGCACAGCACGCTGGCCCCGGCCACGGTGGAGCGCAGCTCACCGGCGTCCAGATAGCCGGCGGTGATCACGCTACCGGGAGGCATCCCGGCCAGGTCGAGGGTGGGACCCCACCCGGGCGGGCCGACGAGGACCAGCGGCGGCGCGTCGGCGTCGGTGGCGTGCAGCCGGCGAACCGCCGCCAACAGCACCGGCAGGTTCTTGCGCGGCTCGACCGAGCCGACGAACAGCAGATACCGCTCGGGCAGGCCGTGGGCCGCCCGCCAGGCCGCGGTCGGCGGGTCGGTGGTGAACCAGGCGTCGTCGACACCCAGCGGGGTCGGGGTGACCAGCGCCGGGTCGAGCCGGTAGGCGGCGATCACCTCGTCGGCGACGGCCTGACTGGGGGTGAGCACCGCGTCGGCCCGGCGCAGACCGCGGGGCACCAGGTCGGCGTAGCGGGCGGAGGCGGCGCTGACCGTGTCGGGGGTGCGCAGGTAGGACAGGTCGTGGATGGTCAGCACACCGCGGGCGGCGCGCAGCGGCGGGAGCACGAAGTTCGTCCCGTGCACCACGTCGGCGGCGCCGGTGAGCCATTCGATGGCGGGATGTTCGCCACGCAGCCAGCCCTCCTGCAACAACCGCGCCGGGGCCCGGCGGGCGGCCGGACGCACCCCGGGGGGCAGGGCGCCGGCGAGGTCGTCCAGCCCACGCCAGGTGAAGGCGGTGGCGGCCAGCTCCCAGTAGGCCGGTGCGCCCGCGTCCCCGCTGTGGCCGCGGGCCTCGGCGACGAGCCGGGCGAGACCGGCGAGCAGGTACTCGGTGTAACGCCCGACGCCGGTGCGCCGGCCGAGCAGCGGTGTCGCGTCGAGCACGATCCTCATCCGGCGGGTCCGCTCAGCCCTGGTAGAGGCGGTGACGAGTGGCGATGTCGGCCCACTGGTCGGCGAAGGCCGCGTCCGAGAACGCCGCGGCCCGGTCGATGGCGGCGCCGGCCAGCCGGGAGCGCAGGCCGTCCTCGGCGGCGAGCCGGCGGGTGAACGAGGCGACCTGTTCGGGACCGGTCCACCGGTAGCCGTCCACCCCGTGGCGGACGATCTCCCGCTGACCGGCGCGGTCGATGACCACCGGCACGCAGCCACCGGCCATCGCCTCGACGGTGGTCATCCCGAAGTGCTCGGCCGTCCAGGGGCGGCGGCGGTCGTCCTCGCCGTGGCCGGTGGCTGACCAGAACACCGAGCTGGTCGAGAGCAGCCGCTCCACCTCGGCCCGCGGCGCGTTCGGATGCAGGTGCACCGGGAGCCCGGCGCCGGCCGCGCGGACCTGCTCCAGGTACGGCTTCTGCGACTCCTCGCAGCCACCGACGACGTGCATGGACCAGCCGGGCAGGTCGCCGGCGCGGTAGAGCGCGCCGAACCACTCGACCATCTCCAGCTGCCGCTTGGCATGGCCCAGTCCCGGGGCGAAGAAACGTCCGACGGTGATGACGGCCTTCTCCCGCACCGGAGCCGGATGCAGCCGGTCGACCTGGATCGGCGGGAACAGCACGTCGGCCTCCCGCTTCCACAGCTTCGCGATCCAACCACGGGTGAACCGCGAGTTGGCCATGATCACGTCATAGTGGTCGAGGTGGGTGAGATCCGCCGGGTCACGTAGCAGCCAGGGGAAACGCAGCGGCAGCCGGGCGATCGGCCCTTCGCCACCGTCGGTGACCCGTGGCCGGCTCACCGCCACCCCGAGTTCCCGCACGTCCGCGGCGCCGGGGGAGAAGGCGTCGCTGACCAGGGTCAGTTCGGTGCCGTCCGCCGACGGGGGCAACGGCACCTCGAACGGGGCGAAATCCGGGCCGATCTCCAGCTTGGCCAGCACGTGGCCGCCCGCGTCGAGCACCCGCAGGGACGTGCCACCGGGTGCGCCCGGCCGGCCGATGTCGGCCCGCAGGGTCCGGCGTTCACCCGGGCTCACCGCGAGGATCGCCGACCCGTTCGTCCATGTCCACTGGCGACGGCGACCGCCCTCCGGTGGGTACCAGCCGACACCGAAGCTCACCGCCGGACGGATCCCGCGCAGCAACGGGCCGGCGGTGCGCACCGCGGCCTTGCGCCAGGGCGCCATGTCGTGGTCGAACGGCGTCGGGAAGAAACACAGGTACGCCGAGCGGGCCGACTGCGGTTCGATCCGGCTCATGTACGAACCGTTGACGAACAGGTCGTAGTCGGCGGACAGCGCCGCGACGGCCTGCTCGCCGCGGTCGGGTAGCCGCACGTAGCGGCAATCGCGCAGGTCCAGGCCGAGGTGGCTGCCGAGGGCGGCCAGATCGACGTCGGAATGCCCGAGGATGTCGACGTCCGCGCCGTCGGCGGCCAGCACCTGGGCGATCATCCCGTTGTGCCGTTCACCGCCGCCCATCGAGTGCCAGAACCGGTTGTAGACCGCCGCGCGCACCCCGGCCCCCGGCCTCGGTGTGGCCGCCGCCCCCGTCTCCGGCTCGTCGGGCCCCAGGCTGTCGGGCCCTGGGGTGTCGGTGCTCATCGGGAGACCAGCCAGCTCTGCAGGCTGCCGCGGCGTTCGGTGGCCGTGGCGGCGATCTGCCGGCGGGCCCGCAGCATCGTGGGCAGCAGCCGCAGGTACGACCCGATCACCCGCAGGCGCAGCAGCGTCGGGCGGATCGCCGGACGGCCACGGGCGGCGCGGGCCTGCCGCAGCGAGCGCAGCGCCATCGACGCGGTCGTCACCGGGTAACGCAGCACCGCCGACAGCGCCAGGCGGGCGGTGGCGTCCTTGGTGAGCATCAGCAGCCGGTTACGGTCGGTATGGAAGACGAACAACGGTGACCATTCGACGCTGGACGCCGAATGGACGTGCCGCAGCACCGCGCCGGGCACGTAGCGGATCGCGAAGCCCCGGGCCCGAATCCGCCAGGACAGGTCGGTGTCCTCGTAGTACAGGAAGAACGCGTCGTCGAACCAGCCGAGCTCATGGCCTAGCGAGCTGCGGATCGCCATGCCGTTGCCGCAGGCGGTGAACACGTCCTCGGGCTGGTCGAACTGGCCGGTGTCGACCTGCTGGTAGCCACGGTCGGCGCCGTAGCCGTCCACCAGGACGATCCCGCCGACATTGTTGATCACGTCGACGCGGGGGGCGTCCCCACCGACGGTGACGGTCACCGTCGCCGACTCGGGGCTGACCGACAGCTCCGCGCGCCCGCCCGTGGTGGCGGTGTCGGCGCCGGTCGTCGGACCGTCCCAGCTCAGGGTCACCTGTTTGAGGGATTCGGCCGCCCAGGTGAACCCGAGGGTGGCCGGGCCGCTCTCGGGGATCGGCACGCACAGTTCGCCGTCCCCGCGGGTCCAGAAGTACGGCGAGGACGCGGGCCCCTCGGCACCGTAGGTGAGTTTCTCCCACAGGACCTCGCGGAGCACCTCACGTCCGTCCACCGTCACCGACGACACCCGCACCCCGAGCGCACGGGAGTCGTGCGGGCCGGGGACGAAGGTCGCGGTGTGCAGCCGCAGCCGCAGGAACCGCGGCAGGAAGACGACCTTGCCAGTGGTCGCGCCCAGGTGCTGGCCGCCGGGCTCGGTGAACGGCGCGAGGACGGCGGTCAGCCAGGTCGGCTCGGGAACCGCGTCGTTGTTCAGCAGCACGGCGTACTCGGTGGTGACCGAACGCAACGCCAGGTTGTTGCCGCCGGCGAAGCCGAGATTGCTTTCGGCTGCGACCACATGCACCCACGGGTACCGCTCGGCGAGCAGCTCCCGGGAACCATCGGTGGAGGCGTTGTCGACGACCCAGGTCCGGTAAGCGAAGGACGCGTCCTGCTTGGCGACGCCGTCGAGGCAGGCCGCCAGCAGATGGGCGCCGTTCCAGTTGACGATCACGATGGTCGCCAGCGGCTGCGCGGCCCCCGTCGTCCCCGTCGCACTGGTGGCACTGGTGGCACTGGTGGCACTGGTGGTGTCCGGGGTGACCGCAGCAGGAGTGCTCGTCGTCTGGTCCGTCATCCGCGCAGCCTCGCCTCGTAGTCGACCTTGAGAAGTCCACCCGCATGGGTCCCGCTGACGCCGAACAGCTCGTCGAAGCGGCGGGTCGTCACCGGGACGCCCGTGGCGGCGTCCGAGACGTGGACCTTCACGGCGAACGCTCCGAGCAGCTCGGGCAGATGCGGCACGGCGAAGTCGACCACATGACGACCGGGGCCCAGTCGGAACCCGCCGGGGGGTGTCTCCATCATCCAGATCGGGATCTCGTCCTGCCCGACGATGTAGGCGTGCAGGTAGACGGCCTCGGGGGCGCCCTCACCGAGGTCGAGTTCGACGCTGACGACGAGCTGCTCGCCGGGATCGAACTGCACCGTGGTCGGGCCGTCGGGATGGCGGCTGAACCCCACCGACCGCGGGCGCACCGTGGCGTACTGCCAGTCCACCGGGCCGTCGGAGGGCAGGCTGCCGAGCTTCTGGCGCAGCAGTTTCGTGCCGACCGCCGGCGGCCCATCGAAGATCATCTCGCCGGATTCCAGGACGAGGACCCGGTCGCACATCTGCTCGATCAGATCGAGCGAGTGCGTGACGAACAGGATCGTGCGCCCCTGCGCGCGGAACTCGGCGATCTTGGCCAGGCACTTGCGCTGGAAGGCCTCGTCGCCGACGGCGAGCACCTCGTCCACCAGGAGCACGTCCGGGTCGACGTGGACCGCCACGGCGAAGCCGAGTCGCACGTACTGGCCGGACGAGTAGTGCTTCACGTCATCATCGATCTTGTGTCGAAGCTCGGCGAAGTCGACGATGGAATCGAACAGTCGATCGATCTCCCGGCGGGACAGGCCGAGCAGGGAGGCGTTGAGGTAGACGTTGTCCCGTCCGGACAGCTCGCCGTTGAACCCGGCGCCGAGCTCCAGCAGCGAGGCGATGCGACCGTGCACCGTCACCGAGCCGCTGCTCGGGCGCAGGATGCCGGCGAGCACCTTGAGCAGGGTGGACTTGCCCGAGCCGTTCGCGCCGGCGAGGCCGACGGTCTGCCCGCGGCCGATGGTCACCTCGATGTCGCGCAGGGCCCAGAAGTCCTCACCGGCCGGACCGCCGCGCCGGACGAAGCGCTCCTTGAGACTGGTCGCCCGGTTGCGGTAGGAGACGAACCGTTTGCTGACCGTGCTTGCCTGGATCACCACGGTCGACTCGCCGCCGGGCCCACCGCCCGCGCCGGCCCCGACGGCGCCGCCAGCCCCGCCAGGTTCACCGACTCCGATGACGCCGCCAGGTCTGCCGGCTCCGTGAACGCCGACGGCTCCGCTGGCTGTGTCAGGCCCCCCGGTCCCCCCGGCCCCACCGGAGCCGGGGAAGGCGGCGCCCGCTGCCACCGCGGCCCGTGGTTCGGGGGCGCGCTCGGTAGGGGCGGGCAGCGATGTCGCCGCGCCGCGCTGATGTGCGGACGAGTGTCGTGCCACTGCAACTCCTCGCTGGCCGCCGGGTGCCGATCTTCATGATCGCATCGTCCTGGCGGGGGCTGGTTCCGGGGCGCCGGATCGGGGCGGGCGCGTCACCGGGGCTCGATCTACAGGTCCTCGGCGAAGTCCGCCTGCATGGTGCGGAAGACCCGCATCCCGATCAGCAGCAGAACGGCGGAGATCGCGCCGGCGATGGCCAGGTGTTCCAGATAGAACCCGTACCCGTCATGGGCGAGGATGGCCGATTTCCCGGTGGAGTTGTTCGCCGGCGCATCGTAGATCGCCCGCTGGAACGAGATGATCACTACCGCCATCGGGTTCAGCAGATAGACCCAGGTCCATTCGCCCAGCTGGTTCTGGATGAGACCAAAGGCATAGACCATCGGGTTGAGCCAGAACCAGGCGAGCAGGGCGACGTCGAGCAGGTGCGAGGTGTCGCGGTAGCGCACGTTGAGCGCGCTGACCAGCAGGGACATCGCGATGGTGAAGACCAGCGCCACCGCGCCCGCCGGCAGGAGCAGCAGCAGGTTCGGCCCGAGCAGGTGATAGCCGAGCCCAAGGATCACCGCGAACAGCACCAGCAGCTGCAACAGGAAGTGCACGGCGGCGAAACCGACCGCGGACAGTGGCAGCACCGCCAGCGGGAAGCGCACCTTCTTGACCAGGTTCGCGTTCGCCACCACGCTGCCACAGGCCGAGGAGACGCTGCCGGAGAACGCGTTCCAGATCAGCATGCCGGACATCAGGTAGATGCCGAACCGTGGAATGCCGGACTTCAGCACGACCTGGAAGACGAAGGTGTACACGACCAGCAGCAGCATGGGGTTCGCCAGCGACCAGGCGAACCCCAGCGACGAGCCCTTGTACTTGACCTTCAGGTCCTTGCGGACCAGGTTGCGCAGCAGCTCCCAGCGGACCTTCGTCTGCGCCCGGCTGCGGCGGGCCAGACGGCTCGGATCCGCGGCATGGTTCGGCTCACCGTGCGGGGCGGGTGGCGGTGACGTCGTCACCGGACCCGCAGCCGGCGCCGGAGCGTCAGCGAGATGTGACACAGCCTGTCCGCTCCTCACTGGACCCGACCAGCACGGCCCGACCCCTTCCTCCTGACCTGGCCCGGCACGTGGGCGACATGGTGGTAGGAGCACAACCATTGGTGAACGATGATGAAGCGTCCCGCATCCGGCCGGAAAACTGACGCTACCGTGCCACTGTCAGGAGCACGACGCCGCCTGTCCGGGGTGTCACCATCCGGTCCGGTGGTGGGCGGTCGAAGCGTGCTCCATAGTATCGATGGCGTCCATCTGGCTTCGGCCGGCTGATGCCGCTCGGGAATACTCGACGTGCGGTGTGCCGTCGAGGGCCACCCGGCAAAAGGCGGCCGCCCCCAGGGCCGCATGGAGGGGACGGCCGTGTTCACCGACGTCCGACTACGCGAAGTGTGGTCGCATCTGGAGTCGGGCGGGGCACAGGCCCTGACCCTGGACGTGTTCGACACTCTGCTCTGGCGCATGGTTCCCGAACCCACGCACGCGTTCCTGCTGCTGGGCCACCGGCTCGCCGACGCCGGGCACCTCCCGGCGAGCGTGTCCCCCGGCGAGTTCGCCCGGCTGCGGGTACACGCCGAGCACCTCGCCCGGGTGCACGCGCACGAGACCCGCGGCACCCACGAGGTCCGCCTCGACGAGATCTGGCAGCTGCTGCTGCCGGCGCTGCCGGGTACCGCCGGCGTGCAGGACCTGATCGACGCGGAGGTCGCCGTCGAGCGCGAGCTGTGCCGGGCCGACCTCGCCGTCGTGGAACTCGCCGAACTCGCGATGACCAAACTCGGCCTGCCGGTGTACCTGCTGTCCGACACGTACTTCTCCGCCGGCCAGCTCGAGCGGCTGCTGAACCGCCCGGAGATCGCCGGCGTGCAGTTCACCCGGATCTTCACCTCGTCGGACGCCGGGACGTCCAAGAGCGACGGGCTGTTCCAGCACATGCTGGCCGCCTCGAAGCTGCAGCCGTCCCGCGTCGTCCACCTCGGTGACCATCCCGTGGCCGACGTCGAGGGCGCCCGCGAGCACGGGCTCGTCGCCATCCACTACCCCAAGTACTCCGGTTCGCTGCGCCAGACCCTCGAGCTCGAAGGGCTGCGCGGGCAGCCCGGGGACGACACCGCGATCGACCCCGTGGACGGCGACTACGGCATGACCGCCCTGCGTGCCCGGACGCTGCACCGCTCCGACGCGCTGGCCGTCCCCGCCGGGCTGCGGCGCTACTGGGAGACCGGCGCGACCGTGTTCGGCCCGGTCTTCGCCGGCTTCGCCGAATGGGCGGTGGAACGGGCCCGGGACTTCGGCGCCGACCACATCCACTGCCTGATGCGTGAGGGCGACTTCCTGTCCCGGCTGCTCGTCGACCCCGGTGAGGACATCGGGATCACCACGTCCACGGTGTGGGCGTCCCGGCAGGTGTGCGCGCTGTCGAACGTGTTCGAGGGCAGCCCGGAGGAGCTGAAGAGCTTCCTGGTCCGCCGGCACGCACCCAGCGTCGGGCAGTTGCTGCGCCAGCTCGGCGTCCGGCTGGACAACGTCGCCGGCATCTCGGCCCTGGCCGAGCGCCGCCTGGACGTGCCCGGTCTGCTCGACGACACGCTCGAGGCCCTGTGCTCGGACGAGCGGATTCGCAGCGAGATCGTGCTCACCGCCACCCGCCTGCGCGAACGCTATGTCAACTACCTGGACAGCCAGCTGCCCGAGTCGGGGCGGATGGTCGTGCTCGACCTGGGCTGGGGCGGCACCATCCAGGCCCTGCTCGCCCGGCTGCTCGCCTCCACCGGGCGCCGGCTGGACATCCTCGGCCTGTACCTGGCGACGAACCAGGCGGCGCTGGTCCACCGGCTCGGCGGCCTCGAGCTCGAGGGCTACCTGGCCTCCGGCGGCCAGCCGGAGATGCTGGCCAACCAGCTCATGCGCAGCCCCGAGGTGCTCGAGCAGCTGTGTATGCCCGATGTGGGCTCGCTCGTCTCCTTCGACGAGATGAGCAACCCGGTACTCAGCATCGACCGCACCTCACGCACCCAGGTCGCCCAGCGGGCCGCCGTCCAGGACGGCATCCTCGCCTTCCAGCGGGAATGGCTGCGTTACCGCCGCTCCGAGACGCCGATGCCGCCGCTGTCAGCCCCCGGGGCACGGCACGCCGGTCTGCGCACGCTGACCAGGTTCATCGCCCGGCCGACCGCCGCGGAGGCCGCCGCGTTCGGGTCCTGGGCGCATGACGACAACTTCGGCTCGGATTCCAGCGAGGGTCTGCTACCCCCGGAACTGGTACGGCGGATGCCCTACCTCACCCCGGCGGACGTCGACAAGATCTCCATGCGCGAGCTGTACTGGCCGGCCGGGGTCGCCGGGGTGGCGAACCGCCCGCTGGCGATCGTCGCCGGGCTCGCCGCCGCCGCGGGCGTCCCGTCCGAGGAGGTCTCACCCGAGGCCGCGGCCGGCCCGGTGGAGGTCTACGTCGACACCGGCGCGGACTTCGTCAACGGGACGAAGGACACCGCGATCACCCGTTCGGCCCGCGACGGCCTGTCGCTGGTACGGCTGCACGTGGACGCCGTGGGCGCCCGGCGGATTCGGATCGACCCTGCCGGCCGGCGCGGCCTGCTGCGCCTGGACTGGCTGACGCTGTCCTTCCACATCAACAACATCAGCGAGCCCTACAAGGTGACGATCACCTCGCTGGACGACCCGGCCCAGCAGCTCGCGCTGGTCGGTCTGCGACTGCTGCAACCCAACCTGGTCGAGATCGTCGGTGACGACCCGCAGTTCGTCTACACCATCGATCTGACGTCGCAGCCACAGCTCGCCGGGGTCTACGCTCTGGAGGTCGAGATGGCCTTCGGCTGGATGGGCATCCGCGGCGATCCGCTGGCACTGCCCGCGGCCGGTCCGGCCCGCGACGGGCTACCGGTGCGGGCCGCCCGCAAGATCCGGCGCGAGCTGGGAGGACTGCGGTGACCGAACAGGCGGATCCCGCTCCCGACCCCGCCGGGGCCGGGCCGACCGCCGAAGGCGGCGAGCTGGCCCCGTCCCGAACCACCCGACCGCACGCCCACCGGGCTCCCGAACCATCGGCCTTCCAGGCCGCGGAGCCGGAGTCGGCCGAGGCCGACGAGCAGCCCGTGCGCGGGCCGTTCGAGGTACGCGGCGGACCCGGGACGCCGCCACCAACCACGCCCACTGGTCCGTCCACGCACACCGGCCCGTCCGCGTCCGGGCGACTCCCGGCGTGGACCCGCCCGGATGGCCAGGCCTGGGATCCCCTCACCGACCCGCTCACCGGCCCGCTGGGCCGCGCGGCCGGGGCCCGCCCGTTCGCCCTCGCCGCCGCCTTCCAGTACCCCGCCGCGCCGCCGGCCGACGACCAGCCACGCACCACCCCTGCCCCGCTCCCCTCCACCGAGGCCACCTCGTCCACCGAGGCCACCTCGTCCACCGAGGCCACCTCGTCCGCTGAAACCAGCCCGTCCATCGAAACAGCGCCGTTCATCGCCACGGCACCGTCAGCGCAGGCCGAACCGTCGCTGGCAGCCGAACCCTCGGTGCGGGACGAATCCTCGGAGGCGGCTGAACCGCTGGTAGGGACCGAACCGCTGGTAGGGACCGAACCGCTGGTAGGGACCGAACCGCCGGGGATGGCTGATGTGGCAGACGAAGCCTCAGCGGCGGACGAAGCCCTGGTGGCGGACGAACGGTCCGTCGAGACGTCGCTTCCCACCGTGGACGTGGTGCCCACCGCCGTCGCGTCGCCGTCCGAGGTCACGCTCTCCGTCGTCGCGGTGGCCTCCGCCGGGGCTGTGCCATCCAGGGATGCCGTGCCATCCAGGGATGCCGTGTCGTCCAGGGATGCCGTGTCCTCCAGCACGGGGGACCCGACGGAGGCGGACAGTGGCGCGGTGCGAGACAGCTTCGCCGAGCTCGCGGCCATGGCCGCGGGGGAACCGGCCGCGGGAGAGCGGGTCACGGAGGAACGGGGTGTGGCTCGGTCGCAGGGGGCGCGGGTAGTGCCCGCGCGCGGCGACGAGCACACTCGCGAGGTGACCGAGGCGGCCCCGCGGACCCGGGCGCCACTCCTGCTGCACTCGCTGGCCGATCTGCGGGAGATCTGGGTACCGCTGGTCGAGGCGTCCGGAGCGCGCAGCGTCGCCGAGATCGGCTCGGAGAGCGGCGTCACCACCTCGCTGCTGGTCGACCTGCTCCGACGCGGCGGGGGCGGCCGGCTCGTCGTCGTCGACCCGAATCCCGGTGTGGAGCCGACCTCCGGCGGCGGGCTGGACGTGCAGGTCATCCGCGGTCACAGCCCGCAGGCCCTGGACGACCACGCCCCGACCGACGCCTACCTCCTCGACGGCGATCACAACTACGCCACGGTGCGCGGTGAACTGGAGGCGATCGCCGGGGCCGTCGAACGGTTCGGCCGATCGTCGTTCCCGCTGGTGATCCTGCATGACGTCGGCTGGCCGGCCGGGCGGCGCGACCAGTACTACGCGCCGGATCGGATCGCCGGCAACGACCGTCAACCCCACTCGTGGGACGTCGGCGTCGAGATCGACAATCCCGGCACGGTGCGGGGCGGTTTCCGCGGCATGGGCGCGTTCGCCTGGGCGCTGGCCGAGGGCGGGGCGCGCAACGGGGTCCGCACCGCGATCGAGGATTTCATCGCCGAACAACCCGACCTGCGGTTCTTCACCGTCGCGCCGGTCTTCGGCCTCGGTGTCGTGGTCGACCGGCGCGCGCCCTGGGCGCGCCGCGTCGCCGACCTGCTCACACCGTGGGTCTCCAACCCGCTGCTGTCCCGCCTGGAGCGCAACCGCATCGACCTCTACCTGCACGTCCTACGACTACAGGACGCCGCGGCCGCCGCCGCCCGCGTCCGCCAGCGCGAGTGGTCCCGGCTGGACGAGGAACGCAGCCGGCTCGCCGTGACCGACCTGGACCAGCTTGCCCGCATCGCCGAACTCGAACGCGAACTCGGTGAGCTGCGTCGGCGAGCAGCCGAATCCGGACTGCTCGATGTTGACGGCACGGACGGTAGCGCCGGCTCGCCGGGCGGCGGCCCAGCGGGGGACGAGTCCCGACTGGCCCAGGTCGCACGGGTCGCCGGCACCGCCCTGCGCGCCCGGCTCGGTCCCACCGGCCAGGATCGCCTCGCCCGGGTCCAGGCCCGCGTCGTCGACGTCGCCGGTCCGACCCGCACCACCCTGCCCGCCCTGCGTCGTCGTCCGAGTCCACCAGCCCGCTGACCCGGCGTCACCAGAGCGTCGGCTTGACGGGCTCGAGGTCCTGCGACCACCCCCCGCACCCCGATACAGATGATCGGCGGGGGGTCAGCAGACCGGCTGGTAGGGGACGTCGGCTATGTAGCGCTGCCACTCGGTCTCGGTGATCTGGCGGGACGGGTCCGCGCAGGCGGCGGCGATCAGGCTGGCGTCGTCGATGCTGCTGATGCGGATGCTGTAGTCGTCGCTGGCGGTGGCGATGCCGCGGCCGTCCGGCGTCCAGGCGAGGGCCTGGATCCAGTCCCCGTGGCCGCTGATCGTGCCGGCGGCGGGGGGACGTCCGGAGCCGGTGACGTCCCACAGGTGGACGGTGGTGTCCCAGCCGGCGGTCGCGAGGGTTCGGCCGTCGGGGCTGAAGGCGACGTCGAAGACCCACTTCTCGTCCGCGGGGAAGGAGGCGACGGCCTCCGGGCGGGAGGGGTCGGTGACGTCCCAGATGCGGGCGGTGCCGTCGTAGCTGCCGGTGGCCAGGCGCCGTCCGTCGGGGCTGAAGGCCACGGCCCAGACGTAGTCGGTGTGTGCGGTGATCGCGGCCAGCGGACGGGGATGGCTCGGGTCGGAGATGTCCCAGATGCGGGCGGTCCGGTCGGCGCTCGCGGTGGCCAGCAGACGGCCGTTGGGACTGAAGGCCACCTCGTTCACCCAGCTGGTGTGCCGGTCGAGGACGGACAGTTCCCGCGGATGGCGCCGATCGCTGACGTCCCACAGCCGGGCGGTGTTGTCGTAGCCACTGGTGGCGAGGATTTTGCCGTTGGGGCTGAAGGCGGCATCGAGTACCCAGCCGTCATGCCCGAGGATGTCGGCGACCTCGACGGGATGACGCGGGTCGCTGATGTCCCACAGGATCGCGCTACGGTCGTAACTGACGGTGGCGAGCATGGTGCCGTCCGGGCTGAACGCGGCGTCCAACGTCCAGGAACGGTGCCGGTTGAGGGTGGCCAGGCGCACCGGATGGGCCCGGTCGGCGATGTCCCACAGCTGGACGAGGTTGTCGGCACCGGTCGAGGCGAGCAGCTGTCCGTTCGGGCTGATGCTGACGCCCAGGGCGGACGCGGTGTGCCCGCGCAGCACCGTCGCCGTGGCGGCGGCGAACGAGGTCCGCAGGGCCGCGCGGGCCTCGGCGTCCGGGTCGATCCGGTAGGCGGCCAGCGACAGCCGGGCGGCGAGGTCCGTGTCCGAGGTACGGACCGCCTCGGCGGCCAGCGCCACCCGTTCGGCGACCTCCTCGTGGCTTGGCCGGTCCCCACCGCCGGAGGTCAGCGCCAGCGGAACCAGAGCGGTGATCAGTGCGACCGCCAGCAGTGGCGCGGCGAGCAACGCGATCCGCCGCCGGCCCCACCCGCGCCGCGGCCGGGTCGCCGGGCTCCCGTCGCCGGCACCGATCTCGGCCCCCGCACCACCCACGCCCGTTCGGCCTGGCCTGGTGACAGCGCCCGCCCCGGTGCCATGCGCTGCCGGCCCCTCCCCACCACCGCCGTCCGGGATGCTGCCGGCGGTCCCACCAGCGGTCGCGCCGCCGGTGACACCGCCGGTCGAGGCGGGGAAGGCCTCGCCGGTCCGCGCGGACCGTTGCGGCGGCGCGGCCAGCGGCGCGGCCGAGTGGATGACCCTGGTCACGTCCGGGTCGGGATGTGTCGGCGGGCCCATGGCCACCAGGCGGAGGAACAGATCGCGGGCGGTCGGACGGGCCGCCGGGTCCTTGCGCATCGCCTCCTCGACGATGGGACGCAGGTTCGGGTCCAGACCGTCGAGCAGTGGCTCGCGGTGCACGACCCGGTAGAGCTGCACCGGCGTCGGCCCGTCGCCGAACGGGAACGATCCGGTCCCCGCGTAGGTGACCAGCCCACCCCAGGCGAAGACGTCGGCGGCCGCCGAGACCGGTTCACCGTTGGCCTGCTCGGGCGCCATGAACGCCGGCGTGCCGATCCGCTGGATCTCCTGGCTGAGCATTGTCGGGGCGTCCATCGCCCGCGCGATCCCGAAGTCGATCACCCGCGGTCCGAGGGAGGACAGCAGCACGTTCGATGGTTTGAGATCCCGGTGCACCATCCCGGCGCCATGAATGGACATGAGCGCCGCCGCCACGCTGACCGCGAGCCGTTCGAGATCCGCTGAGCGCAGCGGACCCTCGGCGGCGACGGTCTGCGCCAGGGTGAACCCGTCGATGTACTCGGTGACGAGGTAGGGCAGCCCACCCGGCGGATCGACGACGTCGAGCACTTCGGCGGTGCAGAACCTGGCGACGCGACGGGCGATGTCGGCCTCCCGGCGGAACCGGGCCCGGAACTCGGGTACCCGGGCCAGATCCGGCCGGATGACCTTCACCGCGACCAGCCGGCCGGCGTACCCGGTGGCGTGCTCACGCCCCCGGCCGAGGTAGACCGTGCCCATCCCGCCCTCGCCGAGCCGCCCCAGCAGCTCCACCCGGTCCAGCCCGGTCAGATCACCCGGCTCCAGCGGAGCCACACCCACCGGGATCGCCGAACCCGACCGCCCCCCACCCGTCTGACCCGCCGAACCCGCGCCCGCGCCACCGTGCGTCGCCGGACCAGATGTCGTCGAACCACGCGTCGTCGGGCTGTGCGTCGCTGGACCGTGTGTCGCCGGGCCCGGCGTGGCCGCGTTCTGTCCGGCGGTGACCGGACTGGCGGCGGGGGACGTGACAGCGGGAGTGTCGGTACGCGGCGCCGGCGGCCCGCCTGGCGGAACCTGCTCGGCCCGTGCCGGCGTACGCGCGGGGCTGGTGGGGACGGGCGAGGGGGGCGCGGCACGGGAGGGGCCGGTGGCGCCGCTCGGGCGCTGCTGGGCGGCCAGCGGCGGCGCGGCCGCTGGCGGAGCGGTCAGCGGAGGCGGAGAGATCGGCGGCAGCGCGGACGGGGAGGACGCGGAGCGCCCTTCGTCCGTCTCCCGCTTGCGGCGCACGATGTCCCCCCGAGCCCGGCCGGTGGCCCTACGGGGCCGAACCGCGCGATCAGTGTTTCATGATCTGCCGAACCCACCAAACGGTGGGTTGGCCGCTCGGGTGCAGCCGCGGCAGGACGACCCGCCGAGCGCGGGTCCGCGCCGACGGGGGCCGTGCCCGTCGCAGGCGCCCGGAGTCAGTGTCAGTCTGCCGCCGCCCGCAGTGGCGCGCACGCTCCGCGATGGATATTCACGGATTATACTAGATCATCACTCTTGGTGATCGGTATTGGGCCCTTTCGTAGTCGTCCGTTGCGGGTCGCGGGTCGGGCCGCGCAGGACCTCGGCGGCACGCCGCCGGGTGGTGGCCTGCAGCCCGGGCGCCCGGGCGGTGCCAGCCCGGGCACCCGCGGTGACCTTGGCGTCCAGGGTGGTCCGGGCGTCCGCGGTGGTCCGGGCGTCCGCGGTGGTTCGTCCGGTCGGGTCGCCGCGGTCGACGGAGCGGGTCGCGCCGGGTGTGGCCGCGCCGGGGGCGAAGGCCGTGAACCGGGCGGACACGGCGGAGTCGGGGTCCGTCGAGTCCGGGGTGGTCGCCGTGGGGCCGACGACGGTGAGCCACCCGCAGGCCACCACGGCGGCGACGGCGAGCCCGCACACGGCCACCGCGAAGCAGATCAGGACCCACTCGGGCCAGGGTGACCAGGCCGCCATATCGGTCCAGGCGTCCCCGAGATCGCCGTTCTCGGGCTTCCAGAAGTGCGGGAACACCCGGCGGACGGAGAGGAACTGCAAGGTGGCCGCGCCGGCGAGGAAGAGCAGCGGCATCACCCGGGACAGGTGGCGGCCCAGCGCCGCGGCACCCATCCCGACGCCGATCGCCAGCGCCGCGAGGCCCGCGTACAGGTAGCGCCCGGAGATCCCGCTGACGTGGAACTGCCGGTCGAAGTTCTTCGCCGACTGCAGGGTCATCAGGGCGAAAAGGCCCCAGGTCACCCAGAGCATGAACAGCAGGTCGACCCGGGAGCGCCCACTGCGCGCCCGGATCAGGGCGAGCGCGAACAGCGCGACGACGAGGGCGGACGCGACCCGCACCGGGATCGTCGACAGGTTCACCTCGAACCAGCCGATCGACCCCCACCAGCGCAGGATCGTGCCGTTGACGAGCACCTCGGTGTAGGCACCCCAGTCGTCCCCCAGGTACTGGCCGAGGGGGAAACCGGGGGTCTCGGGCTGGAAGGCACCCCAGCGCACGACGTTGACGATCCACCACCAGCCGCCCAGCGCGACCATGATCACACCGCCGAGCGCGATCGGCCGCCACGGCACCCGCGGTGCCGCCGCGGCCGCCCCGACCGGCTGGGTCGACAGCCCGAGGCGCACCGGCCGTTGATCGTCCGCGACCCGGGCCGCGCCGGCGCGGGCGTCCCGCCGGCTTCGGGACCAGGCCACCAGATAGGCGAACGCGGCCATCGGCACGAGCACGATCGCCAGCGACTTCGTCATCAGGGCAAGGCCGACGAAGGCCCCGGTGTACCCCGCCGTCCGCAGCGACGTGTCCCCTCGCAGCACGTACGCCACCGCGACGGTGGCCAGGCCCCCGGTCAGCACGAGCAGGTTGTCGTTGTTGACGCTGGACCCGATGTGGGTGAGCTGCGGGATCGTGAGCGGGACGAGGGCGGCGCAGGTGCCGGCGATCCGGTTGCCGTCGGCCAGCCGATGCGCCCCGGCCCAGGCGAGCAAGGGCAGGGGCGCGACCATCAGCACGCTGACCAGGCGCAGAATGCCGATGATCTGATCCCAGCGCAGGTTGTCGGCATCGCCCGGGAGGGCTTTGAGGACCGTCGCGTTCACCCAGTAGTACAACGGCGGATGCTGGACGATCTGCTGGATTCCGCCCACCGGAGCCGGCGTCCGCTCCAGGGTCCGCCAGCTGGGCCGGTACTCGCGTGGCTCGGCGTCCTCGGCGGTGAACGGCCCGGCGGACAGCTCGCGGGGCGCGTCGTCGATCCCGTACGGCGACACCATGATCGCTCCGACGCCGCCGCGGGTGACCTTCGCATGGCCGGGATGCGGCCAGCCGCGCCCCTCGACCAGCCGCATGACGGCGTCGACGTGGTTGGGCTCGTCCGGAGCGTGATACTGCGGCACCAGGACGGACCAGCTGGCCAGCATCGCGGTGAACAGCAGCGTGAGGATCCAGATGACGGGTGGCGCCGACCGCAGGATGCGCCATGGCCGAAAGTGGGTACCCGGCGGGGAGATCCCGGCGAGGAATCCGGAGGTGGCGGAACGGGCCGCCGCGGTCGGTTCCAGCTTGTCAGCCAAGACTGCGCAGTCCCATCGGACGAAGGTGGTGTCATGTTACGGACACCCCCATCCAGTTGACGGCCACCCCCCATGTGTCGCCACCGGGTGTCCGTGCACGTCAGCCCGTGCCTTCCGGGCACGTCCCGAACAGTGGTTCCCACCGGTCGGCGCCGTTAGTCCCCGCGGTCGGCGTCAGGGCTCCCCGCGGGGTCAGCGCCAGGCGTCGATGTGGCCGACGACCTTCGCCGGTGAACCGGCGACCACGGCCTTCGGCGGGACGTCCCGGGTCACCACGGAACCGGCCGCCACCACGGCGCTCTCCCCGACGGTGACGCCCTTGAGCACGATCGCGCCGGCGCCGATCCAGGCCCGGTCCTCCAGGATGATCGGCCCGCTCATCGGCTGCTCCACACCGTCGACGATCATCGGGTGGAAGTCGTTGTCGAGCAGCTGGGTGTCCCAGGAGACGTTGCAGTAGGCGCCGATGGACACCCGCTCCCGCACCAGGATCTTGGCGAAGCCGTTGACGTTCGCGTACGGGCCGAGCTCCAGGACCCCGGAGTCGACGACGACCCGCACCCCACGCTGCAACGACACGACACCCTCGCAGCGCAGCCGTCCCTCCGGATGCACCCGGATGATCGAGGTGTCCCGTCTGGACGTCAGGCCGAACGGGGCGAGACCGACCCGCAGGGCGGCGCCGTCGGCGAACTCGATCCGTTCCCGCCCCTGGATGACGGTCGGCGAGCCGATCCAGATCGGCTGGCGGTGGGCGAACGGGTAGCGCAGACCGGCCACGAAGGAGCGGGCCGAGGTCTCCCGCGCCGCACGCAGCGCCCGGACGTGCCGAACATACTCACGGAGATCACTTCTGTACGCGTTCACCTCCGCAACAGTAGGCGCAGGCGTGGTACGACCACCCGCCGGCAGGCGGCCACGGGTGGCCGGGAGGTGGGCCGGTGGTCGGCCGGTGGGGTGCGGCGTGCCACTCTAGAACGGCGGTTCGGGGGGGACGAGCCGCCGCGACCACCGCCATGCCGCCGGCCGCTGCCGGTACATCACGACCTCGGGCCGCCCGCAGACCAGTTCTGGGCGGCCAGGCCGCAGGACCGGCGGGGCGTGCCAGACCCCGGCGGTAAGGACCGTCGGGCCGGCGGCGCTCACCGCCGGGAACGAGGAGCGGGAGCCACACCGACGTGAGTGTCAGCGCCATCCACATGCCCGAGCATCCGCACAGCGGCACCCCGACGCAGCCCGGGGCCGATGACGAGCAGCCCGGGTCCGCCCCGGGCGTTCCCTACGTCACCATCGTGCTGCCCTGTTACAACGAGCAGGACCATGTGGTGCGCGAGCTGGAACGCATCAGCGCCGCGATGGACGTCAGCGGATACGCCTACGAGATCCTGGCGATCGACGACAAGTCCACCGACAACACCCTGGCCGTGCTGCGCGAGGCCGCCCCCCGCTTCCCGCGGATGCGGATCATGGCGTTCCGGCGCAACGGCGGTTCCGGCACCGCCCGGCGGATCGGCACCCAGGATGCCCGGGGGAAGATCGTCGTCTGGACCGACGCCGACATGACCTACCCCAACGAGCGCATCCCCGAGTTCGTCCGCCACCTCGACGACAACCTGGACGTCGACCAGGTCGTCGGGGCCCGCCTCACCGAGGAGGGCACCCACAAGTGGGCGCGGGTGCCGGCGAAGTGGCTGATCCGGATGATCGCGCAGCGGCTGTCCGGGATGAAGATCCCCGACCTGAACTCGGGGCTGCGGGCCTTCCGCCGTGAGGTCTCGCTGCCGTACCTGCGTCTGCTGCCGCCCGGGTTCAGCTGCGTCACGACGATCACGATGTCGTTCCTGTCCAACCAGCACCCGGTCGACTACATCCCGATCGACTACGCCAAGCGGGCCGGGACCTCGAAGTTCCACCCGTTCAAGGACGCACGGCGCTACATCCTGCAGGTCCTGCGAATGGTGATGTACTTCGACCCGCTCAAGGTACTGATGCCGCTGGCCCTGTGGATCATGGGGTTGGGCTTCATCAAGCTGGTCGTGGACCTGGTCCGCTACGACTTCCACGTCGCGACCTCCACCCTGCTCGCGATCCTGGTCGGCTTCCAGATCGTGGTCCTGGCGCTCATCGGGGACCTGGTGGCCAGGTCCCGCAGCGGTACCTGAGCGGATGCGGATCGCCCTGATCGGCCCGACGCATCCCTACAAGGGGGGCATCGCCCAGCACACCACCGAGCTCGCCCACCGGCTGGCCGAACGCGGCCACGAGGTGGTCATCGAGTCCTGGTCCGAGCAGTATCCGGCCCGGCTGTACCCCGGTCAGGCCCGGGTGAGCGAACCCGAGATGGAGCCGTTCGGGGCGACGAGCTACCCGCTGTCCTGGCGCCGGCCGGACGGCTGGCTGCGGCTGGGCCGCCGGCTGCGCCGCACCGTGGACGCGGTCGTGCTGGTCGTCGTCACGCCGGTACAGGCCCCCGCCTACCTCGCCATCCTCGCCGGCCTGCGCGGGGTCGGTGGCAGGCGCGGGCGCGTTCGGCGGGGGAGCCGAGTGGCGGCCGGGACGCCCACGGTGCTGGCGAGGCCCACGGTGCTGGCGAGGCCCACGGTGCTGGCGTTGTGCCACAACGTGCTGCCGCACGAGCGGAGTCGGATCGACGTGCCACTGGTGCGCGCCGTGCTCCGCCGGGCCTCGGCTGTCCTGGTGCACACCCCGGCGCAGGCCGAGCTCGCCGCCGAACTCGCCGACGTCCCGGTGGTGACCGCCGAGATGGCCCCGCATCTGTGGTCCTCGCCGACCCGCCGCCGTCCGGCGGACGCCGTCCTCGAGCCGGATGGCGGGGGCGGCGAGACATCCCGGCGGTTGTTGTTCTTCGGGCTGGTGCGGCCGTACAAGGGGCTCGACGTGCTGCTGCGGGCGCTCGCGGCCGGGCCCCGCGATGTGCGGTTGACCGTGGCCGGGGAGTTCTGGGGGGATGTGGCGGCCACCGAGAGCCTGATCGGCGAGCTGGGTCTGACCGACCGGGTGGATCTGCGGGCCGGCTATGTCGACGCCGCGGACGTCCCGGCGCTGTTCGCCGCCGCCGACGCGCTGGTGCTGCCGTATCGGGCGGGTACCGCGTCCCAGAACGTCGATCTCGCCCGGCTGCACGGGCTGCCGGTCATCGCGACCACGGTGGGGACGCTCGCGAGCTCCGTCCGCGACGGGGTGGACGGCCTGCTCGTCCCGCCGGACGACACCGAGGCGCTCGCCGAGGCACTACGCCGGCTCTACGCGCCAGGTGTGCTCGCTGACCTGCGCGCCAAGGTCGTACCGCCGGACGTGCCGGCCGCCTGGGACCGGTACCTGGACGTGACGCTCGCCGCCCTCGCCGGCGAAACCGAACATCGTGATGGAAAGGTGGACCGGTGAGTCCCGTACGAGACGACGCCCTCGCCTATGTGGGCCATCAGGTCCACGTGATGCGCCGGCGTGAGGTGGGCACGCTGCTGTCCTGGGCGGGTGAGCTCGCCGGGCGCACCGTGCTGGACGTGGCCGGCGGTGACGGTTACTGGGCCGGGCAGGCCGTCCGGCGTGGCGCCCGCGCGGTCTGCCTGGACCTGGCCCGGCACAAGCTGGAGTTCGGCCGGCGCCTGCGCGGGCACCCCGGGCTGGTCGAGGGGGACGCGCTCGCACTGCCGTTCGCGGACGCCACCTTCGACGTGATCATGTCGGTGTGCGCCATCGAGCACTTCGACGACGGCCCGGCCGCCCTCGCCGAGATGTCCCGGGTGCTGCGCCCCGGCGGCGACCTGGTGATGTCGGCGGACGCGCTGACCGGCTCGGCGCGGTGGCCGGAGCTGCTCGAACGGCACCGGGCCCGCTACCACGTCAAGCACCTCTACCCGGGCAGGGTCCTGCGCGGCCTGCTCGACGACGCGGGGATGGACGTCGTCCGCCAGACGTACATGTTCCGCGGCGAGCGGGCCCAGCGGCTCTACCTGACGCTGTCCGCCCGAGGTGGACGGGCCGGGTGGAACGCGGCGGCGGTGCTCTCCCCGGCCATCGCGCTGGCCGACCGGCGGACACCCGACGACGCGGGCAGCGTGGTGCTCACCCACGCCCGCAAGCGCGCGAGCTGACGTCCATGGCAGCCCGACGCACCGACAACCCGTCCCCGTCCCCGTCCGGCGAGGGCCCGCGGCGCACACCGCCGAACCCGCCCGCCGGGCCGCGGCGCACACCACCGAGCCGGAAACGTTCCGCCGTCCCGCTGCCACCGCGCACCGGTCCGCCACCGCCGTCGTCCTCGCGGGTGGCGCAGCGGGTCCTGGCCGTCTTCATGACGGTGCTGGTGTTCGGTCTGGTCGTGTTCGGCATGGGCGCCGCCACCGCGACGTTCGGTGAGCGCTGGTGGGGCTACGCGATCGGCGGACTGTTCTGCGTGCTGATGGTGATCGGCGCGGTGCGCGGCGGTCGGAAGTAGCGCGGCGGTCGGAAGTGGCGCGGCGGATGGTCGCGACGGTGGGTAGTCGCAGGGGGGTCGTCCCGACAGGGCGACCGGACGCGGGCAGACTGTGAACCGTGCGTGTGGGCTTTGTGGTCGAGCAACTGCTCGCTCCCGTGCCGGGAGGAACCGGGCGGTACAGCGCTGAGCTCGCCGCCGCGCTCGCCCGGACGGCGCAGCCCCCGGACGTGGTGGCCGGCTGGTGCGCGGCGCACCGGGGGTTCGACGCCGCGGCGCTACCCGGGGTGCTCGGGCCGATGCGGTTGCCGCTGCCCAGGCGGGCGCTGGCCGCGACCTGGTCCCGTGGTGTGGGTCCTGCGCCCCGCGGGGTGGACGTCCTGCACGCGCCGACGCTGCTGCTCCCGCCTGCGGGTGGCACCAGCGGTCAGGCCGTCCGGCTGGCCGCCGAGCGGATGCGCGGTGAGCCCGCCGGTGGCGGGCCCGGCGCGGAGCCGAGCGCGGCGGCACGGCGGATTCGGCGGTCACTGCTGGGGACGCTGGCGGACTCCCTCGAGCGGGCCTGGCCCCGGCCCCGGCTGGTCGTCACGATCCACGACGCGGTGCCCTGGACCCATCCTGAGACGTTGACCGCACACGGCGCGCGCTGGCACCGGCAGATGGGCGAGCGGGCGGCGCGGCTGGCCGACGCGGTGGTCGTGCCGACCCTGGCCGTGGCCGCGGAGATCTCCCGGCACCTGCCGCTGGACCCGCAGCGCCTGCACGTGATCGGGGAGGGCGTCACCGAGGCGGTCGTGCGGGTCCCGGCGGATGCGGAGGCCCGGGCGATGCGGCTGGGCCTGCCGCCGGCCGGCGGGTACCTGCTGACCCTGGCCACCTGCGAGCCGCGCAAGGGACTCGACACCGCGCTCGCCGCCCTGTGCCATCCCGATGATCCCGGTCTGCCGCTGGTGCATGTCGGGGCGCCCGGCTGGGGCGGGCTGGACGTGCGCTCCGAGGCGGCGCGGCTCGGCCTTGCTGGCGACCGGGTCCGCACTCTCGGGCGGATCAGTGACGAGGATCTCGCGGTGGTCCTGTCGCGGGCCGGAGCACTGCTCGCACCGAGCCGCTCGGAGGGATTCGGCCTGCCCGTGGTGGAGGCGATGGCGCACGGCGTGCCGGTGATCGTCTCCGCCGCGCCGGCGCTGGTCGAGGTGGCCGGCCCGGCCGCGCTGGTGACCGGGATCGGCGACGTCGCGGCCCTGGCCGCCGCGGTGCGCCGGCTCGTCGGCGACCCGGCGCTGCGGGCCCGGCTGTCGAGCACCGGGCAGGCCCGAGCCCAGATGTTTACCTGGAATGCGGCAGCGCGGGAAACGTGGGCGCTCTACGGTCGAGTCTGCGGTTCACCTGCCGTGTCCGTCGCCGACGACGGGCCGGCGTAGTGTTGCCCCCGTTGAGTAGCAAGCGGTCACCGTGAAGCGATCCGCCGCCCCTACCAGGGTGGCGCGTCAGGGAAGGAGCGCCGTGGGACCCCGGGTGCTCGTCGACGCGACTTCGGTCCCGGCAGACCGTGGTGGCGTGGGGCGTTATGTCGACGGGCTGGTCGCGGCGCTGGGCGCGGCCGGTGCGGACATGGCGCTGGTCTGCCAGCGGTCGGATGAGGAACGGTACAGCCGGATGGCGCCTCATGCCACCGTTCTGTCCGGGCCAGCGGCCATCGCCCACCGGCCAGCGCGGCTGGCGTGGGAACAGACCGGCCTGCCACTGGTGGCGGAACAGGTCGGCGCCGCCGTCATCCACTCGCCGCACTACACCATGCCGCTGCGGGCACACCAGCCGGTGTGCGTGACGATCCACGACGTCACGTTCTTCACCGAGCCGGATATGCACACCGCGGTGAAGGGCACGTTCTTCCGCTCCGCGATGCGTACCGCGGTGCGTCGCGCGGGCCGGATCATCGTGCCGTCGAAGGCGACCCGGGACGAGCTCGTCCGGGTGCTCGACGCCGAGTCGACGACCACCGACGTCGCCTACCACGGCGTCGACACGTCGACCTTCCACCCGCCGACCGAGGAGGACCGGCTGCGGGTGCGCCGCCGCCTCGGCCTCGGGGACTCCCGCTACGTGGCGTTCCTCGGCATGCTCGAGCCGCGCAAGAACGTCCCGAACCTGATCCGTGGCTGGGCCGAGGCGGTGCACTGGCGGGACGAACCACCCGCGCTCGTGCTCGCCGGCGGCTCCGGCTGGGACGACGACGTCGATGCCGCCGTCGCCTCCGTGCCAAGCCACCTGCGCGTGATCCGCCCCGGCTACCTGCGCTTCTCCGACCTACCGGGCTACCTCGGTGGGGCGACGCTGGTCGCCTACCCCTCCCACGGCGAGGGCTTCGGCCTGCCCGTGCTCGAGGCGATGGCGTGCGGCTCCCCGGTGCTGACCACGCCGCGGCTGTCCCTGCCGGAGGTCGGCGGCGACGCGGTCGCCTACACCCAGCCGGACCCGGACTCCATCGCCCGGGAGATGGGCGCCCTGCTCGACGACGCCGAGCGTCGTGGCGTGCTCGGCCGGGCCGGCCTCGCCCGGTCCCGGGAGTTCACCTGGGCGGCCAGCGCCGAGGCACACCTGGCCAGCTACGCCCGGGCCGTCGCCGAACGCTGAGGCTGGTCGCGCTCGGGGGTGTCGGCGGGAAACCGCCACCCCCGGCGCAGGGGAGGTCACAAAGGCCGCGCTACGGTCTTTGTGGCGTACCCGTCGCCCGGCATCCTGGCCGCTGGCGGCGCCCTCGGGCCGCGTGAGGACCGCGACGGCTCGGCCGCGGGCGTAGGGCGCCGGTCAGGCGGGTCGGTGAGACGGGCGGGCGTGCGCATGGATGTGGGGCCGGAGATCCGGGTCGTGGTCGTGACCTACCACTCCGGGGAGATCATCGGGCCGTTCCTCGACACCCTGGAGAAGGCCACCAGCCGGCCCGTCGAGGTCGTCATCGTCGACAACTCCCCCCAGCTGGACGCGGGCACCCGTGCCGCCGGCGACCGTGAGCGCGTCGAACTGGTGCGGCCCGGGCGCAACCTCGGGTACGGCAGTGCGATCAACCGTGGTGCCCGGGGGGCTCCGGGGCCGTGGCTGGTCATCTCCAACGCGGACATCGCGTTCTCGCCGGGCGCCCTCGACGAACTGATCGCCGCCGCCGAGCGGTGGCCCCGCGGCGGGGCGTTCGGCCCCGGCATCACCAACCCCGACGGGGCGCTCTACCCGTCCGCCCGTAACCTGCCCTCACTGGGCCGCGGCATCGGCCACGCGCTGCTCGGCTGGTGCTGGCCGACGAACCCCTGGACGGTCTCCTACCGCCGGGAGCGGGGCGCCCCCCGGGAGATGACCGCCGGCTGGCTGTCCGGCTCCTGCCAGCTGCTGCGCCGCGAGGCGTTCGAGGCCGTCCGGGGCTTCGACGAGTCCTACTTCATGTTCATGGAGGACGTCGACCTCGGGCAGCGCCTCGGGACGGCCGCCTGGGAGTCGGTGTACGTGCCGTCCGCCGTGGTGGAGCACCTGGGCGGGCACTCGACGAAACGGTCGTCCCGGCGGATGGTGCTGGCCCATCACCGCAGCATGTTCCGCTACCTCTCCCGGCAGTACCCCGGCCCGGCCAGGGCCCCGCTGCGGCTGCTGCTCGGAGTGGGGCTGGGCCTGCGCCTGCTGCTGGTGCTCGCCTTCGCCAAGGACAGCGCCGGCGCCCGGGCCACCCGCTCCGCCGGCCTGCTTCCCTCCAGCGGCCCCACCGCCGGCTCTACCGACCGTCCCGCCGTCGGTCCCGCCGACCAGCCCGCCGCTGGCTCCGCCGGCCGCTGATCCCGCCGGCCGCTGGTCCCGCCGCTCGCGACACACCCGGTCCGGGGGCTTCTGGTCGAGCGTGAGGTTCGCGTCACGGCGAATGCGGGTTGTGCAGCGTATGTCATGGTCTGCGCGGATCTCATGTGAAACCGGGCGGATCATGATGTATCGGTGTTGAACGCCCTGACATGTGGACACCGAAGATATACGAAAAGCACTGTCAAGATTACCGTGAGCTGTCGGTCGGGTGCGCGCTTCCGGCTCCCTTTATGGGCTACCCCCGTGTTCTGCGACACTGCGCTGCATGGACGCAGTGATGCTTGTCGGCGGTCAGGGGACCCGTCTACGCCCACTCACGATGTCGGCTCCCAAGCCGATGTTGCCGGTGGCGGGGGTGCCGGTCACCGCGCACATGCTGGCCCGTGCGCGTGACGCGGGAATCGACCGGGTCGTGCTGGCCACCTCCTATCGCGCGGAGGTGTTCGAGCAGTACTTCGGCGACGGATCGGCCCACGGCCTGCGGCTTGAGTACGTCACCGAGACCGAGCCGATGGGCACGGGCGGCGCGATCCGCAACGTCGCCGAACGGCTGCGCGGCGACCCGGACGAGCCCGTCGTGATCTTCAACGGCGACATCCTGTCCGGTCTGGACATCACGGCGCTGGTCAGCCGGCACACCGAGACGGACGCGGCGGTCACCCTGCACCTGACCAAGGTCGTCGACCCGCGAGCCTTCGGTGTCGTGCCGACGGACGACGCCGGACGGGTGACCGCCTTCCTGGAGAAGACACCCGACCCGCCCACCAATCTGATCAACGCCGGATGCTACGTGTTCCGCCGGTCGGTGATCGACGCGATCCCGGTCGGTCGACCCGTCTCGGTCGAACGCGAGACCTTCCCCGGCCTGCTGGCCGCCGGCACCCCGGTGTTCGGCTACCCGGACAGCACCTACTGGCTGGATCTGGGCACCCCCGCCGCGTTCGTCCAGGGCAGCCGCGACCTGGTCACCGGCCGGATGGTCTCCTCGGCGCTGCCCGGCCCGATCGGCGACTGCCTCGTCCTCGAGGGCGCGGTCGTCGCACCCGACGCCAAGATCAGCGGCGGTGCCACCGTGGGCGCGGGTGCCCGGGTGGGTGCCGGCGCCGCGGTCGACGGCGCGGTGCTGTTCGACGGGGCCGTCATCGAGGCGGGCGCCTCGGTCCGCGACAGCGTCATCGGCCGCGCCGCCGTCGTCGGCGCCGGTGTGGTGCTTGACGGTGTGGTCGTGGGCGACGGTGCCGTCGTCGAGGCGGGCAACGAACTGCGCGCCGGCGCCCGCGTGTTCCCCGGCGCGCGACTCGCCGCCGGAGCCGTCCGGTTCAGCTCGGACCGCACCTGACGCACCAAGCCGACCCGACCACCTGACCCACCGAGCCGACCTGACCCAGCGGACCGACCTGACCACCTGACTGCCTGGCCCGCCTGGCCTGCCGACGCCTGTGGGCGTGGTCCGGATGTTGTCCAAAGCGCCTGCTGGCACGCAGAACACGGACACCGGCCGGTGAATGCGGCGATTTCCGCGCTGTGACGAGGACAATCGGCCCATGAGGTTCAGCGTGGAACGCGACGTGTTCGCCGACGCGACCGGCTGGGCCGCGCGGCACCTGCCCAGCCGTCCCGGCCAGGCCCCGAACGCCCTGGCCGGCCTGCTGCTGGAGGCGGACCCCACCTCGGCCACCCCGGGCCTTCGGGTCTGCGCCTTCGACACCGAGGTCGCCGTGCGGGCGCCTGTCGCGGCCGACGTCGCGGAGGCCGGCCGGGTGCTGGTGCCCGGCCGGCTGCTCGCCGACATCGTGCGCAGTCTGCCCGCGGCCATCATCACGGTGGCGGTGGAGGGCGAGCGGATGGTGCTGCGCTGCGGCAGCGTGCGGTTCACCGTCCCGTTGATGGATGTCGCCGACTATCCCGAACTGCCGAGCTTCCCCACCCCGATCGGCGAGGTCGACACCCTCGGTTTCGCCGCTGCCATCGGTCAGGTCGCCCCGGCCGCCGCCCGCGACGAGACCGTCCCCGTGCTCACGGCGATCCGGCTGGAGATCTCCGGCCGTGGCCTGACGCTCGCCGCCACCGACCGCTACCGGCTCGCCGTACGGGGCATCAGCTGGCAGCCGACCGTCGAGGACCCCTGGGCTCTGGCCCACGTCTCGGCGAAGGTGCTCGCCGAGGTCGCCCGCAGCCCCACCTCCGCGTCCCGGATCGTGGTCGGCCTCGATCTGGCCGACCCGGCGGGCGCCCGGCTCGGACTCGCCGCCGCCGGCCGCCAGACCATCGTCCGGCTCATCGAAGGCGCCTTCCCCAACTACCGCAAGCTGCTGCCCGAGACCGCCGCGTACACGCTGACCGCCGCGACGGCGACGCTGGCCGCCGCTGTCCGCCGGGTCGCCGTCGTCGCCACCCGCACCGCCCCGCTGCGCTTCACGGTCAGCGACGGCCAGATCGTCGCCGAGGCCGGCGACGGCACCGGCGCGCAGGGACGCGAGATCATTCCGGTCGACTACACCGGCCCCGAACTGTCGGTCCTGTTCAACCCCACCTACCTGCTGGACGGCCTCAGCGCCATCGAGGACGACGAGTCGACCATCGGCTTCGTCGACACCGACCCGGCCCAGGCCTACGCCCGTCCCGCCGTCCTCACCGGAAAGGTCCCGGGCGACCCCGACGGCCGCCCGGGCGGCGGTGCCTTCCGCTACCTGCTCATGCCCATCCGCACCGACCCCCAGCCCGTGCCGCCCCCCTCAACCTCGCCCTCCTCAACCTCGCCCTCCTCAACCTCGCCCTCCTCAACCTCGCCCTCCTGAGCGGTGGGCGCCGCGCTGGACGCCGCTGAGAGCGGACGTCCCGTGCGGTGGATGCCCTGAGGGTGGACGTGCTGTGTGCGGTGGAGGTCCGAAGGACGGGCGTCCCGCGGGGTGGAGGTCAGGGGGCGGGGGTGGTCGGTGCGGTCGTCGTGGTACCGGCACCTGAGGTCGCCGCGTCGCCCGAGGCCGCAGAGCCTGCGGCGGCCGCGGTCAGCGGGCCGTCCGCGGAGACGTCCAGGGTGCCGCCGGCCGCACCGGACTCGGGAGCGGTCGGGGAGTCCCAGGTCGCGCCGTCAAGGCTCGGGTTGGCGTGCTTGTCGACGAACTGCTTGATGACATCCGCGGACACGGTCGTGCACCGCTGGGTGCGGTCCCAGCCGGTCAGGACGAAGTGCTTGCCGTCCGGGAAGGCGCCCCTGGTCCAGGGCACGCCGATGAACCGCGGGCCGGCATCCTTGGCCAGCGAGCGCAGCTTCTCCACCTGGGCGGCGGGCAGGCTCGTGTCGTACCAGCCCACGACGAACCCGTGCTCGAGGTTGTGCACCGCACGCTCGGTCGGGATGCCGGAGGCCGGGTTGTAGAAGGAAATGCCATCCGGCAGCGGGTCTGGGTTGTGGCTGCCCGACGACGGCGGGGAGACCTTGTAGTTCACGGTCGTGGAGACATGCGAGGAGCCCTGCGACGCATCGTTGACCGTGCCGGTGCAGCCGGCGGCGACCGCCGCGGACGACCCGCCCGCCACGTAACCCACCTTGTGGGTCTTGCTCTTCGCGTTCGAGTCGGCGATCGAGTAGATCACGATGCCGACCAGGAGCGCGATCACCACGACACCCGTGGTGCCGTAGATCAGCAGTGCCCGCTGGCGGGCCTTGCGCTTCTGCTCGCGGCGCAGCTGCTCGAGTCGGGCGTTGCGTTCGGTGCTCTTCTTCCCCACGGTGGCTGATCCTACGAAGTGTCGAACCAGTTATCACCGTCAGGATGCATCCGACCCGCGGGCCGACACCCGGAACACCCGCTTCGGCTGCACACGGTAAGTCCAGAATGCGGACATTTCATACCAATGCCATCGTCCCTCTGTCGCCCCGTCGGACCCCATCACCGCCCGCCCACTGCCTGCCCGCCCGCCCGCTGCCCGGTCGCCGCTGCCCGGCGGCCGCCGGACCCCACCGCTGTCCGGCGGCCGCTGCTTGGCCGTTGTCGCCTGGTCACCACCGTCCGGCCGTTGCCGTCCGGTGGGGTTCGTCGGAACGCTGCCGTCCGATGGTTACTGTTCGGCCACTCGTGGTGGATGCGTTCACTGGCGAGGCCGCGTGCCGAGGGTTGTTCGGTCGCATGCCGAGGCTTGTTAGGCGTGGGAGGTCGAAATCCTTGAAGAAGCCTCGGCATCTCGTGCTCTTGGCCGCGATCTGGGCACGTCAAAGCGCCTGCCATCCGCCACCGAGGCGCACTAAACGCTTATTTGGTACATATCGGACGTCAGAATGGCCGTGATCCAACACTGTCGAGCTTGGTGAAGAAATCGGCGGTGCGGCCGGCGGTGGGGAGGCGGTGCGGTGGGGAGGCGGTGCGGCGG
>NZ_JALKFT010000025.1:0-79400 GCF_023242945.1 Frankia umida
AGGCGTCTGTCAGTGAAACAGGAAAACCTGCCCGCGAGGGTGGGAATCCCCGGTCTTCAGGCCGGGGAGGATGTCAACGCTCCTTGATCCACGAAAAGCCGTCTGGGCCGCGTGCCGCGGCACAGGGGTCCGATGAGGCAGCGAGTCCACGTTGCCGCGTGCCCATCTTGCCGCGGTCCAGGCTCCGTGCGGTCGCGGTATCAGCTCCTCCAGAGGAGTGATCAGGGGGATGTGGCGAGATCTTGGTTCTGGCTTGGTGTTGTGGTCGGGTGATGGGTGGCCCGGCGCGGTCCGGCCGCGGTCGCCTGACGTCCGGCCGACAACGGCCAATCTTGACAGTGATACTGTCATGATTGCAGTATGGCTGTCATGGCGTCAGTATCACTGTCAGATGCGCGGGCGGCGCTCGTCCGGGACCGGGTCGTCGAGGCGGTGGCCGGCCTGCTGGCCGGCGGGGAGGATCTGACCTTTGCGAAGGTCGCGAAGGCGGCCGGCGTGCCCGAGCGCACCGTCTACCGGCACTTTCCGTCCCGGGAGGCGCTGCTGACGGCCGTGTTCGGCTGGGCGAACCGGCGCATCGGCTTCGATGGCCCCGCCCCGGCGGACGCGGCGCAGCTGGCGGCAATGGTCCGGCAGGTGTTCACCGGGTTCGACGACATCGCGCCGATCGTGCGTGAGCTGCTGCTGGCGCCCGAGGGTCTGCTCGCGCGCCTGTCCGACAACGACCGTCGCCGCCGGACGGCCCGGACCGTCGTCGCTCAGGAGGTGCCGGGCCTGGACGAGACCAGCGCCCGGCGGGTCGCCGCCGCCCTCCAGGCGCTGACCGCCGCCGCCACCTGGCAGACCCTGCGCGACTACTGGGATCTGGACGGCGCGGAGGCCGGCGAGACCGCGGCGCTGGCCCTCGAGCTGATCCTTGACGGTGCCCGCGCCCGGGTCGCGGCCCAGAAGCCGAAAGCGAACGAACCGAGGTGAAGGAGTTCCCATGACGCTCGTACACGGCGTGAACCATGTTGCGATGCTCACCGAGGATCTTGACAGATTCACCGACTTCTACGCCGGGATATTCGAGCTGGAGACCGTCTTCGCCGAGCAGGCGCCGGCGTTCCGGCACGCGATCCTGCGCACCGGACCACATTCCTGGCTACATCCGGCCGAAATTACCGGAAATCCGCACGGTGTGGCCGTACCGGACATGTTCACCCGTGGTCACCTCGACCATCTTGCCCTCACAGCGGCTTCCGCGGAGGCGTTTCGGGCAGCCCGGAACCGTCTTGTCGAGTGCGGTGCCAGCGACGGAAAGATCGAGGATCTCGGCGCCTTTCGCAGCATCTGGTTCACCGATCCCGACGGCATGCGGGGTGAACTCGTCCTCATCACCGACGAGAACCTCCAGGGTATTCATGCGCCGGTTCCGCTTTCCACCGGCTGACATCGCACCGTGTCTGGTCGCCCTTGGGATATGACGTCTGGCCGACAGCAGGCGATCTTGCCGATCGTGTGGCGCCGCAGGCAGGATGGCGCTGATGACATGGGTCCGAATGATTCGAGGACACCACGATGGCTCGTTTTCTGTTTGCCACCATGCCCGCGGTCGGCCACACGCTGCCCGCGATTCCCATCGCCCGGACCCTGGTCGAGCGTGGCCACCGGGTGCGCTGGTACGGCGGCGTCGCGTTCGCCGACCGTATCCGCGCGACCGGAGCCGATTTCCACCCGATCACCGATGCGCGGTTCGACTACAGCGAACCCGCAGCCGGCTCGGCCGGGCCCGCAACCGGGTGCTCGACCTGGCCATCCGCAGGGCGATCTACCGGCCGATGACGGTCGAGGTGAACCGGGCCCGGCAGCTTGTCGGTCTGGGGCCGACGGAGGCGTCCGTCTACGACTTCGCGCTCGCCACCGACGCCGACCAGTTGCTGCGGCCCGCGATCGCGGCGCTCGGCGCCCAGGAGAACCTGCTGGTCGTGGCCGTGACCGGCGGCGCCGACCCGGCGAGGGTGTTCGCCGCGGCGCCGGCGAACACCCGGATCGAGCCGTTCCTGCCGTTCGACCGGCTGCTGGCGCACGTCGACGTGATCGTCACCAGCGGCGGCTACGGGGGAGTGCAGCTGGCGCTCGCCCACGGCGTCCCGATCGTCGCCGCCGGCCGGCTACGCGACGAGATCGTCGTCGCCGGCCGTGAGCAGCGTGCCGCCGACCTTCTCGAGGACCTCGCCGACGCCGCGCCGCCGGCAGGCCACGCGGGCGGTCATCGTGCTGTGCCGGTGGGATCGGCGTCGAGGCGGTAGACCCGCCGGGCTGTTCCGGCGAACAGGGCGCTGCGTTCCGGCGCGGACATCGAAGCAGTTATGATCTTGAAGGCGTTCCAGAGGGCGTCGTAGCTGCCGCTCTGCTTGTCGACCGGGAAGTTGCTCTCGAACATGCTCCGGTCCGGGCCGAAGGCGTCGATGGCTGTTTCGATGTAGGGCGCCCAGGCGGCGGCGAGGTCCGTCGACGAGGGCCGGGTCGCCAGCTCCTCGTGGCCGAGGCCGTGCAGGGGCATGCCCAGGCCGCCGAGTTTGACCACGATGTTCGGCCGGCGGGCGACGTCGCGCAGCAGGGAGCTCCAGCGCGCGAAGATCTCGGACCGGGCCTGCGGGTTCGGCTCGTCGGGGACGGGCCCGCCGAGATGGTCAAGGACGAACAGCTGGTCGGGCAGGGCGTCGGCGGCGGCGGCGAGCTCGGGAAGCTGCTCGTGGAACAGCCACACGTCATAGCTGAGACCACGGCGGCCGACCGCACGGATACCGGCCTGGAACTGGTCGTCGAGCAGAAGGTGTGGCGGGGAGTCCTGACCCTTGACGATCGGCCTGCGGTGCCAGATCACGTTGTGCCGGATGCCGCGCAGCCGGCCACTGGCCGCCTCGAGGTGTCCGTCGATCGTGCGCGCGGCGTCGGCGGGACGGGTGAGATCCGCCCAGGCGACGAGACCGGCCGCGAGCGCCGGCGTGGCACCGGCCGGACAGACGGCGGTGACCAGCTCGGTCTCCCCGACGGGGCGCAGCGCCTCGTCGCCGTCGGGGCGGTACGCGGCCCGGCATTCCACGAACACGGTCGCGGTGATCCGGTGGCCCCGCTCGATGTCACGCAGGTAGGCATGCTGGTCGTAGGGAATCCAGTAGCCGGACGGCCACAGGTGATGGTGGGGGTCGACGATGGGCAGCTCCGGGTCGATCACGTCCTCGCGTGGCGCTGGCTCCGTCGCGGTCTCGTCGAGCTTCATCGGCGGTGCTCCCCATGTGTGCGCTGTCCGCCGCGGACGAGCCGTCCGAGCGGGTCCTCGACGCCATCGATCAGGTTCTCGTGGTCAGGTCGCGGTGGTCAGGTCGCGGTGTTCAGGTCATGGTGTAGCGGATCGGCAGGCGCTTGGGTCCGCCGACGAACAGCGTGTCCATGTACTGCGGGGTGCCGGCGAGCTCGATCGAGCGCACCCGTGGCACGAGCTCGGCGAACAGGGCGCGCGCCTCGAGACGTGCCAGGTGGGTGCCGAGGCAGAAGTGCGCGCCGATGCCGAAGGCGAGGTGCTTGTTCGGGGTGCGGCCGATATCGAAGCGGGAGGGTTCGTCGAAGACGTCCTCATCCCGGTTCGCGGACGGATAGGACAACAGCACCGCCTCGCCCTTGGCGATCCGGACGCCGTGGAGCTCGGTGTCCTCGGCGGCGGTGCGCATGAACTGCTTGACCGGCGACACCCAGCGGAACATCTCGTCGACCGCGGTCGGGACGAGGTCGAGGTTGTCCGACAGCCGCCGCCACTGGTCGGGGTGCTCCACCAGAGCGTGCAGGCCGCCGGAAATCGCGGCACTGGTCGTGTCGTGCCCGGCGGTGGCGATGAGCACGTAGTAGCCGATCGCCTCCAGTTCGCCGATCAGCTGGCCGTCGATCGTGGCGTTGGCAATGGCCGAGCCGAGATCGTCGGACGGGTTCTCGCGGCGGCTGGAAACGATGCCCTGGAAATACTGAAAGAAATCTGCCAGGGTTTCCAGCAGATTCTTGTCGGTCATGTCGACGTCCTCGGCGCCGAACATGTCCTGGGTGAGTTTCAGCATCCGCGGGAAATCGTTCTCCGGCAGGCCGAGCAGCGACAGAATGACATACAGCGGGAAGTGGATGGCGACATCTGCGGCGAAGTCGCATTCGCCGTCGAGGTCGGCCATGCGGTCGACATAGCGCCGGGCGAGCTGCTGGACTCTTTCGGTGAGCCGGCGCACCCCACTGGGCTTGAACCAGTCGGCACTGAGATGCCGATAGACCCCGTGATCCGGCGCGTCCATCTGTACCAGCGTGCGGACCGGTACCTCCGCGCTGCTCGAGTGGCGGGCGAGTGCGGGTCGGGGCGCGTTGAGCCAGATGTCCGTGGCGCGGCTGATGCGCGCCACGTCCGCATGTCTCGTGATGGCCCAGAAAGGCTCGAACCCCTCGGCCTCGACCCAGTGCACCGGCGATTCCCTGCGAAGCAGTGCGGTCGCAGAGTGCAGCCACTTCTCGTCGGCGTAGGCCTGGGGTGTGGTGAAAACGCGTCCCGCCTCTTCGACGTTCACGGTCAGCCTCCTACGGGACCCGGTGACGGTCCATGGCGATCAGACCGCATTGGGTACACAAAATATCGATGCGGTCGATTTGGTGTCAACTGAAGGGCGGCCTGGTCCGGCCGGACCAGGCGTGCCGACCGCCGCGCGACCGCCGACGCGGATCAGGAGAAGATCAGGAAGAAGCGTCGAAATAGCGCCCGCGTAGCTCGTCGTAGGTGCCGTCGGCGTGCATCTGGAGCAGAGCGGCGTTGACCTTCTTGCGCAGGGCGCTGCCGGTGGGGAAGGCGATGCCGTACGCCTCGGGTTCGAAGACCGGGCCGGCGAGCGCCTCCTTGCGATCGTGCGCGACATCGATGTGGTGCTGCAGGACGGGTGAGTCGTAGACGATGGCATCCACGTCGCCCTGGTGCAGCAGGGGGTAGGCGTCGTCGATGGACGCCACGGTGCGCGGGGTGATGTCGTGGTGGCGCAGGTAGGTTTCGGTCGTGGATCCGCGGACCGTGACCACCCGTTTTCCGGGGAGGTCGGCGACCCCGATGATCCCGGTCCGGATGGACCGGACTGTCAGCTGGGTCGTGACCGACGCGGTGAACAGGGACACGAACACCAGACCGACGATGAGCCAGGCGAATGTCATGACCTTGGTCAGCGGCTTCTGTGGGTCGCCCAGATCACCGGCGAGGCCGACGGCGGCGGCCCGGAACATGCCGTCACTCATCCGCCGGTGCCACCGGTGCTCGCTGCCGACATGGGTCACCGCCGAGGTGATCGCCCCGGCGAGGACGAGCATGAGCAGCAGCACCAGCAGATAGCGCCCGGTGGAGGGGGAGACAAGGTTCCGCAGCTGGTGGGAAAGATCCAGGCCGGCCGGGGTGTCGACGGTGAGGATCTGCAGGCCGGCGTCGAACATCGGATAGGAGAAGTCGACGTTCTCCTCCCGGTCGGCGGTAATGGAGATTCCCGAGATCGCGACGTCGACGGTGTTGTCCCTGGCTGCGTTGACGAGGGTCTGGATATCCGGATACCAGACGTATTTCGCTTGCCAGTCGTTGCGCCGCGCGATGTCGTTCCACAGGTCGATACTGAAACCGGTGTACGCGCCGGTGCCCGCGCGGCCGACAAACGGATCGAGCGGCTTGATGCCCACCGTGATGGTGCTGCCGGGAACTCCGGTGGCCAGGGGGCGTTGTGTGGCAGGCGCCACGGCGGCCTGGGCGGGAACCGTGGGCAACGTCGCTGTGAGAAGTGCGGCGAGAAACAGCAGTCCAAGGAGTCCTCGCCGAGGGCCCGCTATCACCGCCTGGGCTGACATGGAAATGTCACGTTGCATGGCGTGTGCGGGAAACCGCTCCGAGGAAAGCCGAGGGAAAGAGCTTCGAAAGGCCTTTGTCGATGATCGGGTGAGAGGCAAGGGGCAGGCCGGAGTCTGGCGGGTCGCCGGGCATGTGGCAAGTGTGCGGGATGGCCAATTCACCTGTCAATACGAGTGTTTGACGATGCGCACAGGTGAGGGTTTGGTACTGTTGTCGGTATATTTGCACCTCTCGCGCACTTATTGGCGGGAGAGTTACCTGCCGAGCGTGCCGCAGCCATCCCACCAGCACCCGGCCACAACCGGAAACGTTCATGGACAGGGCCCTAGGCCGACCCGCCGTCGGTGGGGTGAGCGCCGGCTACCGGGTACGGCGCGGTGGTGCGGGGGCGGCGGCGCTTCCAGGCGCGGGTGTCGCGGGGCTCGGCGTAGGGTTCGGCGTCCGAGGGCAGGCCGCCGAGCAGGGCGCGTTCCCGGGCGATCTCCGCGTCGAACTCGAGGCCGAGCAGGATCGACAGGTTCGACAGCCACAGCCAGACCAGGAAGACGATGACGCCGGCCAGGGTGCCGTAGGTCTTGTTGTACGAGCCGAAGTTCGCCACGTATACGGCGAAACCGGCGGACGCGGCGAGCCAGAGCACCACGGCGAGGACGCTGCCCGGGGTCAGCCAGCGAAAGCCCGGCACCCGTACGTTCGGCGTCGACCAGTACAGCAGCGCGATCGTGATGCCCATCAGCACCACGAGCACCGGCCACTTCGCATACGACCAGGCGTGCAGGGAGCCGACGTCCACCCCGAGGATCGCCCCGATCCGTTCGGCGGCCCCGCCGGAGAGCACGACGATGGCCGCACTCGCCCCGAGCAGAACGACGAGTGCGATGGTCACGGCCAGCCGCAGCGGCACGACCTTCCAGACGGGACGTCCCTCGGTCATGTCGTAGACCACGTTCGCCGCCCGGATGAACGCCGCGATGTAACTGGACGCCGACCACAGCGCCCCGACCAGACCGACGATGGCGAGCACACTGCCGGTGCCGGGGCTGTCGCGCAGGTTGGTGACGGCGTCGCGCAGGACGTCACGGGCCGAACCCGGCGCGAGCTGTTGCACGTTGGTCAGAATCCGGTCGGCCTCGTCGTCACCGACCAGCCCGACCATCGACACCAGCACCAGCAGCGCCGGGAAGATCGCCAGCACGCCGTAGTAGGTGAGGGCGGCGGCGCGGTCGGGTAGTTCGTCATGGCGGAACTCCCGTACGGTCCGCCGCAGCACCGCGAACCACGACCGGAACCGCAGCTGCGAGGGCCGCTGCGGCATCGTCGCGTCACCGGACGCCCCTGGCCCGGACGTGGCGCCACCCGCCTGGCCGCTGACGTCGACACCGCTGACGCTGGGGTCGGCTCCGGCCGTGGGGGCCGATGCCGACGTCGGCGCGATCTGCTGGGCGGGGATGGTCTCGGTGGCCGTGATGGAGCTACGCGTGCGTCGGCGCTGTCGCCAGGTCGCGGGCATGAGGGAATCCTTGACCATGGCGACCCGTGGTGAAACGTCGCGCCCCCCACGGACGACTGCCGCACGGGTGACGGTCGTCTCCACCGGAGCCGGCCCGGCCGGTGGGGCGGGCTCAGCCGCTGGGGCGGTTCAGCCGGTGGTGACCAGGGTCGTGCCGGTCGGTCCCCACTCGAGGTCCCAGCCGTAGCGGGCCGCGGCCTCGGCCTGGGTGCGCGGATCGAAGTCGTTCTCCCGCCGGATGACCAGATCGTCCTCGACGATGTGGAAGGACGCGACCACGCACAGCGGCGCATCGTCGGGTGCCGCGCCCAGACGCACCGTCAACCGCTCGCCGGACGCGGCGCGGACGTCCAGTTCGGCCCGTAGCTGCGCCCACGGCGGCACCCCGCGCAGACCGTAGGCGTACACGAAGAACCGGTGGAACGTGGGCAGCGAGGCCAGATCGACGAACAGCGTCTGCCCGTCCCGTTCGTCACGTCGCCCCAGCCGCAGCACCTGCCGGCGCGCTCCCCGCCCGGGCGCGCTGACCAGCCCGTCGAGTTCCTGCAGCACACCGGACGCCCCGCCCGCCGCACCGGACCCGGCCTGCCACAGACATCCCAGGTGGAGGTTGCTGGGCCGGGGCAGTCCGGTGCGGGTGGTCAGCGCCGACCAGCGCAGTGTGATGGTCATGGCACCGGTGCCCCGGTTCGCCGCGGTCCAGATGGTGGCCGGATGGTCGTCGTCCAGCGCGGCGACCCGCTCGACGCGCTGACGGTGGCGCGACGAGTGCGCCCCGACCCGGGCCGTGGGTGAGAACGGCTCGCCTGCCCCGGAGTCCCCACCCGCCGGGCCCGGTTCCGCGCAACCGCGCCCGAGCCCGTCGCCCCCCTGACGTCCGGACGGCCCCTGCCCGTTCGACGATGGGCTCCCGCCGTCACGCGTCGCCGTGGGTCCCCCCAGATCGAGCGCGGAGCGCCCCGCCCCCGGGTGCGCTGACCCCTGCCGGACGGACGGTGGCGCCTCGTCGTCGCCCAGATCGAGCGTGCTTCGCCGCGCGGGCGTGGGTGGCCGCGGCGGTACCGGCGCTGCCGGCGACGGCCGAGGCGGTGGTGCCGGTGCCGGTGCCGCCGGTGCCGCCGGTGCCGGTGGTGGGGCGGCGGCTGGTTTCGATCTCGGTGTCGCGGGCTGCGATGCCGACCTGGGTGTCGCCGGGGAGGACTGCGACGCGGGCCGCACCGGAGGCTGGCTGTTCGGGTGAGGCTGGCTGTTCGGGTGGGGCTGGGCGTTCGGGCGGGGCTGGGGGGCAGGGCGGGGCGGAAGGTTCGGGTGGAGGTGGACGGCGAGGGTGCGGCGGCTGCGGGCGGGGGAGGTCCTGGTCAGGAAGGCGGTGACGTCCACGGGATGGGCGGCGGTGGTGCTGGCGGTCAGGCGGGTGAGGCCGCCGGTGTAGCCCTGCGCGACGCAGCGAAGCTTCCATCCGCGGGCATGGCGGTAGAGCTCACCGAAGACCATCGTGGTCTCCAGACCGGTCTCGGCCGCGACCTCGCAGCGGACGAGTTCGGTGCCATCCGCCGCGAGCAGCCGAAGGTAGGCGCCGTGTACCGAGCGGAACGACGGCGGTCGGGTGGGCGCGTCGTACACCGCGGCACCGAAGTGCAGCCGGTCGATGCTGGCCGGCACGGCGTCCAGTCGCACCAGCAGACGTTCGGCGTCGCCGGTCAGGGGCCGCGGCGGCGGGGTCGCGGTGGGCCGCTCGTGCGGATTGGGTACCTGCTGGGCCAGCAGCAGCTCGTGTCCGCCGTCCGACGGGTCGGACCTGGTGAGGATGATGACGGCGTCGAGTTCGAGGTCGGCCAGTTCCGGGCGGTCGTCCCAGCCCAGTGCCACGGTCAGCGCCCCACCCGGGCCACCGGCGCCCGCCAGGCCACCAGCGCCGTGCGGGACGAGGTCGGCGATCGCGATGTTGCCGCCCTTGGGCAGGCTGCGGGCGGCCATCAGTCGAGGTCGGACCGTCGGAACTTGGCGTCCAGGAAGCGGGCCTGGATCGCGAGCTGCGCGGCGTCGCCGGTGTAGACGAGATCCTGCAGGTCGTTCGCCCCCTCGTCGAGCAGCTGAAGTTGGCGGACGAGGTCGTCGGCCGGCGTGGTACCGGTGACCCCGGCACGCTCGGCGTACTGCGGCGGCAACGCGGTGAAGTCGTCGAGGGCCTGCGGCAGGTACTCGTGGATGATCGCGGTCAGCCCCCGCATCTCCTCGTCGCTGGCCGACTGACGTTCGACATACCCCAGCAGGGGCCGCAGGATGTCATCGAGATCGCGCACGGTGGGTACGGCCCCGGGCGGTAGCCGTCCGCCGTCGGCGTTGACCCGGGTGACCAGGGCGGCGAGCTCCGCGCGCAGCTGCCCGATCTGGGTGGCGACCTCCCCGCGTGGTGCCGCTGCGGCCCGGCGGGCGTCACCGTGGGCTGCCTCGCCGTCCTCGGTGGTGGCCGGACGCCGACGGAAGATCACCCTGCCCCCTCTGCTCAGCGTTCGTCCGCGCGGGCCCGTTCCAGATACGCGCGGGAGCGGCCGACCTGGGTCTCGAGGGCGGCGACCGTCGTCGCCATGCTCTCGACCGCCTTGGCCTTGTACCCGTCGATGGCGTCCATGGTGGCGAAGATGTTGTCGAAGGCGGTCTGCAGCGCCTCGACACTGACCCCGCTGGACGCCGCCTGCTCGTGGAGCTGACCGGTCTGCTGGCGCAGCATCTCGCTGGTGGAGGTGATCATACTGTTGGTGGTGGCGTTCAGCGCGTTGATCTGGTCGAGCACGAGCTTCTGGTTCGCCAGCGCCTGGGCGACGATGACCGCGGTGCGCAGGGCCGCGACCGTCGTCGACTGCGCCCGGTCGACGCCCTTGATCAGCTCGAGGTTGTTCCTGCGGACCAGGTCGAGGGCGAGATAGCCCTGCACGCTCACCGCGAGCTGCGTGATCAGATCCTGCTGGCGCTGGCGGATGGGGAACAGCGCGTCCGAGGTGAGCGCGTCGGCGGCGCCGGGGTTCGCCGGGCGCAGCTGGTCGATCTTCGTCGACACCGCGCCGTCGAGGGCCTTGGCGAGGGTGGCGTACTCGGTGAGCTTGCCCATCGCCGCCCACAGGTTCGCCTTCTCCTGCTCGATGGCGGCGTTGTCCTTGCGCAGCTCGTCCTGGCCGGAGTCCAGCGCGCGGATGATGCCGTCGAGCTGCTTCTGCGCCGACTGGTAGCGCTGGAAGTAGGCGGAGATCCGGCTGCCGAACGGGACGATCCCGAGCAGTTTGCGGGGGCCCCTGAGATCGGCCCTGCCCGGGTCGAGATCGGTGACCGTCTCGCGCAGTTCGACGAGCGTGCGGGCGACCCGGGTCTGCGCGTCGCCGCCGGAGGCACCCGCGCCGGTGCCCCCCCGACCGCGACTGCTGGCCAGGGCCGCCGCCGGTCGCTCGAGCATCCGGTTGGACACCCGGGCGCTCGCGACGATCTCCCGCTGGCCCATCGACGTGATGTCGTTGATCTTCGCCTGGAACGCGGGGCTGCGCGGGTCCTGCGCGGTGAGTTCGTCGGCGAAACCGGCCGCCCGGGCACGCAGCTGCGCCCGGGTGGCCTCGTCGATCGGCACCATGCTGTCGACCTGGTCGTCGGGGATCACCGGCACCGGCTCCGGTGGGGCGAGCCGCAACGCCCCACCCGTGCCCGTCGCCGCGGGGGCGACCGTGGGTGGCGCCAACGGCTTACCCAGGTCCAGCTCCGACATGGACGTCCTCCCCACCTCGCCCTGCCCCGGCCCGCGGGCGGCGCGTCACCCGAGGCTCACCAGGTCGATTTGACCCTACGCGAGATGCCCGCCGGATCACCGCGCCAACCGGAACACCGCCCGTCGTCCTGCCGACCGTGGCGTTCGGGGGCCGCCCGGGTCAGAGCGGGTAGGTGATGCCGGTGAGCTCGGTGGACAGCGTCCACAGGCGTGCGGCGATCTCGGTGTCCTGGGAGCGGGCGTTGGACCTGACGATGACCGGAGGCCCGGTCATGGTCAGCAGCCCGCGCGGACCGTAGTACTGGCCGCCGACGGCCTGCGGGTCGACGGCGGCACGCAGCATCGGCAGCGCACCCATGTGCGGCGAATGGGCGATCGGGTTCGGAACGCTGTTGAGCAGGCGGCTGCGCAGCTTCTGGCTGCCGCCCACGCCGCCGGCGTTGGTCGTCGCACCGCCCGGGTGCGCGGCCAGGGAGATCGCCGGCGCGTTCGCCGCGGCCAGCCGCCGGTGCAGCTCGTAGGAGAACAGCAGGTTCGCGAGCTTCGAGCGCCCGTAACCACGCAGCGGCTTGTAACCCCGCTCGAAGGGGATGTCCTCGAAGTCGATCTTTCCCATGCGGTGGCCGTTGCTGCCGACCGTGACGATCCGCCCCGCGTCGGCGGCGAGCACCGCCGGCAGGACGAGCCCGGTGAACGCGAAGTGCGCCAGGTGGTTGACCCCGAAGTGCTGCTCGAAACCGTCCTCGGTCCGACCGTGCGGCAGCATGATCACGCCGGCGTTGTTGATCAGGATGTCGATGGTGGGGCGCTCGACGAGCAGGGTCTCGGCGGCCTTGCGGACGCTGGTCAGGGAGTTCAGGTCCAGCTCGAGGAGATGGATGTCGGCGTCCGGCGACTCGGCCAGGACGCGATCGCGGGCCTCCTGCGCCTTCACCGGATTGCGGCAGGCCAGGATGGTGGTGGCGCCGCGCGCGGCCAGCACCCGCGCGGCCTCGAAGCCGATCCCCGTGTTCGCCCCGGTGACGACGGCGGTCCGGCCCCTGAGCGTGGGCACCTCCGCCGCCGACCACCGTCGCCGCTGCCCAGAAGTAGCTGCCACTGTTGGACCTCCAGGTTTCCGGACGGGGGCGAGGCCCCGATCACCACAAAGTGCTTGATGTGACGTAGGTGCTCGATGTGACGTAGGTGATAGTACGGTCAACGCCGCGCAGAGGCGTGTGATCGGAACACGGCGCCCGCATCGCCCAGATCGTGGTCGCGTCGTGCGGTCGGTTCGCCACACTCCCCGCACCCACACCCATACCCACACCGACGGGCTGGACGGCCCGGCGGGTCCGCAGTCGCCCGAACTGGTCGTGCACGTGTATGCGCCGTTCGACGGCGGCCTGCTCGGCCGGGTCAGCCTCGGCCGTCCGGCTCGACCTGCCGCTGTCCGGGGAGGATCGACTGATCCTGCTGGACGAGCTCGCCGTCGACGCCGCGGCCGGGGTGGGGCTGGTGGTGCGACGTGATCCCCGGCACGGATCTTGGCGCGACCGCGGCACGATCTCGGCGAGGTGGCTTATAAGTGCATGTAGACGGTCGGATCGCTGCCTGCGGGGTGCCGTCGGCGAAGCCGGGCGGGCCTGCCGTCCGGTGAGCCCGGATGCCCGGCCCGGCCCGGTCCCGGTCGACGCATGCGGCGAGAGGACAGCCATGACGCAGCACCCGGCCGCCCAGCAGCGGGAGGGTCGTGAACGGACGGCCCGTGCGGGGACGACCGACAGCGGTGTCGAGACCGGTCTGTCACCCCGGCAGGAACGGCTGCTGCTACCCGTTCTGACCCTGGTCGGACTGTTGATCTCGCTGATCGGCAGTGTCGGGGCGCCGCTGGTCCCGACACTGGCGCGGTCGTACCACATCTCCGAGAGCACGGCGCAGTGGTCGTTGACCATCACGTTGATGAGCGGTGCGGTCAGCACACCGCTGCTGACCCGGCTCGGTGACGGCCCCCATCGGCGCGCGGTGCTGTTCGCCGGCCTGATGGCCGCGGTGGTCGGCGGGGCGCTGGCGGCGATCCCGGGCAGCTTCGCGCTGCTCGTCGTCGGCCGGGCGCTGCAGGGTGCGGCGAACGGCCTGCTGCCCATCGCCATGTCCATCGTGCGCGACCATCTGCCCGCCGAACGGGCCCGGCGCGCGGTCGCGGTCCTGTCGGTGACGGCGGCGGCCGGCGTGGGTCTTGGCTACCCGGTTACCGGACTGATCGCCAAGTACCTCAGCTTCCACATCGGCTACATCATGGTGGCCGGGTTCGCCGCCCTCGCGGCCGCCCTGGCCGCCGTCGTCGTCCCGTCCGACTCCGATCGCCCCCGGCGACGCATCGACCCACGCGGTGCGGTGCTGCTCGTCGTCGGATTCGGCGCGTTCATGCTGGCGCTGAGCGAGGGCGTCGCGTGGGGATGGGCTTCGGTTCGGGTCCTGGGCCTGTTCGCGGCCGCGCTGGTACTCCTGACCGGTTGGGTGTGGCAGGAACGCCGGACGGCCCATCCGGTCGTCGATCTGCGGATCATGGGTGACCGGGCGGTGCTGGCCGGTAACCTCACCGCGGTGCTGGCCGGCATCGGGATGTACCTGCTGCTGTCGCTGGTCGTCCGGTTCGTGCAGACCCCGCGTTCCAGCGGCTACGGGCTGGGGGAGACGGTCCTGGTCGCCGGGTTCGTGCTGATCCCGTTCTCGGTGCTCAGTGTCGTGTCGAGCCGGGTCGCGGCCCGCATCGAGGACTGGCTGGGTTTCCGTCCGGTGATCCCGATCGGCTGCATCGTCTTCGTCACCGCGATGCTCGCGTTCCGGTTCGCCCGTGGCTCGCTGTGGGAGGTCTGCCTGGTCATGGGCATCGCGGGCCTGGGATCGGGATGTGTGTTCGCCGCGATGCCGCGGCTGATCCTGCGCTCGGTCCCGGCGGCGCAGAGCAGCAGCGCGCTCGGTGTCAACCAGGTGATGCGGTTCATCGGCTTCTCCATCGGCAGCGCCCTGAGCGCCACCATCCTGTCCGCCTTCACCCACGGCGGTCTCGGACTGCCCCGCGTGGGCGGCTACGACATCGCGGCCCTCACCGGTGCCGGTGTGTGGCTCACCGCGGGCATCGTCGCCTACGTCGTCCCCGGCGGCGCACGCCCCGACACCGCGTCATCCCTCGCCACCGCTGGTTCCGCTGTCGGCCCGGGTCCGGTCGCCGCCGTCGTCCCGGATCCCGCCGCCGCGGTGGTCCCCGCGCCTGTGGGCGGGTCATCCGATCGCCACGACGCCGAGCAGGACGGCGCGGACGTGTGACGCCGGGCCCCACGCCTTTCGAGGCCGTCAGGGGTGAGGATGAGGCCATGGCGGAATCGTCGTTTGATCCACATGCGCTGCTTGCCGCGAGCCGACTCGGTGTCCTTGCCACGATCAGGGCGGACGGTCGGCCGCAGCTGTCGCCGGTGCTGCCCTTCTACGACCGGACGGCCGGGGTGATTCTCGTGTCCTCACGTCAGGGGCTGGCCAAGACCGCGAACCTGCGGCGCGAACCGTGGGCCGCGGTGGAGGTCACCAGCCCCGACGGCCGGTCGTGGGCGACGGCCGAAGGGGCGGTGACGCTCTCGGGGCCGGGCGACGATCCGCTCGGCCCCGAGGTCGAGATGCTCGTGGACTACTACCGCAGGGCCTCCGGTGAACATCCCGACTGGGAGGAGTACCGGGCGGTGATGGTCGCCGACCAGCGTGTTCTGATCACCGTGGCCGTCGAACGGGTCTACGGGCAGTCCCTCGCCGGAACCTGACCGGGGCTGTGGTCAGCCGGCGATGCGCTCACCACAGAAGTTGGGATCGATGGTGGTCTCACCGGTGCCGGTCGCGTTCACCGCGCTGAACGGGTAGCAGAGGGAGACCTTGCCGAAGTCGTGTTCGAAGTCGACGCTGGGGATGAGGCCGCCGGCGGTGTAGTTCTTCACCGCGCGCAGGCCCGAGATGAAGCGGGCCCGGGTGGGGCAGGGGCCGGCGGCCTTCAGCCCTTCGATGATCATGTCGCCGAGGATGTAGCCGATCACGGCCACCGACTGGCCCCTGTCCTGAAGCTCGGGTGCGAAGCGGATCATCGCGGCACGGTAGGCGGCGGCACCCGGTGCGCTCGAATCCGGCGGCTGGACGGCATAGGTGGTCAGACCGGCCAGCAGTGGGCCGTAGGTGGCCAGCAGGTCGGCACCCGGCGGCTGGCCGCCGCTGAGAACGACCTTGGGCTGTACGCCGGCCTGCCGGACGGTGGCGACGATGCGGGAGAAGGTCTCGATCGTCAGAGGACTGGCGAGGATATCCACGTTGTTGGTGGATATCAGTCGGATGATCTCACGGATCTGGGCGTCGGTGGGTGATTCGTCCGCGCTCGTGGAAAGAGTCGGGATGCCGACCGACTGGAGGCTGGACCGCATCTGTTGCGCGATGCCGTCGCTGATGCTGAGGCCGGCGGGGTCGCCGACCACGAGGGCGCGGGTGCCACCCTTTTCCTGAGCGTACCTGCCGAAGGTGGTGACTGCCTCCGAGGAGGTGCTGGCGTTGCGGGAAAGCGAGTAGGTGAACATGTTGCGGTACTTCGACCAGGCGGGTTCCACCGCGATACCGACCACCGGGACGTTGTTGGTGGCGAGGTAGTCGGCGCCGCCGCTGGATACCGGGGTCGCCTCGATGACGGCGAAGTCCTTCTCGTTCTCCACCCGGTCACGGCTGGCGACGGCGTTGGTGTCGACTCGCCCTCGGTCATCCGACCAGGAGTAGTGAATCTGCCGACCGTTCACTCCGCCGGATTCGTTGATGGCGCCCAGCCGGGCGTTCAGACCCGAGCGTACCGGTAGGAACGTGGTGGCGAGTGCTCCGGTGTCCGGGTAGATGAGGCCTACCCGTACCTCGTTCTTCGATACGCCGGGATCGTTGCATCCGGTGGCCGCGGAGGTGGCCGGACTGCTGCTGCAGGCGGCCAGCGAGGCCAGGCAGAGTAACACGGCAGATGCTGCCGACAGTGAGCGGACTGTCATGGCCGGGACCTTCCAAGTTCGGATCTTGAGTGGAGGCAACGTTATCCGCCATCACGCAATTATTTGACTATTTGATCACAATATGCTCATCGAGGCTCTGGATAATGCCGTTTCCGAATGAGTGAAATGGAGATTTAGGACGATTTGGGATTGCTGATCCTCGGGTATGGTTGACTTCGCCCGCTGGGTCCGTTCCGTGTGTCGACTCGTCCGCATGTCGTCGACGGACGGCCCGGTGCGGACGTCCTCTGACCAGTCACCTTCGGCGCTCATGGTCAGGGCGGTGGCGAAGGATGATGGCACCGGGGAAGGTGTCGCGCGAAAGGCCGGGAGCGGACGGCGGAATGCGATCCGTGCCGAGGCGGCCAGGCCGGCGGGTCGAGGCGGGGTGGCGTCGCGGGTCGAATCCCGTCGTGGTGGCGGGTGCCGGGCCTCGGCTACCGATTGCGTGCCACCCGATCGGAAAGCTCGCCCACGATGCGTGATACCGATCAACAGGGTGGCGCGGGCGCCAGTCCAACGGTGCGGGAAAAGTGATGTCCGGGTGGCCTGAAGGACACGTCCGAAGCCGCACCGGGGCACGCTGATCCCCCGGTGTGGTCATTCTTGCGGCTGGCACATCGCCCCGCCAGGGTCCCGAAAGGATGGCGTGTGGCCTTGCCCGCGCGCGAGGTCAATGGTGGGCGGATCGCTGTTGGGCGGGTGGTATGTCAGATATTCCTACGGCCGTTGTCCGGGCGGCGGCTGCCCGGCTGGCGACGGCGCGCCGTGGAATCGTGGCGTCGCCGGTTGGTCCGGGCGGCCCGGGTGTCGGTCATGGTCCGCGGCAATGGTCACCGGCGATGCGGCAATGGTCACCGGCGATGGGGCAATGGTCGCCGGCGACGGGGCGAGGATCGGACATATATCGTGACACCAGTCACAGATCATCGTCCGCGGCCTGGGTCGACAGCGCACAGTGGACAGCCGACGGCGCAGGTGATGTCGGCGATCGGCGCGCGAGGAGCGTGAAGGCGGCGGTTGCGCCGCGTTCACCGGGGGTCCCCCGGTGAACGTCGGGTTTCGGCCGCTCGCCGGCTGGTGACCTGGCCGGAACCGCCGGTCCGACCGGCCGATATTGCGTCGGCAAGCCGACAGTTTCGCGGTATGACTGTGTCGTGGCCGGGCACACGGGTCTCCATGCGGCAGGCTATGTTCGCATTGGCCGGAGTCGGGGCTCGGTCGAACGCTGACGTCCCTGCTCGCGGAGGTGCCCGGTCTGGTATCACACGCCTGACCGGCCGCCGCCCGGCGGTCCATGCCCGGTTGGTCGGGTGGCTGGCATCCCGGTGCCCGCCGTTCGTCCGACAGTAACCGAGGCGGTCACCTGCCGGGTGCCCGCAGGAATATCAGCATATCGGCGCGGAGCGTCCGCCGCCTGTCCATCCGAACCTCCCAGACGCCGCGCACCGTACGGCCCTGAGCAGGAGAACTGATGAAGACCATTGCCGAGTTCGCCATCCGCCTGCGATGGCTTGTCATCGTGGGCTGGCTCGCGATCATCGTCGCGAGCCAGGGTATCGCCGCGGCGATGGGAGGGGCGGCGTACAAGGACACGTTCAGCCTCCCGCACACCGAGACCGCGACCGTCGCCGATCTGCTCAAGGACGCGGGTCTGGACAACCAGAGCGGCGCGGTGGGCACCATCGTCCTGAAGAACAACAGCGGTGCCTTCACCAGCCCGCCGGCGAAGCTGCAGCCGGCCCTGGCGAAGCTGTGCACCTCCGGTGACCACGTGGCACTGCTGGCCACCCCGTGGCAGTCGATCAACTGTGCCGACAACGGAGCCACGTCGGCCGGTAGCCGCCAGCTGCTGAACACCGCGCACGGGTCGACCACCGCGCTGGTGTCGGTCACCTGGGAGAACGGCCACTTCGAGCCGGAGAACTTCAAGGCCGTCTACGACGACCTGAAGACGCTGGACAGCGACGCGCTACAGGTGGAGTTCACCGGTAACGCGTTCGCCGGTATCGGCCAGAGCCAGGGCTCGGGCGGATCGGTGTTCATCGGTTTCGCCGCCGCGCTCATCATCCTGGCCATCGTGTTCCGGACGGTGGCGGCGACCGTGCTGCCGCTGGCCAGCGCCATCGCCGCCCTGGTCAGCGGCCTGGGTCTGATCTACATCCTGAGCCACGCGATCAACGTCTCCAACATCACGCCGTACCTGGCGGAGCTGATGGTGATCGGTGTCGGCGTCGACTACGCGCTGTTCATCGTGACCAGGCATCGACGCAACCTGCGTCGCGGCATGCCGGTGAACGAGTCGATCGTGTCAGCGATCAACACCTCGGGCCGGGCGGTGCTGTTCGCCGGGACCACGGTGTGCATCGCGATCCTCGGTCTGATCGCGCTCGGAGTCAGCTTCTTCAACGGCATGGCGGTCGCCACGGCACTCGCCGTCGGCTTCACCATGATCGCCTCGCTGACCCTGCTGCCCGCCATGCTCAGCCTGTTCGGTCTGAAGGTGCTCACCCGTAAGCACCGGGCGGCCGTGCGCGCCGGGGAGTACATCGGCGACACCCAGGTCGGTTTCTGGGCGCGCTGGTCGGAGTTCGTCGGCAAGAACCGGATCCTCGTCGCCGTGGTCTCCGGCGCGATCATGGTGGCGCTGGCAGTGCCGTTCTTCTCCCTGCAGCTCGGCGCCAGCGACCAGGGCAGCGACCCGAAGAGCTCCACGACCCGCACGGGTTACGACCTGATCGCCGACGAGTTCGGGGTCGGCTACAACTCCGGGCTCGAAGCGGTGGTGAGCGGGCCCGGTGCCACCGACGACGCCTACCTGGAGCGGGTCTCCAAGGCGCTGTCCGGCCAGGCCGGTATCGACGCGGGCAGTGTCACGACGCTCCCGCTGGCCCGCGGGATCGCGTTCGTCTCGTTCAAGACGACCACGTCACCGCAGTCGGAGAAGACCTACACGCTGGTTCGTCATCTGCGTTCGGATGTCCTGCCACCCCTGTACGAGGGCACCCAGAACCACATCTACACCTACGGTGAGACGGCGATCAACGTCGACTTCGCCAAGGTGCTGTCCCGCAAGCTGCCGCTGTTCATCGGCGTCGTGGTCGGCCTGTCGTTCCTCCTGCTGCTGCTGGCCTTCCGCAGTCTGGTCGTTCCGCTGACGGCGGCGGTGATGAACCTGCTCGCCGCGGCCGGATCGTTCGGTCTGATCGTGGGGATCTTCCAGTACGGCTGGGGATCGGAGGCTTTGGGCGGCGGGCCCGGTGGGCCGATCGACGCCTGGATTCCGGTGATGCTCTTCGCCATCCTGTTCGGCCTGTCGATGGACTATCAGGTGTTCCTCGTCAGCCGGATGCACGAGGAGTGGATTCACACCCGCGACAACCGCCGGGCCATCACCATCGGCCAGGCCGAGACCGGCGGCATCATCACCGCCGCGGCCATCATCATGATCGCGGTGTTCTTCGGGTTCGTGGTCTCCCCGGGCCGGCAGATCAAGATCTTCGGTCTGGGTCTGGCGTCCGCGGTGTTCCTGGACGCGTTCGTCCTGCGGACCATGCTGGTGCCCTCGCTCATGCACCTGATCGGGAAGCGGAACTGGTACTTCCCGCGCTGGCTGGACCGGGTCACCCCGCACCTGTCCGTCGAACCGCCCGAGGAGCCGGTGGCCCCGGTCACCGGTAACGTTCCCCCCACCCCGCCCCAGACGCCGCCGCCGCACGACTCGAACGTCAGGGTCTGACGGTCGGCATCCCGACGCACGACGGGGACGCTCCCGGCGATGACGGGCGCACCCTGAGCGCGGACAAGCGCATATCGGCACTGTCGGATCGGCCCCGGAGAACACCGTTTCTCCGGGGCCGATCCGTCTGTCAGGCGCCGTTCCAGCCGGGCCAGCGCCCGTCCCCGCCCGGACGCGGAACCGCCCCGGTCCCATCTGGCGACCGGGGCGGTTCTGCGACTGTGGCGCTGCTGTGACTGTGGCGCTGCTGTGACTGTGGCGCTGCTGGTCAGGAACTCAGCCCGCGCTTGTTCGGTGCCGGTGTGAACTCGGGGGTGGCGTGGAAGTCCACGTCGCCGGCGAGCTCCGGATAGTGCAGGTCGAACGCCGGCCGCTCGGAGCGGATACGCGGCAGAGTGGTGAAGTTGTGCCGCGGCGGCGGGCAGGACGTCGCCCATTCCAGCGAGTTCCCGAAGCCCCACGGGTCGTCCACCGTGACGATGGGGCCCTTGCGGTACGACAGGTAGAGGTTCAGCAGGAACGGCAGGGTGGACAGCGCCAGAATCACACTGCCCAGCGACGAGATGGTGTTCAGCGTGGTGAACCCGTCCTGCGCGCTGTAGTCGGCGTACCGGCGGGGCATACCCTTCACGCCGAGCCAGTGGTCGACCAGGAACGTGGAGTGGAAGCCGACCAGCATCGTCCAGTAGTGCACCTTGGCGAGCTTGGTGTTCATCATCCGGCCGGTGACCTTCGGGAACCAGAAGTAGATTCCGGCGAACCCGGCGAACAGCAGACCGGCGACCACGTAGTGGAAGTGGCCGACGACGAAGTAGCTGTCACTGACATGGAAGTCGACCGGCGGGCTGGACAGCAGCACACCGGTGAGACCACCGAACAGGAACGTCACCAGGAAGCCGACAGCGAACATCATCGGCGGTTCGAAGGTGAGCTGACCCCGCCACATCGTGCCGATCCAGTTGAAGAACTTGACCCCGGTCGGCACCGCGATCAGGAACGTCAGGATGGAGAAGAACGGCAGCAGCGCGGCCCCGGTCACGTACATGTGGTGCGCCCACACGGCGATCGACAGGCCGCCGATGCCGATGGTCGCGTACACCAGACCCTTGTAGCCGAACAGCGGCTTGCGGGAGAACACCGGCAGGATCTCGGTGATGATCCCGAAGAACGGCAGGGCGATGATGTAGACCTCGGGATGCCCGAAGAACCAGAACAGATGCTGCCACAGGATGGACCCGCCGTTGGCCGCGTCGAAGATGTGCGAGCCGAACCTTCGGTCGCACTCCAACGCGATGAGCGCCGCGGCCAGCACCGGGAAGGCGATCAGCACCAGGATGGACGTGACCAGCACGTTCCAGGTGAAGATCGGCAGCCGGAACATGGTCATACCCGGCGCCCGCAGGCACAGGATCGTCGTGATGAAGTTGACCGCGCCGAGGATGGTGCCCAGACCCGAGACGGTCAGACCCACCAGCCACAGGTCGCTGCCGAGCCCCGGCGAGTAGGCCTCGCCCGACAGCGGCGTGTAGGCGAACCAGCCGAACGACGCGGCGCCGTTCGGCGTGAGAAAGCCCGCAATGACCGTCAGGCTGCCAAAGAAGAAGAACCAGAACGACAGTGCGTTGAGCCGCGGGAAAGCCACGTCCGGCGCGCCGATCTGCAGCGGGATCAGATAGTTCGCGAACGCGAAGGCGATCGGCGTCGCGAACATCAGCAGCATCAGCGTGCCGTGCATGGTGAAGATCTGGTTGTACTGCTCGTTGGATACGTACTGCAGCCCGGGCTTGGCCAGTTCAGCCCGGATTATCATGGCCAGCACGCCGGCGAACGCGAAGTAGACAAGGGACGTCAGGGTGTACATCACCGCGATGTCCTTGTGCGACGTCGTCCGCAGGTAGTGCAGCAGCGACCCCAGGGCCTTGGGGGGCGCGTCATCTGCCGGCGGGTCCGCGTGCCCGGCCGGCGTGTCGTGCACTAGTGTCACATTCCGCTCCCGATGGTGATGCCGCTGCCGGCATTGGCGTGCGCGGCCCCGGCTGCAGGCTCGGCGCACCGGCCGAGAAACCTGCCGGCGCACGTCACGCTATCCACGGGCCCGTTTTCTCGGCCTTGTCGGACGTCCCACGCCCGAAGGAAATCCGGCACACCGATTCAGCGTAGAAGGTCCCGCCCCGGCGCCCCCACCATCGGGTCCCGCACTTTCTGGCCCTCCGCTGGTCTGTGCCTGTCGCCACACCGGTATTCGTTTCGTTCCGGCCGGCTTCTGGAAACCCCACCGGGCAGGTTGTTCTCCGGGTTGGTGACCTGCTGTTTCCCCGTCCGGTGGGCTGCCGGCGACCGTGCGCCGTGGGCGTCGCCGACCAGGGGCGGGCGAGGACGGGTGCGCTCGGCTGACGTCGGGTGGGTCACGCCGCCCGGATGGGCCTCGCCGCGGCCCGACCCGGCGATCCCGGCCAGCCTGGCATGGCATCTGCGCGTCCCGGGTCCCGAAGCGCCCGCCCCGGCCGATCCTCGCCCGTGCCACCCACCTGGACCCGCTCACCGCCCGGTTGGCCGAACCCCCGGTTCGACCGCGTACCGGAACCCGTCCTCGCCGGCACCATCGTCAACATGGACGGCTACGACGAGCTGACCTATGTCCGTGATCTCGGCCTCCTACGCGCCTGAGCTGGTCTCGTCCGCAAACGCCTGCCGCCCGTCCGATCGTCGGGTTAGCCTGCGGCGGGGAACCCGACCGCCCGAGGGGACGTGCCATGCGTGAGCTGACGAGCCAGGGCCAGCGGGCCGTCGCGGACCTCGCGCACCGCTACGACGTCAGCGTCGAGGCGGTGCGCACGCTGCTGGCCGCGGTGCTGGCCGGCAACGGCACGCAGGCCCAGTTCACCCACCCCGACCTCGGCGGACGCGGGCAGTGGATGGCCGGCGGCATGACCATGGTCGGTGACATGTTCAACACCGCCCTACAGGCCAGGGTCAGCGGCCTCGCCACCGACCTCGCGGCCCTGCTGGCCAGCCCGGACCTGTTCGCGCCCCACACCACGACTCCGACCCCGCCCGCATCCCGGACCTCATCCGCGTGGGCTCCGTCCTCGTTTCCTTCCCCAGCCCCGTTCCCGTCTTCGTTCCCGTCCTCGACGGGGGATGGCTGGTGGCCCGGTGAGCTGGGGCGGCCCAGCGCCAGCGGCAGCCAGAACGGCGCGCGGTACGCGGTCTTCCCCGCCATGCGACGGCTCGCCGTCCAGCGGGATGACGGACCGGTCAGCGTGTACGACACCGGTGACCATCGGGTCGGCGGCGTCCAACAGCAGCAGTGTGGCCGGCCAGGAACACTGTCGTTCACCAGCCAGCACGGCACCTTCACCGTGGACAGCCTCTCCCCGGCAGCCCCCACGCCACTCGTGACACCCGGGCCCACCGCACCGTCCGAGCCCGCCGCCTCACCCGAACCCGCCGCCTCACCCGAGCCCATCCCGGCGTCCGAACCTGCCGCCGCAGGGGCGGACGCGGAGGCGATCCTGGCGACCCTTGACCGGCTGGGCGAGCTGCACCAACGCGGTGTGCTCACGGACGCCGAGTTCGCCGCGAAGAAGGCCGAGCTGCTCGCCCGGCTATGACATGAGGGAAACGGAAGGGGCCGTGGCCGCTATGCGGTCTCGGTGGTGAGCTCGGCCGGGGCGCGCATCCGCCAGGCGTCGGTGACGAGTTCGGTCAGCCGGTCGACGCCCACCGCGGCCAGCCGGCACATCACCAGCGGGAAGCCGTCGTAGCCGGGTGCGGTGAAGAACAGCTCGGGTTCGCCGCGCAGCAGGGCCTGCTTCTCGGCCTCGTCACCGACGTAGAGCACGGCGACGTCGGTGCGAATCCGCCGCGGCTGCCCCGGCCGGCGCTCCGGATACGACCAGACGAACCCCTTGCCGCCCACCCGGAAGTCGAAGCCCTCACTGTGGACTTCCTCGACCCCCGGCAACGCCAGCGCCAGCCGGCACACATCGTCGGCGTCAGCCACCGCACGTCCCTCCCCGCGTGAACCACCTGCTGTGCGACGAGGCTACGGCCTGAGCCCGCTCGGATGGCCGGAAACCGCATCGAGGACGGAGCCGGGACTCGCGGCGGGAGCGGGAACGGCGTCGGCGGGCCCGCTGACGCCGGGTTCTCGCCGCAGGATGTCCCAGTAGCCGGCGAGGGCGGCCTTGAGCTCGCGGACCAGGTCCGGGCGGTTCTCGGGTGCCGCCACGGCGATGAGCGGCAGCAGGCCGGCGAAGATCTGGAACGTGACGGTGCCAGCGCGGTGGCAGGCGGCGTCGGTGAGTTCGTCGGGCACTGTTGCGTTGCGGGAAGGCAGCGCATGCCGGGCCCCGGCCGGCCCGGTGCTTCAGACGGCTGCGGCGAGCTTGGTGAATGCGGCGGACAGCCGCAGCTGCGGGTGGGTGTCGACGGCGAGTTCGTAGTAGCCGCGGCGGATGTTCTGGACCAGAGCATGCCCGGCGCTGACGGTCTGGACCGAGCGGAGGCGCTTCAGTCCGCGCATGGGCCGTAGCCGGGCCTTGAGCCGACCATGATCGGCTTCGATTCGGTTGTTCTCCCGGGCGGCATCCCTGTGACAGGCCTCGGGGAGCAGCTCGTCGAGGATCCGCGGGTAGACGGGTGCCTTGTCAGTGGTGACTTCGACCGGCCGGCTGCCGTGGGACAGTGCCGCGATCAAGAACCGGCGTGCGGCAGCCTGGTCGCGGCGGGTGCTGGCCAGGACGTCGATGACCTGCCCGTACTGGTCAACCGCCCTGTACAGATAGGTCCACCGGCCGGCGACCTTGACGTAGGTGTTGAGTCGGCCTGGAGCGCGGTGCTGACGTTGCCGCCAGTCCGTTTCTCCAGACCGCTCGCCGCTCCCCACCCGGTCCCGTCGTCTCACCAGACCCGGCTGCCCCCAGCTTCTGCCGCTCCGCTGCGACGGAACGGCGACGCGGGTCTCACACCCGCACACGGATCACAGCGCCTCGTGGCGCACGGTCTCTCACCTCCACAGGAATCCACAGCGCCTCGTGGCGCACCTCATCGACGAACCACCTGTCCCCAGGACGGTGCGGGCAAGGCCGCGCGGCGTCGACGAGCAGGGGCGTGAAGCGCTGCACCCACCGGTGGACCGTGACGTGGTCGACGTCGATGCCCCGTTCGGCGAGCAGCTCCTCGACGTCCCGGTACGACAGCGCGTACCGCAAGTACCAGCGCACTGCCAGCACGATCACTTCGGGTGGGAACCGGAACCCGGTGAACTCGGACATCGGAACCGGCGGACGGGCAGCACGTCGAGGCACCATCCGATCATGACTCGTCAGGCACCCGGACCGCCAGACCGCCAGACCTCGCTCATGCAACAGAGCCCTTCCGACGGTAGACTCGTGGCTATGGCCGTCGTCAGCCGCATCACCGCCGATCCCGCGATCATGGCGGGCGCGCCGGCGATTCGCGGTACCCGGATCACCGTGTCCGCGGTGCTGGGCCAGCTCGCGGCCGGCTCGACGGTCGAGGAGCTGCTCGCCGACTATCCGTCGCTCACCCGCGACGACGTGCTCGCCGCTCTCGCGTTCGCGGCGGAGACAATGCCGCAAGAGCGTCCGTTCATCGCCGCATGAGGTTTCTCGTCGACGAGAACCTCTCACCGCGGGTCGCCGAACTGCTGCGCGACAAGGGCATCGACACAACACACGTCCTCGAGCACGGGCTTGGCGGTTCCCCGGATACCGAGGTCAGCGCGTTCGCCGTCGCCGAGAGACGTTCGATCATCTCGGCCGACAGCGACTTCACGACTCTGCTCGCACTCAGCCGGGGCACCGCTCCCTCGCTGGTCCTGCTCCGATCCGGCGACCAGCTCAAGCCCGACGCACAGGCCGCCCTGCTGCTGGCCAATCTGCCTGCGCTGGAAGCCGACCTCGAACAGGGCGTCGTCGTATCGCTCAGCACCACCCACGTACGGGTCCGTCGACTCCCGCTCCGCTGAGTACTGCGCCCCCCGATCCGGCCCGCGGTCTCCGCGCAGATCCCACACTAGGCCGCAATCAACTACGTACCGTAGTCGGGGCGGGCTTTGTGTGCCAGGAAGCTATACATGTCTGCCATGCCGGTGTGTCGTGCGCCGCACCTGGGCGGCGTGTGTGCGCATTGTGTGCGCGGATGTCCCGGCACGACGCGGCACGCGCCGGCACGTTCCGGCACGTAGATCCCCCTGACCTCGGATTTTGCGGCACGATGCAACACGTTCCGGTATGCCCGGATACACGGTGGCTCGTCTTGTAATCGAGGGGTTAGGGGTTCGAGTCCCCTCGCCGGCTCTCATGGGTCGGCCTCCACGCGCGGCCGGCTGCTCGTTCGTGGTGCGACGGGGGAGTGCGCCGCGGCGGGCGTATGGACGCTGCGAGTGACCGAGGTGGGCGCCGACTGGACGGTCCGGTATCTGGCCGGGCCTGATCGCGCGGCGTCCGTCGATCACCCGGGGGAGAGGGGACGATCACCCGGGGGAGAGGCGGCGAACGTCGTCCTTGGCCGGCATGCCGAGGCTTCTTCGGGAATAGAAGGCCGAATTTTCCGAACAACCCTCGGCGTGAGGCCGAACGACCCTCGGCATCTGGGCTGCGGACCTCACTCGTCACCACCTGGCGCGATCAGGTCCTGCTTGGTGACGATCCGGCTGTCGCCACCAAGATAATCAACGATGTTGACGGCCTCCCGGTCTGCTCCGCGAAGATCAAAGACGACGAAGATCAAAAGCGACGTGGCAGTCAGGCCAGGGTGGGAAGGCTGGCAGCGGCGGTCGCGATGCGGTGGCGGCGCCAGCGCAGGGCGGCGGGCACGAGCAGGGCGGTGAGGATCACGAGGACGCCAATCTCGGCGAGAACGCTGTTCAGGGCGTCGGGTGCTGGGTTCAGGCCGCGCTCGGTGAAGCCGAAGACGCCCACTGTTCGCGACAGGACAAAGCCGACCAGCGCGCCGCCCGCGAGCCCGGCCGCGGCCAGGCGCAGGACGAACGATCCGCTGATGATGAGCAGGAAGGCCACCGCGAACGAGCCGCTTTCCTGGATCAGGAACATCGTGCCGATTCTGGGAATGACCCGGTACCCGTCCCGATAGAGGTCGAAGTGGATGTAGCCGCTGATGGCCAGCAGCGCGGCGGCCGCCAGTCGGCCCACCTGATCTGCCACGGCAGGACTGCGCTCGAGTCTCATCCGCACACCGTTCCGCCCCCCGGCCGGGGGGCCTGGCTCGGACCCGCCTGGGTGCGGGTTCCTCACCGGTAGATAGCGCGCCGGGTTACTGGCCGCCCGCCGAGCGGACCCCGACCCCGCACCCCGTCGCCCGCACCCCGTCGCCCGCGCTGGGTCCCGCGCCCCACGTCCCGCGCCGGGCCGCTCGGCTAGCGTGGGCGGTATGACGACAGCGTCCGACATGGCTGGTTCGGCGCCGACACCGGGCGGCGACCGGCCCCGGCAGCGCACGTTCACCTGGGAGGATCCGGGTGCGATCCTCGCCGCCGGCGCGGACCTCAGCGGGGTGGAGATCTTCACGGCGATGCGCGACGGCGTGATCCCGCCGCCGCCGATCACGAAGACGCTGGACTTCGACGGGGTCTCCTTCGCGGAGGGCACCGCCACGTTCCAACTGACACCGCAGGAGTTTCATTACAACCCGTTGGGGACGGTGCACGGCGGTGTCCTCGCGACCCTGCTCGATTCGGCCTGCGGCTGCGCCGTGCACACCCTTCTGCCGGCCGGAGTGTTCTACACGAGCCTTGACCTGGCGTTGAAGTTCCTGCGGCCGGTGACGACGCGGACCGGACCGGTCACCGCGCAGGCGAGCGTCACCCATCTCGGCCGGCGCACCGCCCTCGCCGAAGGACGGATCACCGACGCCGCCGGCAAGCTGTACGCCACCGCGACCAGCAGCTGTCTGGTGATCCGCCCGGAGTAGCCAGGGGTTGGCGGGCTGAGCCGCAGGAAACGCTCAGTGCGTCTCGGTCGCGGCGAGGGTGCGCCAGAGGAACTCGTACGTCAACGCCGAGACGTGTGCCAGCTGCTCGTTGTCGGCGGCACCGCCGTGGCCGCCCTCGATGTTCTCGTAGTAGCGGACGTTCTGGCCGTGTTCCCGCAACCGGGCCACCATTTTACGGGCATGCCCGGGGTGGACCCGGTCGTCGCGGGTGGACGTCGTGAACAGCGCGGCCGGATAACGGTGCTCGGGGCGCGCGTTCTGGTAGGGCGAGTACTCGCTGATGAACGCCCAGTCGTCGGGATCGTCCGGATCGCCGTATTCGGCCACCCACGAGGCGCCGGCCAGCAGCAGATGATAGCGGCGCATGTCCAGCAGCGGCACCGAGCAGACGACGGCGCCGAAAAGCTCCGGATACCGGGTGAGCATCACACCCATCAGCAGTCCACCGTTGGAACCGCCCTCGATGCCGAGCTGACGCGGTGTCGTGATGCCGCGGGCGACGAGATCCCGGGCGACGGCGGCGAAATCCTCGTAGGCGCGCAGGCGGTTCTCCCGCAGCGCCGCCTGATGCCAGTCGGGGCCGTACTCCCCGCCGCCGCGAATGTTCGCGACCACATAGGTGCCGCCGCGGGCGAGCCAGGTACGACCGATCGTTCCGCTGTATCCCGGGGTCAGCGAGACCTCGAAACCGCCGTACCCGTACAGCAGTGTCGGTCCGCCAGCCGCGGCGTTCCCGGGCTCGTCCGACGGGACGTCGCCGGTCGGGGTGTGCGTGCGGCTCGGGCCGACGACGGTGTAGGGGACGCGGGTGCCGTCGTCGGACACCGCGAAATACTGGTGGACGCTCTGCCCGTCGGTGGGAAAGAACGCCGGCGCCTGCTTCAGGATCTCCGGCTGCCCGCCGGACGCGGGGGTGAGTTCGGCGCGGTAGAGGGTGGCGGGCTGCAGATAGCCGCTGGCGGTGAGCAGGTACTCGTCATCGTCGTCCGGATTGGTGTCGCTGATGTAGACCGCGCCGGTGTCCGGGAGACCGGTCAGGACAGTGCTCGTCCAGCCGTCCGGCCCGGGGGTGCGCACCGTCAGCTCGGTGCGGACGTCCCGCAGGGTGCCGATGATCAGATGGTGGCGCGTCCACGTGTGGTATTCGAGTGAGGTGTGCTCGTCCGGGGCGAACAGGACGTCGAAATCGCGCCGTCCGGTCAGGAAGGCGGACAGGTCAAGGGCGAGCAGCGCGCCCGACGGATAGACATTCCCGTCCACGGACCACTGCGAGCGGGTGGTGACGAGCAGCCAGGTGCGGTGGATCGAACTGTGCGCGTCGTCGGGGACGTCGAGTTGGACCAGCCCGGACGGAGTGCGCAGGTAGGTCTCGTCCCGGTAGAAGTCGATGCTGCGGTGGATGATGTCGTGTTCGTGGCCCTCGGTCGGATCATGGTAGGCGTTGACCGAGACGTCCTCGTGTTTTCCCTCGAACACGGTGACGGCTTCGGAAAGGGGCGTGCCGCGCCGCCATTCCTGCACCAGCCGCGGATATCCGGACGCGGTGAGGGTGCCCTCGCCGACATCGGTGCCGACGTAGATCCGGTCCAGGTCGATCCATCCCACCGAGCTCTTGGCTTCCGGCAGGGTGAAACCGTCGGCCACGAAGGCCTTGTCGACCAGGTCGAACTCGCGGATCACGCTGGCGTCCGCGCCGCCGCGGGACAGGCTGACCAGCGCCCGCCGGTAACCGGGCCGCAGCACCTGCGCGCCGTGCCACACCCAGTTCTCGTCCTCGGCGGCGCCGAGCGCGTCCACGTCGAGCACGATCTCCCACGCGGGCTCGGCGGTGCGGTAGGAGGCGAGCGTCGTGCGCCGCCACAGACCACGAGGATGCGCCGCGTCCCGCCAGAAGTTGTACAGATGCTCGCCGCGGCGCACCGGGTAGGGGATACGGTCGTCGGCGTCCAGCACCTCGCGGATCTCGCCCCGAAGCGCGGTGAACCGGTCGGATTCGGCGAGCTCGGCGGACGTCTCGGCGTTGCGTTCCCGCACCCAGGTCAGCGCCTCATCGCCGAGAACGTCCTCGAGCCACTGGTACGGATCGTCAGGCAACTGGTACGCGTCGTCGTCAGCCACCGTCCAAGTCTGCCCGAGCCGCGAGCCCACACGCCCGTACCTGGGTCACCAGGTCCCCGGACGCGGGAAACGTCACGTTGCCGATCCGGAGGAGGGCGAGGACCACAGTGCCGGCGGACGTGCCACCGCGGCGGGCCCGGGTCGCCTGCATGATCGCCATGGTGGCGTTCGGTTTGCTGGCGGGCTGCTGGGCGCCGCGGATTCCCGATGTCCGCGCGGACCTGGGTCTGTCCGACGGTGCCCTCGGGGCGGCGCTGCTCGGCGCGCCGTTCGGCGCGGTCGCGACGATCTGGCTCACCGGACGGCTGCTCGGCCGGTTCGCCAGCCGCGTGGTCGTGCGCGCCACGCTCGTGCTGACCTGCGTGGTCTGGAATCTGGTCCCGATCGCCGGCAACATCGGTGAACTGTTCGTGGCCATCGCGCTGTGGGGTGCGGCCAGCAGCGCCCTGGACGTCGCCCTGAACACCCAGATCGCCCAGGTCGAGCGGCACTACGGCCGTCCGATCATGACCTCGGCCCATGCCGCCTGGGCCGGCGGCGCGCTGCTCGGCGCCGGCGTCGGTTCGGCCTGCGCCGGCCTGGACATCCCCCTCGCCGCCCAGATCGTCGGCGTCGGCGCGTTCTCCCTGGCCACGATCCTGCCCGCCACCCTGGCCATGCTCCCCACCGACCCGATTCCCACCGTCGACCCGATTCCCACCGCCGGCCCGATCCCGGCCGTCCCGCCTCCGCTGAACGGCCCGCCCAGGCCGGACGGCTCACCGCCACCCGCCGTCGCGCCCTCGCCGGACGCCTCGCGTGCACGCAGGCCCGGCCGCTCGGCGCCGGAGCGCTCGCCGGGGCGGATGGGCGTGCGGTCCCGAGTCGGGAGGATGCCCCGAACATCGGTGGCGCTGTGCGCGATGGCGTTCGGGTCGCTGCTGTGCGAGGGCGTCGCCGCCGACTGGAGCGCGCTGTACCTCGAGGAGGTGACCGGGGCCGCCGCCGGTGTGTCCGGCCTCGGCTACACGGCGTTCAGTGGCTGCATGCTGGCGACCCGGACCATCGGTGACCGTGCGGCTGTCCGGTTCGGGCCGGGCCGGCTCGTGCGCACGCTGGCCGGCGCCGCGGCCGTCCTGTTCGGGCTGGCACTGGCGACCGGCGCCACCGGCGCGGGAACCGTCACCGGCATCCTCGGGTTCGCCGCGGTGGGCACGGGCGCGGCCTGCGTCTACCCGTCCGGCATGTCGGCGATGGCCCGGGTCGGTCAGGGCGCCGGGACGTCCGTGGCGGCCTACGCGACCTTCGGCTACCTCGGTTGGCTGACCGGCCCCGTCCTGGTCGGCGCCCTGTCCGCCCTGCTCGGCCTGCACACCGCGATGCTCGCCGTCCCACTGCTGCTTTTCATGATCGTAATTCTGGCTCCGACGTTGGCCGTCGGGGACGGCCAACGCAGCAGCGCACAGCCGCGAGCCACGGGCGCGTGAACCGTTGCTCAAACGGTCCGGTGGCGACGGGTCAGGCTCGTAGGAGGGTCACCAGGCGGCCGGACGGGGTGGTGGTGGCGTCCAGTTCGGTGCGTTCGGTGATGTCGGGGGCGGAGGGCCGGCGGTCGAACACGATGAGAGTTCCGGTGTCGAGGCCGCGGCGGTCGAGGTAGCGGTCGAGCTGGGTCAGGCCCTGCGGCAGCGGGTTCGCCCGGCCGGGGTGCCAGACCCTGAGTTCGAGGGCCTCGCGCTGCCAGCGGCGTCCGCCCTCCTGATCCGGGTACGGCCAGCGCACCAGCAGATCGATCCGCCCGGCGCCGACACCGTACTCACGTTCCACGAAGCCGCCGCCGTTGACGACGCGCTGCAGAAAGCCCATCAGGACAAGCTGCGGGGCGACCTCGTGGTAGTGCTCGGTCGAGGTGAGGACCTCGCCGTGTTCGACCCAGAAATCGGCGAACTCCCGCAGCAGCAGCGGCAGGTCGAACCGGCCGTCTGCCCGGACGAAGCTGCGCGGATCCGCCACGATGTTGGCCTCGACCTGGGCGGTCAGGACCCGGACCACGACTTCCCGGTAGATCGGGTTGGCGATACGCACCGGATTCTTCGTGGCGATGAGGCCGAGGTCGCGAGCGTAGGCGAGGTCATCGTCGTAGGGATCGAGCTGAACGAGATCACCGGCCAGCAACGGTTGCACGATGCGGCGGACCCGGGGCTCGGCGAGGCGGGCCGCGAGCGAGTCCAGATGGGTTGCCCGGGTGAGGATCAGTCGTTCCTTCGCCTGCTCCAGATGGTCGACGGTGATCGGTGCCGAGGCCGGTACCGCGAGCTTCACGACGACCTCGTGGGCGAGCGCGTTCACCAGCCACGGCTGGCCGGCGGTCAGCTCGAAGGTTCTCGCCACCGCGGCCGGGGTGATCTCCTGCCCGGTGTCCGCCGTGTGCTGAGCGTAGAGCTCTGTCACCTCGTCCACGGTGAAGTCCCCGAGCCGCAGCGACTCCAGTTTGATGTTGAAAGGGCTGGACGTGCCGAGCCGCGATGATTTTTCACCCGCGGCGGACCCGTAGTCGCGGACATCGCGCAGGCCGCACAGCGCGACCGAGGCGGGGAAATGGCTGGGGCGACCACGGAAACCGTTGCGCAACTGGCTGAGAACACTCAGCAGGCTCTGCCCCTGCAGCGCATCGATCTCGTCGAAGAAGAGCACCAGCGGCCGTGGGCATGCCTGTGCCGACGTCGATGTCGACCAGTTCCGGGAGGATGTCTCTGAGGATCAGAGAAGAGGTGTGTCTCGCGCTGGGCGCAGCGCGCGAGGAGGAAAGCTCAGGGTGCGGTGGTGAAGGGGTCGGGACAGGCGGCGCTCACAATAGAACGTCACCCACCGTACTGCCCTCCCCGCCCGCTGGCCCGCTGTGGAACAGGAGCATACCGGCGTGGTATTCCGGTATGCAACAGGGGTCCTGATCTGCGCCAATCGGTGTTTCGCGGCACAGGGGTCGGCCCCTTGCGGAGAGCCGCGGATCAGCGACTTCCCGGCCCGCCCGCCGCCTTCGCCCACCCGCCGTCGGTGACCATGAGATCGCCGATCCGGCATGGCTCCTCGTCACGCCGGCGGGCTTTCCCGGCAGTATCGTTCCCTTTCCCCGTACGCTGGCCATCCGTCACCGGCGGGCACACCCTCGACGCATCCCTCGCAGCCCCAGAAAGAGGCAGCAACGCCATGACGGAGATCCCAGGGCTGCAATCCGTCGCAGCGGATCCGGCGGCTGTCAGGCAGGGCACGCAGAGCATCACGCAGAGCATGCGGAGCACGCGGGGAGATCTGCGGGATCTGTTCGGGCAGTCCGTCGCCGTGTTCGCGTCGCTGGCCGGCCCGGCCCACGTGGTCGAGGCGGCGACCCCGGCCTTCTTCGCCGTGATCGGCGACGAACGGGCGGGCATCGGCACACCGCTCGCCGAGCTGGGGCCCGACCTGGCCGGGCGGAGTCTCCTCGCCCCGCTCGACCGGGTCCACCGCAGCGCCGAGTCCCACATCGAGCGGGACGTGCGGGTCGTGCGAGGTGTCGGCGCGCACGAGCAGGAGACGTTCTTCGACGTCACCTACGAGCCGCGCCGCGACGCCAACGGCGACGTGACCGGGATTCTGATCATCGGCGTGGAGACGACCCAGGTCAGGCACGCGCAACAGCTGATGGCCGAACATCGTGCCCTGCTGGAACAGATCGCCCGCCAGGCGCCGCTGGGCGAGGTGCTCGACGGGATGGCCCGCTGCATCGAGAACCTCGCCCCGCAGGAGGTGCTCGTCTCCGTTCTGCTCGCCGATTCGGACGGCACGCGGCTGCGCCACGGCGCCGCACCCAGCCTGCCCGACTTCTACAACCAGGCCATCGACGGGATCGCCACCGGGGAGGGCATCGGTTCCTGCGGCACCGCCGCCCACCGGCGCGAACCGGTCATCGTCACCGACATCGCCACCGACCCGTTGTGGGACGACTTCCGGGAGTTGGCCGGGCGGTCCGGTCTCGGCGCCTGCTGGTCCACGCCCATCCTGGCCCGCGACGGCAGCCTGCTGGGCACGTTCGCCATGTACCACCGCATCCCCCGCGTCCCGCAGGACAGCGACCTCGCCCTCACCCGGGTCTTCGCCGGCACCGCGGCCCTGGCCATCGAACGCCACCACAGCGAACAGGCCCGACAAAGCGCCGAAGCGCACGCCGAAGCGGCCCGGGCCGAGCTGGCCAGGGCGGTGCGCGCGGAACAGCGGCTGCGCGCCGAGGCGGAGCTGCGCGCCACCGCCGCCACCGCACTCGCCGCCCAGATGCGCGCCGCCGCGGCCACCCACGCCAGCGCCCCACACCCGAAGCACTGCCAGCTCGGCGGCAGCCACGGATGCACCGCACCCGCCGAGCTCAAGGTCGCCGACCCCTGGGGCGACTCGGCGTGGGGCTGCCTCGCCCACGCCGAGGAAGCCATCCTCAACGTGCGCTCAGCGTTCATCGCCGACGAGGACCTCGGCGGCCTCGCCGCCTACCTCAACCGCTGACCCACCGCGGGTCGGGTCGTCTGGCCCTTTCACCGCGCGGATGCGCTGCGGGTTCGCGGCGGTGAGGTGCGCAGGCCGTCGATCATGACCGTGAGCAGGGCGCGCACGTGGGCGTCGCGGTCGGGAGCCTGTTCCTTCACCCAGGAGATCGCGCCGATCAGCGAGATCAGCTCGTCCGGGGCGAGGTCCGCGCGGACCGCGCCGGTCTGCTGGGCCCGCCGCAGCAGGGACGTGGCCGCCTGGTCGACGGCGTGGCAGGCGGCGTGCAGGGCCGAGTCCGCGTCCTGTTCGGCGAGCAGCACCGCCGAGACGCCCTGGTAGGCGGCGACGTGGTCGACAAGGTCGGTCAGCCACTCGAACAAAGCGCTGCCCGCGTCGTCGGCGGGCACCCCGAGCAGCCGTTCGGCCTCGGTACACAGCGCCTCGGTGCGGTCGTGCATGAGGGCCTCGAGCAGCGCGTCCCGGTTGGGGAAGTGGCGAAACAGCGTGCCGGTGCCCACGCCGGCCCGGCGGGCCACCTCGTTGAGGGAGATGTCGCCGTTGCGGTTGGCGAACGCGTCCCTGGCCACCGCGAGGATGCGGTCGCGGTTGCGGCGGGCGTGCGCACGCAGCTGCCGTGGCGCGGTCTCCGCCAGCTCGACCATGCGAAACCTCCCTGATCCCGGCGCCCACGGCCGGGCCGGGCCGGTCAGGCGTCGGCGTGCGTGCCGGTGGCGATAGCAGTGGTAGCAGTGGTGGCGGTGGTGCGGGACTTCCCGAGCGGGATGTACCACACCAGGATGCCGATGACCGCGGCCGCGGTCGCGATGCCCACGCCGCCCCGGAAAGCGTAGGTGACGCCCTCGGCCACGTCATCTCCCCGGGTGAACAGGGTCAGCAGGACCGCGAGGCCCAGCGAACCGCCGACCGACAGCGCCGACTGGAGCACCGCCGAGGTGACGCCGATCTCCTCGGGTGCCGTCTCGCCGAGCACGATCAGGTTCAACGGCACGACCGCGGCACCGGCACTGGCCCCGAGCAGGGTGATCGGCACGAGGATGTCGGTGGCGTAGCCGCTGGTGTCGTCGAGCCGGGTGAGCCAGAGCATCGCCAGGCCCATGACGACGAAACCGATGATGGCGAGCGTCTTCGGGTTCACCCGGGTGAGAATCCGCGGGACGAACCGGGCGGTGATCAGCAGTGCCACACCGAACGGCAGGAACGCGAGCCCCGTGACCAGCGGCGTGAGGTCCAGAACGCGCTGCAGGAACTGGGTGAGGAAGAACAGGAAACTGGTCAGGGTGAAGGCCATCAGCAGCAGGTCGACGAACGCGCCGGCGCGGTTGCGGTGCGTGAGAACCCGCAGTGGCAGCAGCGGCGACGCCGCCCGCGACTCCCGTAGGACGAAACCGGCCAGGACGACGGCGCCCCCGGCCAGACCCACGAGCGCGCCGGGGTCGCCCCACCCGGCGTCGGCGGCCCGGACGAAGCCGAACACCAGCGCGGTCATGCCCACGACGGACAGCGCCGCCCCGGGCAGGTCGAGCGGCCGGCGCTGCCCGCCGCGGGGGACCACGGGCAGCACGCGCAGCGCGAGCAGGCCGATGAGCAGGCTGATCGGCGCGTTGACGAGCAGCGTCCAACGCCAACTGGCCAGGTCGGTGAGCAGCCCACCGAGGATCATGCCGGCGGACGCGGCCAGGCCCGTCACCGTGGAGTAGGTCGCGAACGCCCGCTGCTGGCGGGCGCCGGTGAAGGTGGTCGCCAGCAGCGCCAGACCGGCCGGCCCCGCCAGTGCCGCGCCGGAGCCCTGCACGACCCGGCCGGCCAGCAGCACGCCGAAGTCCGTGGCGAACCCGGCCAGCAGCGAGCCGCCGCACAGCAGGGCCAGACCGGCGAGGAACGTGGTGCGGTAGCCGAGCACGTCACCGAGGCGACCGCCGAGCAGCAGCAGGCCGCCGAAGGCCAGCAGAAAACCGTTGACCACCCAGGACAGCGAGCCGGTGGACAGCCCCAGCGCGTTCTGCACGTCGGGCAGCGCGACGGCCATGATCGTGCCGTCGAGCTGCAGGACGAACTCGGCCCCCACGATGGCCGCGAGCACAGGCCCGAGGGCGGCGGTCCGGGGCGGTGCGCCGGCCGCGGGGGGCGGGGCGGTGCTGCGCGCACCCGCGGTGGGCGCGTCGGCATCGGTGGTCATCCGGGTCTCCTTGCCGTGTGACGTCGTGAGGGGCCGGCCACTGCCGGCCGGGCTCGTCCGGCAAAATCTACACCGTGATTCACTGAAAACTAAACCATCTGGTGTAGTTTTCTTTTATTCGATCACCAGGGAGCGTTGTACGATCGGCGGCATGGCCGGCACCGAGCACCGCCCGATCTCGCGGGGGCGGGTCGCCAAGCGGGAGGCGATCCTCGACGCCGCGATGCGGGTGTTCGTCGAGGACGGCTACCCGGCCGCCGGAATCGACCGGATCGCGACCCTCGCCGGAGTCTCGAAGCCGACGGTCTACAACCACTTCGACGACAAGGAGTCGCTGTTTCGCACGGTGATGCGCGACGGCGCCCGACTCTCCGCCACCAAGATCATCAGTGCGTTCGACACCCTGTCCGGGGCGGCCGACGATCCGGGTGGCCGGGCCGATATCGCCGCGCAGCTCGCCGAGGTCGCGCTCCTGGTGCTCGACTGTCAGCTCAGCGATGAGGGCTGGACCCTGCAACGGCTGCTGTACGCCGAGGCGGCCCGGATGCCCGACCTGTACGACGAGGTCGTCGGGCTCGGCGGGGTGCCGGTGCGCAACGCGCTCGCTGGCTGGCTCGCCCGGCTGGCCAACCGCGGGCTGCTCGAGATCGAGGACCCGGACATCGCCGCCTCCCAGTTCATGGCGCTCATCGCCGGTGACCTGCCCGCGATGAGCGCGCTGGGTACCCGCCCCATCGGCCGGCCCGCCCTCGTCGCGGCGGTCGACGCCGGGGTACGCACGTTCCTGCGCGCCTTCGCGCCGCGGCGCCGGTCCCGGGCGGCCCAGGTCCGCCCGCCGGCCACCGCCACACGCCCGTCCACCGTCGGTTGAGCGGACCGCGAGCTAGGCCGTCGTCGAGGAGGAGGATCCACGAGGGGTGGCCTGAGCCGCCGTCGCCGACGGGCCCGCCTCCTCGATCGTGGCGAAGCGGTTGGGGGGAACGGGCAGACCGAGCGAGGCGCGAAGGGTTCCCTGCGGGTACTCCCGCTGCACAAGCCCCCGCTCCCGCAGGATCGGCACCACGTGGTCGACGAAGGTGCGCAGCCCCTGGGGCATCGCCTCGAGCAGCATGAAGCCGTCCGTCGCGCCGGTCTCGAACCAGTGCGCCAGCCGGTCGGCGATCTGTTCGGGGGTGCCGAGGAACTCGCCGCGCGGCGTCACCGCGTCCAGTGCGATCTGGCGCAGTGTCGCGCCGCTGCGCCTGGCCTCTCCCTTGATCCGGGTACTGGTGGCCTGGAAGGCGTCCTGGCCGGTCTCGCCGAGCTCCGGGAACGGTGCGTCGAGGTCATAGCCGGTGAAGTCGTGCCCACCGAAGTTCAGGGACAGGTACCGCAGCGCCTCGTCGACGTTGACCAGGTCGGCGATCTCCCGGTGGATGCGCCTGGCCTCCTGCTCGGTCGAGCCGACGAACGGGGTGATGGCGGTGAACAGCACCGGTGCGGCATCGCCGGTGCGGCCGAAGGCCGCCGCGCGCCGGGCGATGTCCTGGGCACAGGCGAGTGCGGCCGGGTGCGACTTCGGCCCGAGGAAGACGCCGTCGGCCTCACGGGCGGCGAAATGCTCGCCGTGGTGGTCGAGGGTGTGCAGCCGGGCGTCGTCGAAGAAGACCCCGGACTCCCGGTCGCGGACGAGGGCGCCCTGCTCCCAGGAGTCCCACAGCCCACGCAGCACGTCGAGGTGTTCGGCCGCGATCCGGTAACGCTCGTCGTGTTCGGGATGCTCGGCCTCGGCGCGGTTGAAGTTGAGTGCGGTGCCGGTGGGCGCCGAGGTGACGATGTTGACGCCGGCCCGGCCGCGGCTGATGTGGTCGACGGATCTCGCCGGACTGCCCAGCACCTATCTGGCCACCATGGAGCTCGACCCCGCCCGGGACGAGGGCATCGCGTTCGCGGTGCGCCTGCTGGCCGCGGGGGTCAGCGTCGAGCTGCACTCCTATCCGGGCGCCTTCCACGGCAGCGAGATCTTCGCGCCGCTGGCGGCGGTGTCCCGGCGGGCGGCCGAGGAACGCCTGCGGGCACTCGCCCGCGGCGGCGAGGGTGGCGCGCCGGACCGGGCTGGTCGACCAGGGATGCTGTCGGCATGGAAGGCGCCCTGACAAGAGTGGTCTGCCAGGTCGCGGCGTTGCGCCGGGATGTCGTCGACGGCCTGCGCGGCCACGATCTTGCGCTGATAGCCGCCGGGGTCACCTACTATGCCGCGATCGCGATCGTCCCAGGCGTGCTGGTCGCGATCAGCCTGATCGACCTGTTACTCGGCGAGGCACGCACCCGCGAGTTCGGCCGCTCGCTGGCCGAGGCCCTGCCCGGCGGTCTGGGCGCGCCCGCGGTCGTCCACACGGCGTTCCAGGCTGCCGCGACGATGTCGCCACTGGTCGTGGCAGGCGCGGCGGTGCCGGCCACGTTCTACGGCGAAGGGCTGCGCCGGGCGTTCGTCCGCCTCGCCGGACAGCGCGAGAACCTGGTCGGATGGCGGGGCCGGCTCAGCGTGCTGCCGCTGCTCGCCGCCGCGCCGGTGCTGCTGCTCCCGGTACTGCTCGTGACGCCGATCCTGGCCCGCCTGTTCGCCGACAGCGGCCTGTCGGCGGCTCTCGGCGTGGTCGTCGCGTTCACCGTCGACTGGCTGGTCCTGACCGTGACCCTGACCTTCGTCTATCGGGTGGTCGGTCCAGGCCGGCCAGCCTGGACCGCGACGCTGTGCGCGGCGGGAGCGACCGGATCCTTCGTCGCGGGGTTCGTGCAGGGATTCGTGCTCTTCCTGTCTTTCACCCTGGATCTCGGACTGCCGTTCGGTGGTTTCTCCGCGGTGGGCGCGGCCGTCGCGGTCGGCTTCTGGCTTTTCCTGATCCACCTCATCGTCCTGGTCGGGTACGGACTCACACTGCGCCTCAGTGAGAACCGCGGTGCGTCGGTGTGCCCCGCACCGACGCACCGCGGCCTTCGCCGTTCTCGGTGAGCGTGCACGCTGCCGACGACCACGTCGGGGTGGCGCCGAGCCGGCTCGTCGCGTGGACGTCCTCGCTGGCGCAGGAGCGCTGGCCCGCACCGAGTTGTACTTCCGGACTCGTCTGTGTCGGCGAGGATGCCGGAGATCCGCAGCGTCTCGCCGGAGGCGGCGAACACGCTCACATGTATGGGGACTGGACCTCCGGTGGCGGTCCGCCAGGTTTCGAAGGAAGCCCGGGCGTTGACCTGGATTCAGAACTGCCACTGCTCGGCGAGCAGCTCGTAGGAGCGCAGGCGGTCGGCGTGGGCGAAGGTCGTGGTGACCGCCAGCAGTTCGTCCGCGTCGAAGCGGTCCCGTAGCCCGCGGAGCCCGTCGGCGACCTGCCGAGCGGAACCGATCAGCCGGGCCTGTCCCAGATCGGCGACGAGCTCCCGGTCCGGCGCCGTCCAGGTGTGCGCCTCGGCCTGCTGCGGGGTCGGGAAGACGGTCGGCGCACCGGTACGGTTGGCCAGGGTCCACACGTCGTGGCCGACCGCTGCGCGCCGCGCGGACTGCTCGTCGGGGCCTACGACCACGTCCGCGGTGATGACCACGTATGGGCGCGACAGCGTGGGCGAGGGGCGGAAGGCGGCCCGGTAGGCGTCGATCGCCTCCATGGTCGTGGCCGGGCTCGCGTGGTGGTTCGTCGCGAAGGGCAGGCCGAGCGCGCCGGCGACCTGGGCGCTCTCGCTGGCGGTACGCCCCAGCACCCAGAGCTGCACCTGGGCCCGGTGCGCGGGGACAGCCGCAACCAGCAGGTCGCCGACACGGTGCGTTCCTGCCAGCAGGCCCGCGACCTCGGCCACCTGGTTGTGGTAGTCGGGGCTGGTGGCGTTGTGGCGGGGTAGCAACTGCCGGTGCAGGGCGAACAGGTTCGAGCCGCGCAGGCGCCGCTGCGACGCGGGAGCCTGGACGGCGTCATCGGTGGGAGCGGGCTCGGGCGGGTGCCAGCCGGCGCGGCCCAGGCCCAGGTCGAGCCGGCCGGGATAGAGCGCGTCGAGCAGACCCCATTCCTCCGCCACCGACAGTCCGGTGCGGTGGCCCAGCTGCAACGTGGCCGAACCTACCCGGATGTGCGATGTCGCCGCGGCCACCAGAGCCGTCAGCAAGGTCGCTGACAGTCCGGCTGTGCTGGCGTTGAGATGGTGTTCGGTGATCCAGTAGCGCCGGTAGCCGAGCTGGTCGGCGCGGCGGGCGAGCGCGGTGGTGTTGCCCAGTGCGTCGGCGATGCTCTCCCCGGCGCTGACGGGAACCAGGTCGAGCACGCCGAGGGGCACGTCGGCGGTGGGGGAGGGGTGGTTTTCGGAGTCCGGACCAGACATGGATCGACCTCTCTGTGAAACGATGAGCCGACAGAATGCGAAAAAACACCCGTGCAGTCAGCCGGAATTGCGGAAAATGTGAAACTTTCGCTCCGGAGCGCAGTAGCCACCTCCCGTTGAACCCCCGGTAACGTAGGAGGATGCGGAGAACAGGCACTGCCGCGGCCGGTACGGCCGGTGCGGTCGGGGCGCGGGGGCGGATCGACAAGCGGCAGGCGATCCTGGACGCGGCCTTCGCCGTGTTCGCGCGTGAGGGCTATCCGCAGGCGAGCATCGACCTGATCGCGGGCGAGGCCGGCGTGGCCAAGCCCACGATCTACAACCATTTCGAGAACAAGGAGAGCCTGTTCCGCCACGCGATGACGGCGACTGCCGACCGGGCCTCGGTCAAGACGATCGCCGCGGTCAGCCGGCTTTCCGCTGACGTGGCCGACGTACGCGTCGCGTTCGTGGACGTCGGCTGCGCGCTGCTGGAGTGCTACTGTGCCGACGACTCGTGGGCGCTGCGTCGCCTGCTGCACGCCGAAATCACCCGCTTTCCGGACCTGTACGACCTGCTTGGTGCCAGTGGCCCCGAGCAGGTGGGCGAGCTGTTCGCGGATCGGCTCGCCCGGCTCGCGCTGGCCGGCCGGCTGCAGCTGACCGACCCCGTCGAGGCCGCGGAACAGTTCCTCGCTCTGCTCACCGGGCCGGTCGCGGGTCGGTCGGCGCTCGGCACCCGCCCGTTCGACCAGACCCAGCGGCGACGCACCGCGGAGGCTGCGACCAGCACGTTTCTCCGCGCGTTCACCGCGGCCCCGACGGACGCCTCGGCGTAGCGAGAGCAGCTCACCGCGGACCGCGCCTTCGCGGACCGCCGAGAGACATCACCGCGGCCGGGGCCGGCAGACGACGATCAGGCCCTACGAAGCCGACCGCGGCCGTGACCAGGTACGCCATGATCCCCCCAGTGAAACGAAAATCAAGAAAAACTGAACCGATCGTTTCAATTTAATGGTCCGAAGGCTAGCATGCGCTTATGGGTGGATGGGAGGTCATCGACGCGGCTCGACTGCCTGCGGACCGGGTGCAGGAGGGCAGCGTCGTGCCGGGTCGGGCCGCGACGCCGGGAGTAAAAACGATCACTGATCTCGCCGCGGCGATCCGCAGGGACCGTGCCGAGCAGGCGGCGTCGCACATCGACACGCCGCCCCCGGCGCCGGGGCTCACCATCACCGACCACGTCCTGCGGGGAATCGGCGAGGACGTGCGGATCCGGGCCCGGGTCTATCGCCCGCACAGCGGCTCCCCGCTCCCGCTGGCGGTCTATCTGCACGGCGGTGCGTTCGTGCTCGGCAGTCTCGACCGGGTGCACGACAACGTCGCCGCGCTCGCCCTCGGCGCCGAGGCGGTGGTGATGTCGGTCGGCTACCGGCTGGCCCCCGAACATCCCTTCCCCGCCGGCCTGGACGACTGCGTCAGCACCCTGGCCTGGGCCGCGGCCCCGGCCAGCGACCTCGGCGCCGATCCGGACCGGATCGGGCTGGTCGGGGTCAGCGCCGGCGCGACCCTGGCGCTGGGGGTGGCGCTACGCACCCGCGACACCGGTGGTCCGTCACCACGGTTCCTGAGCCTGACCATGCCCGCCCTCGACGTCGACTGCGGACGCCGTCCATGGTGGCTGCTGTGGACACCCCGGTATGGAACCGGCCGCTGGCAGTCCAGAGCTGGCGCCTCTACCTCGGTGACGAGGCGACCGAGGTCAGTCCGTACGCGGCTCCCGCCCGGGCGGTCGACCTCACCGGGCTGCCGCCGACCTACCTGGCCGTGGGGGGCCGGGACCCGCTGCGCGACGAGGGGATCCTGTTCGCGCTGCGGCTCATGCAGGCCGGCGTCCCGGTCGAGCTGCACACCTTCGCCGACGCCGGCCACGGGTTCGCCGGCCTGGACACGCCGACCTTGCGGCGGGCCCGTGACGAGCAGCTCGTGGTCCTGCGCCGCGGTCTGGGTGCCGCCTGACCTGCCCGCCATCCCGCGAGAGTCTCGGACCTGGAGCGCCACGAACATGCCCAGGAGCTGGAGGCGCGCCGAGCTGGCGGGCGGGTCGCGGAGTCAGGCCGTCTGGCAGGTCAGTGCGGCGATGCGGCCCCTCAGGGCGGCGATGTCGTCACCAGCTCCTGGAAGGTAAAGTGATGGCGTGCGACGGGCGGCGGCCGGAAGTCCTGGCACACGGGGCAGAATCGACAAACGGCAGGCGATTCTGGATGCCGCCTTCCTGGTTTTCGCGCGTGAAGGTTACGCGCAGGCGAGCGTGGATGCGATCGCGGCCGAGGCGGGTGTGGCGAAGCCCACGATCTACAACCATCTCGACAGCAAGGAAAACCTGTTCGTGCGAGCCATGACCGCCACGGCGGAGAAGGCCACCGCGCGTAGCCGTGCGGTGGTCACCCGGCTGGCTGTGGACGCGGCGGATCTGCACACCGCGTTGGCTGACGTCGGCGAGGGATTGTTGGGCTGCTACTGCTCGGCGGAGTCCTGGGCGCTGCGGCGTCTCCTGAACGCCGAGATCGTCCGGTTTCCGAAGTTGTTCGACGCCATCGGTGCGAGCGGACCCGACCAGGTGGAGGAGGCTTTCGCGGACCGGCTCGCCCGGTTCGCCCTGGCCGGGCGGCTCACACTGACGGATCCGGTGGAGGCAGCCGAGCAGTTCCTTGCGCTGATCACCGGTCCGGTGGCGACCCGCTCCGCGCTGGGGACCAGACCGTTGGACGCCACCCAGGTGCGGCGGGTGGCGGAGGCGGCGGCCACCACTTTTCTGCGGGCCTTCGCCACCGCGCCCGCTGATCTGCCGACCGTCGGCTGACCACGGTCCGGGCGCGGACCGGCGGCAGTGCTGCCGTGGCCCGCGACGGCGTCGAGGATGGGTTCATGCGGTTCCGAGCGCGTTGTCGATGAAGTCGAAGAACTCGTCGTCCGAGGCATCAGCGGCCGGTGCCACGCCGCCCGCTTCGCCCGCGGCTCCCACGCCAGTCGCACCCGCAACCGCGGGACCGTCCGGCGGAGAACCGTTCCCGTCAACGGCGTTCAGGGCGTCGAGCAGAGAGCGCAGGTGCTGCGTGAGCGCGGTGCGCCGCTGCTGGTCGGCTGCGAGCGACGGCAGAATCGCCGAGATCTCCGCCAACCGGGTCAGGGCAAGCTCCGGGTCCGCGGCGGCGTCGGTCACCAGCTGGTCGCGGACGTGCCCGGCGAGCGCCTCGATGGTCGGGTGATCGAAGACCAGCGTGCTCGTCAGCCGCAGGCCGGTCCCGTTGGCGAGCCGGTTGCGCAGCTCGATTGCGGTGAGTGAGTCGATGCCCAGGTCGAGCAGTCCGCGCCCGTCGTCCGCGACAGACAGGGAGTCGTGGCCGAGCACGGCCGCCACCTCGCCGCGAACGAGCTCGCGGACGGCGTTCGTGCGTGCCGGCTCGGCCAGGGCGGCAATCCGCTCGGCCGCCCCCCGCTGTCCGGGCACGCCGGACAGCGGGGGCGCGCTGGCCGTGCGGCCGGTGCCGGGCCGCGCGACCGGACCGGTGCGTACGGCGGCCGGTGCCCAGGCGCGGACCAGCGTCTGCGCGCCGGGCCGGCCCGCCAGCGCCCGCAGGTCCAGGCGGGCCGGGATGACCAGCGACTCGCCGGCGCCCAGCGCGGCGTCGAGCAGTCCCAGCGCGTCCTCGGTGGCCAGCGGCAGAACACCGGAACGTGCCAGCCGGTGCAGCTGGGCGTCGTCGAGGCCACCGGCCATTCCGGCGCTGTCCGCCCACAGACCCCAGGCCAGCGAGACCGCCGGGAGGCCCCGGCTGCGCCGGTGGGCCGCAAGGGCGTCCAGGAAGGTGTTGGCCGCCGCGTAGTTCGCCTGCCCCGGATTCCCGAGGACACCTGCGATCGACGAGAACACCGCGAACAGAGACAGGTCGCGGTCGGCGGTCACGGTGTGCAGCGCCCACGCCGCATCCACCTTGGGTCGCAGCACCGCGTCGAGCCGTTCGGGGGACAGGGCCGTGACCATCCCGTCGTCGAGGACACCCGCGACGTGCACGACGCCGGTGAGTGGACGGTCCGCGGGCAGTCCGTCCACCAACGCGGCGAGGGCGTTGTCATCCGCCACGTCGAGTGCCGCGAAGGTGACCTCGGCGCCGCGGTCGGCGAGGTCCGTTCGCAGCGCCTCGGCTCCCGCGGCCTGCTCGCCCCGCCGGCTGACCAACAACAGGTGGCGGACGCCGTGCTCGGTCACCAGATGGCGGGCCACCGGGCCACCGAGCGCCCCGGTGGCCCCGGTGACCAGGACGGTCCCGGTGGTGATCGCCCCGGGGGTGACGGCGTGCGGCTGTGCTGGCGGGCGGTCGCGGGCCAGCCGTGGCACCAGGACAGTCCCGTCCCGCAGGGCGAGCTGCGGCTCGTCCAGGGCCAGCGCGCCGGCCAGCCTCGCGGCGAGCACGGCCGGCGCGGGCGGTGCGCCGTGATCGTCCAGATCCAGCAGGACGAAGCGGCCGGGATGCTCCGCCTGTGCGGTCCGCACCAGCCCCCACACCGTGCTCGCGGACGGATCACGGACGTCGTCCGGTCCGGTCACCGCGACCGCCCCCCGGGTGGCGAGAACGAGCCGCGCACCGTCGAAGCGTTCCTCGACCAGCCACCGTTGGACGAGATCCAACGCGCGGCGGGCCTGCGCATGTGCGACCGCCACGACCGGTACGTCCACCGCGGCGGGTTCGCCGACCCCGGGCGCCGGGCCGCCTGTACCGGCCAGGTTGGCGAGGACGACCAGCGCGGTTGGCTGGCCGGCGACACCTGCGGGTTCACCCACGGTGTCCAGATCGCAGTGATAGTCGGCTCCAGGCAGGTCGAGAGGGGCGGCGCCCAGCACCGTCCACCGCACGGGTGGTTCGACCGAGGCGACCGGCAGCGGGTCCCAGCGAAGCGTGTAGAGCGGCGGGCCACCGGCGTCGAGCTGGTCGGCCGTCGTCTCCCGGACGCGCAGTGAACTCACCTCGGCCACCAACGCGCCGGTCGGGTCGGTGACCACGATCCGCAGGGTGTCGCCGCCGCCGTTGCTGATGGCTGCTCCGTTGTCGGAGGCCAGGGTGGTGAGCCTGGCTCGCAACGTCGTGGCCGTGGTCGGCGCCAGCGTCACTCCGTTCCAGGCGAACGGCAGTCGCAGGTGCCCGGGTCGAGACCGGACGTCGGCCAGCAGCACGTGTAGCACGGCGTCGAGCAGCGCGGGGTGGACGGCGAAACCGTCCGGATGCACGGTGGTCGGGTCGAGGGAGATCTCGACGAACCGGTCCGGCCCGGAACGCCAGGCGGCGGTGAGGCCCTGGAAAGTCGGTCCGTAACCGTGCCCCCGGGCCGCGAGGTCCGGATAGAGGCCGGCAAGGTCGAGCGGCTCCGCGTCCGCGGGCAGGTCGACAGCGGACGGGACGGGGCTGACCCCGGACGTTTCGTCGCCGGTCGGCCTGGACCCGAGGACCCCGGTGGCATGCAGTCGCCAGGAGCCTTCCGCCACACCGCCGTCGTGGGTGTGCACGGTGACAGTCCGGCGGCCGGTGCCGTCGTCGGCGCTGACCGCGACCCGCAACGGAACGGGTGCCTCCCCGGCCAGGACCACCGGTTCCGCCAGTACCAGCTCCTCAAGGTGGTCGAGGCCGGTGCGACTGCCGGTGTACAGGACGAGTTCCACCAGGGCGGTGCCGGGTAGTACGACCACACCGGCCAGGGTGTGGTCCGCCAGCCAGCCCTGCTCCTGGGGGGACAGCGTGCCGGTGAAGACCACCCCGCCGCTGTCGGGCAGGTCGATCTCGGCGGACAGCAGTGGATGTGCGGCCGCCCGCTGGCCAGCGGCGTCGACGTCGGTCAGCGGACGGACCGGGTCCAGCCAGTATCGGCGTCGCTGGAACGGATAGGTCGGTAGCGCTGGCCGTTGCGCGTGGGCGGCGGTGAACACCGCGGGCCAGTTGACGGAGGCGCCGTATGCGTACGACTCGGCGATGGCGGTGGCCAGCGCGCGTGGCTCCGAGCGGTCGCGCCGCTGCACCGCGATGAGCGCGGGAGCCGTGGCCGAACCAGGCCCGACACCCGCCGCGGTGCTGACCCCGGACTCTCCGTTGGCCCGGGCCGGGTCGTCCGCGGTAAGGACGGCGTCCGCCATCGGGGTGAGCACGGCGTCTGGACCCAGCTCCAGAAAGCGCATGACGCCCCGGGCTCGCAACGCGCGAACCGCGTCGGCGAATCGGACGGCGTGGCGCGCGTGCCGAACCCAGTACTCGGGCGAGCGCAGATCGGTTCCGGTAGCGGACGCTCCGGTGACGGTGGAGACGACCGGGATCCGCGGCTCGTGGTAGGTGAGCCCGGCCGCGATCCGGCCGAACTCGGCCAGCATCGGCTCCATCAGAGGCGAGTGGAAGGCGTGGCTCACGCGCAGCCGCCGCGTCCGCACGCCACGTGCCGCGAAGACCGCGGTCACGGCCTCGACCGCCGGGCGGGCGCCGGAGACGACCGTGGCGGTCGGGCCGTTGACCGCGGCGATCCCGACGTGCTCGCTGACCCCGTCGAGACCGGCGAGCACGTCCAGTACCTGCTCCTCGGACGCCTCAAGGGCCAGCATCGTGCCCCCCGGGGCGAGCCGGCTCATCAGCTGGCCGCGTGCGGCCACCAGGGCGCAGGCGTCGGCGAGCGTGAGGACACCGGCGACATGGGCCGCGGCGATCTCCCCCACCGAGTGGCCGGCGAGCTGGTCCGGTGTCAGGCCGAAGGAGCTCAGCAGCCGGTGTAGCGCCACTTCGAAGGCGAACAGGGCCGGCTGGGCGAACGCGGTGTCGTCCAGCGCCGCGGCGGCCTGGTCCGTCGGCCCGCTGTCGCCGGGGGCGAACACGGCGTCGGTCAGATGCCGGCCGAGATGCGCACTGAGCAGGTCGGCGGTCTCGTCCCAGGCGGCGGCGAAGACCGGGTGGTGGCGGTGTAGCTGGCGGCCCATGCCGAGACGCTGGCTGCCCTGTCCGGAGAAGAGGAAAGCCGTGCGTCCCGGTGCTGCGGCGACCGCGCGGACGACACCTGGATGGGGCTGATCGGCGGCAAGCGCGGCGAGTGCGGTGAGCGCCTCGGCCCGGTCGGCGGCGACGACAACCGCCCGGTGGGTGAGTCTCGCCCGGCCGGTTGCCAGCGCCAGACCCACGTCGTGCAGGCCGGCGTCGGGGTGCTGGGTCAGGAAGGCGGTGAGCTGGTCGGCCTGGGCGCGGACCGCTGGCGCCGTCGCGCCGGAGAGCACCCACGGCACCGGAACCGGGCTCGCTTCGTCGGTCGGGACGGCGTGGGCAGCGCCGGTTCTCGGGCCGGGGCCGGCGGCCGGGGGCTGCTCGAGGATGACGTGGGCGTTGGTCCCGCTGATCCCGAAGGAGGAGACGGCGGCACGGCGGGGGCGGCCGGTGGCGGGCCAGGCGGTCGTCTCTGTCGTCAGGGTGACGGTGCCCGGGCTCCAGTCGACATGCGGCGTCGGGGTGGCCGCATGCAGGGTCGCCGGCAGAACGCCGGTGCGAAGCGCGAGAATCATCTTGATGATTCCGGCGGCACCGGCGGCGGCCTGGGTGTGCCCGATGTTGGACTTCAACGACCCGAGCTGGAGGGGATACCGGCGTGCCTGGCCGTAGGTCGCCAGCAACGCGTGGGCCTCGATGGGGTCACCGAGGGTGGTGCCGGTGCCATGGGCCTCGACGACGTCCACGTCGGCGGAGGTAAGCCCCGCGCTGGCCAGGGCCGCCCGGATGACGCGCTGCTGGGCGGGGCCGTTGGGCGCGGTCAGCCCGTTGGACGCCCCGTCGGAGTTGACAGCGCTGCCCCGGACGACGGCCAGAACCCGATGGCCGTGGCGGCGGGCGTCGGCGAGTCGCTCCAACAGCAGGACACCGGCCCCCTCGGCCCAGGCGGTTCCATCCGCGTCGGCGGAGAACGGCTTGCAGCGGCCGTCGGGCGCCAGTCCGCGCTGTCGGCTGAACTCGACGAACGTCGCCGGGCTCGCCATCACGGTGGCGCCGCCGGCGAGTGCGAGCGTGCACTCGCCGGAGCGCAGGGCCTGCGCGGCGAGGTGGAGCGCGACGAGCGAGGAGGAGCAGGCGGTGTCAACGGTCACGGCGGGCCCCTCCAGCCCGAGGGTGTAGGCGATCCGGCCCGAGGCGACGCTGCCCGCGCTCCCGCTGACCAGATAACCCTCGAACCCCGCTGGCGCGGTCGCCGACTGGTGCAGCCGGGCCCCGTAGTCGTCGTACATGACACCGGCGAAGACACCGGTGGAGGTGCCGGCGAGGCTGGTGGGGTCGATCCCGGCCGCTTCGAGCGCCTCCCACGCCGCCTCGAGCAGAATGCGCTGTTGGGGGTCGATGGCCAGCGCCTCCCGGGGGGAGATCCCGAAGAACTCGGGGTCGAAGTCGCCGGCGTCGTGCAGGAAGCCGCCATGCCGGGTGTAGCTGGTCCCGGGATGGTCCGGCTCCGGATGGTAGAGGCGGTCCAGGTCCCAGCCGCGGTCGGTGGGGAAACCGGTCACGGCGTCCGTGCCGTCGAGCAGCAGCCGCCACAGGTCGTCCGGACTGTGCACGCCGCCGGGAAGGCGGCAGGACATGCCGACGATCACGATCTGGTCGTCGTCGGATGTCCCCTGCGTGTCCGCGGCGATGCCCCGGCCGGACGGTCCTCCGGCCGCGGGAACCGGGCCGGAGCCGCCGGGCCTGCCCGCATCACTGGCGCCGGCCCCATCCGTGGCGAGCGCGACGAGCGTGGCGAAGTGATCGGTGAACAGATGGTCGGCGAGGGCGGTCGGGGTCGGATGGTCGAAGACCAAAGTGCTCGGCAGCGGGAGTCCGGTGGCCGCGATCAGCCGGTTACGCAGTTCGACCGCGGTGAGCGAGTCGAAACCGAGCTCGGTGAACGCACGAGCGGTGTCGAGCGTTTCGCCGGCCTGGTAGCCGAGCACCGTGGCGACGGTTCGCTGGACGAGGTCGGCGACGGCGTCGCGTCGTTCTACGTCGTTCGTCAGACCGGCGAGCTGCTGGGCCAGGCCACCGGCCTGTTCGCGCGGACGGGAGCCGGCGCTACCGGTGCGTCGCGGGCCGCTGGCCAGGTCACGCAGCGGCGGTGGAACCGACTCGGCCGGCCGACCGGCAAGCTCGATACGGGCTGCGACGACGACCGGGTGGTCTCCGCTGACTGCCGCGTCGAACAGACGCAGGCCCTCCTCGTCGTCCATGGGGACGATGCCCATGCGGGCCATGCGGGCGAGATCGGCGCGCGCCAGCTCGGCACCCAGGCCGGTTGTGCCACCCCACAGTCCCCAGGCCAGGGAGACCGCGGGCAGCCCGCGGGCATGGCGGTGCTGGGCCAGGGCGTCGAGGAAGGCGTTCGCGGCAGCGTAGTTCGCCTGCCCGGCCGTGCCGAGCGTCCCGGTCACCGAGGAAAACAGCACAAAGGAAGCGAGATCCAGGTCGGCGGTGAGCTCGTGCAGGTTCCAGGCCGCGTCCGACTTGGGCGCCAGTACGGCGTCCAGACGTTCCGGGGTGAGCGAGGTGACGATCCCGTCGTCAAGTACACCCGCCGCGTGCACGATGGCGGTCAGCGGGTGCTGCGGCGGCAGACTGGCGAGCAGCGCCCGCAGCGCGTCGCGGTCGGCCACGTCACAGGCGGCGAGGTCGACTTCGGCCCCGAGCGCGCGCAGCTCGGCGGCCAGTTCCGGCGCACCGGCGGCGGCCGGCCCGCGTCGGCTGACCAGCAGCAGCCGGCGGGCGCCGTGCGCGGTCACCAGCCGCCGGGCGACGAGCCCGCCGATCAGGCCGGTCGCACCGGTGACGAGAACCGTCCCGGTACCCACCGGTGTCGTGCTGCCGGCCGGCTCGCCGGCCGCGGTGTCGATGCCGGCGCCCGGCCGCGCTGCCGTCCGGACCAGCCTGGGTGTGAACCCGCCCGCCGCACGCAGCGCGAGCTGCGACTCGCCGGCTGGCAGCGCCGTGGGCGGGTCGGCGTCGGCCTCGACGTCGACGAGGATGAGCCGGTCGGGGTGCTCGGTCTGCGCGCTGCGGACGAGCCCCCAGACCGCCGCCGCGTCCGGCCGAGGCGCGCCGTCGTTGGCCGTCACAGCCACGGCGCCGTGTGTCACCACCACCAGCCGGTCGTCGGCGCTCGGCTGCGCGCTCAGCCAGTCCTGGACAGCGCGCAGAGCGGTGTGCGTGCGGTGCCGTGCCGCCGTCGCGGCGTCGGTGGTGTCGGTGCTCTCGAGGCCGAGATCGAGCACTGTCCAGTTCGCCGGGATGCCCACCGGGACGCCCGGAACCGGCGTCCAGTCCAGGACGAACAGTGAGTCGGTGTCCGCGGTGGCCGCGAACCGGCTGCGGCTGACGGTGGCGAGGGTGAGGGCGTCCACCGTCATGACCGGTGTCCCGTGGTCGTCGCTGATGGTCAACGCCACCGTGTCCGGTGCGGTGGGCACGATCCGTACCCGCGTGCCGGTCCTGGCACCGGTACGCAGCCGCACCCCCTCCCAGCGCCATGGCACCCGCAGCGTGTCAGCGGCGTTGGACGTATCGGGGACGGACCTGTCGGAAACGGGCGTGCCGGGGACGTGGGGGCCGGTCGCGTCCTCGCTGTGGGCTGCGGCGTCCCGGTGTGTCGTGGCGGTCTGGAGCGCGAGAGGATGCAGCGCCGCGTCGAGCAGCGCTGGGTGAATGCCGAAGTCCGTCTCGGGCGGGGACGGTGCCACCAGGCAGTGGCTGGTGGCACCGTCGCGCCACAGCCGCCGCAGGCCCTGAAAGGCCGGGCCGTAGTCATAGCCATGTGCGGCCATCAGGTCGTAGGCAGCGTCAAGGGGGATCTCCGTGGCGGTGGCCGGCGGCCACGCGGCGAGACCCTCCACGTTCGACCCGCCGTCGCCGTCGCCGTCGCTGCCGGACGCGACGAGTGCTCCGACCGCGTGCCGGGTCCAGGTCGGCCGTTCGTCCGCGGGCAGGCTGGAGTGGATGGCGACCGGACGGCTGCCGTCCGAGTCCAGGACACCGACCGTCACCTGGATGTGGATCTCCGCCTGGTCGGGGAGCGGCAATGGACGGTCCAGGGTGAGCTCCCGGAGCGTGTCCGCGCCGACGTGCTTGGCGGCTCGCAGGGCCAGGTCGACCAGCGCGGCACCGGGCAGCACCGGTCGGCCGTCCACGGCATGGTCGCCCAGCCAGGGCAGGGCGGTGCGGGAGAGCACCCCGGTGAGCACCACTCCCGCGTCGTCCGGTAGCTCCACGACCGCGCCGAGCAGCGGGTGCCGGGTGGCGCGCAGGCCGAGCAGACCCGCCTGTGTCCTGGCCGGGGCGGCCTCGAGCCAGTAGCGGCCGCGTTGGAACGGGTAGGTCGGCAGCGCCAGGCGGCGGGCGGTGGGCAGGGTCCGCGCCCAGTCGAGCGTGCCGCCGTGGGCGTACAGGCGGGCCAGGGCGGCCAGCGCGGTCTCGGTCTCCGGGCGCCCCGCCCGCAGCATTGGGACAGGGACGCGGACCGGGGAACCTCCGAAGTCGTCCACCATGGCGGTGAGCACCGCGCCCGGGCCGACCTCCAGGAACCCGGAAACACCCTGGGATTCCAGGTACCGGACGGCGTCGAGGAAACGGACGGTGCCGCGGGCCTGGCCCGTCCAGTAGTCCGGTGAGCGCAGCAGCTCGGCGTCGGCCACGCGCCCGGTCGCGGTGGACACCAGTGGAATGCGCGGCGGGTGGAACGTCAACGAGGACGCCACGGCACGCAGCTCGTCGAGAACCACGTCCAGGTGCGGGGAGTGGAAGGCATGGCTGACCCGCAGCCGGCGCACGTGTCGGCCGCGGGCCCGCCAGCCCTCGGCGACCGCGACCGTCGCGGCAGCATCCCCGGAGATCACCACGGCTGTCGGGCCGTTCACCGCCGCGATCGAGACCGTTGCCTGCTGGCCGGCGAGCGAGTCGATCACCTCCTTCTCGGTGGCCGCCAGGGCGATCATCGCTCCGCCGGCGCCGGCGGCCTGCATGAGCCGCCCACGGTGGACGACCAACGTGGCGGCGTCCGCCAGGGACAGCACGCCGACCGCGTGCGCGGCGGTCAGTTCGCCGATCGAGTGGCCGGCAACGAAGTCGGGGACGAACCCGCGGTGCTCGGCCAGCCGGAACAGCGCGATCTGCAGAGCGAACAGCGCCGGCTGCGTCACCTCGGTCTGGTCCAGCAGCGCCGCGGTCGGGCTGCCGGGTGAGGCGAACAGCACGTCGAGCAGCGATCGTCCGACCAGGTTCGCGTCGGCCGGCGACGCGGCGAGCAGGGGGTCGAGCTGTGCGACGGCCTCCCGCAGCGCCGCGCGAAAGACCGGTTCGTCGCGGTAGAGCTCCTGACCAGCGCCGGCCCGCTGCGAACCCTGCCCGGAGAACAACACCGCGGTCCGGGCATGGCGGACCGTGGTCTCGATCGTCACCTGGGGGTGCTGTTCACCGCGCTCCAGGGCGGTCAGGCCGGTGAGCAGAGCAGGGATGTCCGGGCCGAGAACGACCGCGGTGCGGTCGAGTCGGGCGCGGGTCGTCGCGAGGGAGACGGCGATGTCGCGTGGGTCCAGATCGGGCTGCTCGCTGACGTGCTGGCGTAGCTGGCGGGCCTGGGCGCTGAGCGTGACGTCGTCGCGGGCCGAGACGACCCACACAGCCGGGGTGGTCGCGGGCGTCGTGGTCGCCGCCTTCCCGCCGGCGTCCGAACCGGCCGGGTCAGGGTCGGTCCGCTCCGGCGGCGCCTGTTCGAGGATCACGTGCGCGTTGGTGCCGCTGATGCCGAAGGACGACACCGCCGCCCGTCGTGGCCGTCCGCCCGGGTGCGACCAGGCAACAGGCTCGGTGAGCAGCCGTACGCCGCCCAAGGCCCAGTCGACGTGCTCGTTCGGCGTGTCAACGTGCAACGTGCGGGGCAGCTCGCCGTGCCGCATCGCCTCGATCATCTTGATGATGCCGCCGACGCCGGCCGCGGCCTGGGTGTGCCCGATGTTGGACTTCAGCGAACCCAGCCAGCAGGGGCTTTGTGCCGGCCGGTCCCGTCCGTAGGTGGCGAGCAGGGCCTGGGCCTCGATCGGGTCCCCGAGCGACGTCCCGGTGCCATGTCCCTCGACCGCGTCGACGTCGGCCGGAGTCAGACCCGCGCCCTCCAGCGCGGCCCGGATGACGCGTTCCTGGGCGGGACCGTTCGGTGCGGTCAGCCCGTTGCTGGCGCCGTCCGAGTTGACGGCCGAGCCGCGCAGCAGCGCGAGCACGGGATGGCCGTTGCGCCGGGCGTCCGAAAGGCGCTCGACGAGCAGCAGCCCGACACCCTCGCTCCATCCGGTGCCGTCGGCCGCGGTCGCGAACGATCGGCAGCGGCCGTCCGCGGACAGGCCACGCTGGCGGCTGAACTCGACGAAGGTCGACGGTCCGGCCATCACGGTGACCCCGCCGGCCAGTGCCAGATCGCACTCGCCGTTACGCAGCGCCGCCGCTGCCAGGTGCAGCGCCACCAGGGAGGACGAGCAGGCGGTGTCGACGGTGACCGCCGGTCCCTCCAGACCGTAGGTGTAGGCCAGACGGCCGGAGACCACACTGGAGGTGTTGCCGGTGAGCAGGAAGCCCTGGACGTCGTCCGGAACTGCTGGCAGCCGGGCGGCGTAGTCGTCGTACATGACGCCGGCGAAGACACCGGTGCGGGAGCCACGCAGGTCCGCGGGGTCGATACCGGCCCGTTCGAACGCCTCCCAGGCCACTTCCAGCAGCAGCCGCTGCTGCGGATCGGTGGCCAGCGCCTCCCGCGGCGAGATGCCGAAGAACTCGCGGTCGAACTGGTCGGCGTCGTGCAGGAAGCCGCCGTACCGGGTGTAGCTGGTGCCGGGATGGTCGGGATCGGGATGGTAGAGGGCCGCCAGATCCCAGCCCCGGTTGGTCGGAAAGCCGCTGACGGCATCGGTACCCGTGGCGACCAGGCGCCACAGGTCATCGGGGGAGCGGACGTCACCCGGGTACCGGCAGGCCAGCGCGACGATCGCGATCGGGTCGTCCGCCCCGGTCCGCGCTCGGGCGGTGCGCGCGCCACCCGGTGCCCGCTGGCGGGTTGCCCCGGCCGCGTTCGGGAGCAGGGTGTGCAGATAGTCGGCCAGGGTGCTGGCGGACGGGTGGTCGAACACCGCGGTCGCCGGTACCGGCAGACCGGTCACCCGGGCCAGGCGGTTGCGCAGCTCGACGCCGGCGAGAGAGTCGAACCCGAGATCGCGGAAGGACGCGTCGGGATCGAGCGCGGCATCCGGCGCATGCCCCAGCACCACGGCCGCGGTGGTGATGACAAGATCCAGGAAGGCCCGGGTTCGTTCGTGCGCGGGTCGGGCGAGAATGCCGGCGAGGCCGGCCGTGGGGGTGTCCGTGGTGTGTGTCGCCCGGGGACGGGGAGCGGCGGCCGTCACGAGGCCGCGCAGGACGGCGGCCGGTTCGCCGTCGATCACCCCTGGTGTGAGCCGGGCTGGCACGACCAGCGCGTCGCCGTGCGCCAGCGCCGCGTCGAACAGCTCGGTGCCCAGTTCGCCCGGGATCGGTGCGACGCCAGCCCGTCGCCACCGCGCCACGTCGGCGGCGGTGAGACCGGTGGCCATGCCCCCGGCGGCGCTGTCCCACAGGCCCCAGGCCAGCGCGACCGCGGGTTGCGCCGCCGCGCGCCGATGGGCCGCGAGTGCGTCCAGGAAGGTGTTGGCCGCGGCGTAGTTCGCCTGGCCGGCGGTCCCGATGAGCCCCGAGATCGAGGAGAACAGGACGAGGTCGGCGAGCGGATACCCACGGGTGAGTTCGTGCAGGTTCCAGGCGGCGTCAAGCTTGGGGCGCAGCACGGCGTCAAGCTGGGCGGGACGCAGCGCGGTGAGGGTGGCGTCGTCGAGAACCCCGGCGGCATGGATCACCGCGGTGAGCGGACGGTCCGCGGGAACCGTGGCGAGCAGGGCTGCGAGCTGCTGGCGGTCGGCCGCGTCGACGGCGGCGACGGTGATCTGCGCACCCTGCCCGGCGAGCTCGGCGACCAGATCGTCCACGCCCGGGGTGTGCGGCCCGCGCCGGCTGGCCAACAGCAGCCGGCGGACACCGCGGGTGGCGACCACATGCCGGGCGAGCAGCGCGCCGAGACCGCTGGTCCCCCCGGTGATCAGGACCGTGCCGTCCGGATCCCAGCCGGTCGGTGGCCGGGACGCCCCCGACGCCGGGTCCGCCCGGACCAGACGCGGCACCAGCCACTGGCCGTCCCGCAGCGCGAGCTGGGGCTCGTCGCCGAGCGCACGCCCTGCCAGCCCTGCCAGCCCTGCCAGCCCTGCCAGCCCTGCCAGCTCTGCGGTCTGCGCTGACTCGTCCGGGTGGGAGGTAGCGATGTCGGCCTCGCCCACGTCGACGAGGACGAACTGGCCGGGATGTTCGGACTGCGCGACCCGGACCAGGCCCCACACCGGCGCGTTCACCAGGTCGAGCACGCCCTCGCCGGGGCGGGCGGCCACCGCACCGCGGGTCAGGAAGACCAGCCGGCGATCGGTGCCCAGGTTGGCGGCGAGCCAGTCCTGCACCAGTCGCAGGGCCCGTCGCGCGGCGCGCCTGGTCTGGCCCGGCAGGTCCGCCGACGCGTCCGGACCGGGTGCCAGCGGGGCCGGCTCGGACAACGGTGGGACGACGACCACGTCGGCCTCGGTGACCGTGGACGGCAAACCGTCGACGGGCAGGTGTTCGGTCAGGACAGCGACACGTGGTGTGGCCGCCCGCGCCTGCTGCGTCCCCGCTGGGGCCCAGGCCAGGGTGTGCAGCGCCGCGGTGACGTCGCCGAGGTGGCCGATTCTGCGTCTGTCGACCGGTCGCAGGACGAGCGAGTCGATCGAGCCGAGCCACGCACCGTCCTCGTCGGCCAGCAGCAGCGCGAAGGTGTCCGGTCCCACCCGGGTGGCGGTCACGCGCAGAGTCGTCGGCGCGGTGGGGTGCGCCGTGGCCGGGCTGGAGCCCGTCGGGCGCAGCGACACCCCGGTCCACATGAAGGGCAGGCTGATCCGGTGCGCTGCCACCGCCGCCGGGGCGACGGCCTGGACCAGTGGATGCAGCACGGCGTCCAGCAGAGCCGGATGCAGGGCGAACCCGCCGGAGCTCAGCGTCGGCAGGTCGGGCAGGCGGGTCTCGATGTGCAGTCGGTCTTCGTCGTGCCAGAGCCGGTACAGGCCGTGCAGGGCTGGCCCGTACTCGTAACCGAGTGCGGCGAGCTGCCGGTAGGCGTCGGTGAGCTCGACCGGTTCGGCGCCACGCGGCGGCCACTCCGCCGGATCCGGGCCGGCCGGACGCGTGGCAGCATCGAACGGGTCGGCGGCCAGGGTGCCCGAGGCGTGTTTCGTCCAGCCTGGGGCCGCGCCGTCGGTCGCCGCGTCGCCTGAACCCGGGTCGTCCGCTCGGGCATGAACGGTCAGCGCCCGCTGCCCGGACTCGTCCGGGCCACCCACGACGACCTGTATCTGTACCGAGCCCGTTCGGGGCACGGACAGCGCAGACGTGAGTGTCAGTTCCGCGAGATGTGGCGTGCCGACCTGGCTACCAGCAGTGACCGCCAGTTCCAGGAAGGCGGTGCCGGGCAGCAGCACCCGTCCGTCGATGGTGTGATCGCTCAGCCAGGGATGCGCCGCCTGCGACAGCCGCCCGGTGAACACGACCGCATCGCTGTCGGCCAGTTCGACCCTGCTGTGGAGCAGCGGATGTCCCCACCGGTCGGGCCCGGTGGCGACCGCGCGTCCGGCGGTGAGCCAGTAGCGGCTGCGCTGGAAGGCGTAGGTCGGCAGGTCGACCCGGCGCGCGCCGGGATAGACGGCCTCCCAGCGCGGCGCCACGCTGTGCGCCCACAGGGTGCCCAGAGCCGCGGTGAGCGTGCCGGATTCGGGCCGGTCCGCCCGCAGCAGCGGCACCAGTACCGCGGAGGTGGTCGCGCTCGGCTCGTCGAGGGACTCGCGGGCCATCGCGGACAACGTGGCGTCCGGCCCCAGTTCGACGAAGGTGGTGACGCCACGGGCGGAGAGCGTGCGGATGCCGTCGTGGAAGCGCACGGTGCCGCGTAGCTGGCTGGTCCAGTAGTCGGGGGCGGCGAGCTGATCGGCCGTGGCGATCTCGCCGGTCACGGTCGAGACCAGCGGGATCCGTGGCGGCGCGAAGTTCAGACCCTGCGCGATCTCACGGAACTCGGCCAGGACGTCATCCATGTGCGGGGAGTGGAAGGCATGGCTGACCCGCAGCCGTCGGGTCCGCCTCCCCTGCTGCCGAAAGCGGTCGGCGACCCGTTCGGCCGCATCCGCGTCCCCGGAGATCACAACCGAGCGCGGTCCGTTCACCGCAGCCACGGCGAGCTGCCCGTCCTGCTCCGCCAGGCGTGCGTGCACCTCGTCCGGGTCGGCGGAAACCGCGATCATGGCCCCGCCGGGCCGGGCTGTCTGCATGAGCCGGCCGCGTGCCGCGACCAGCGCGGCCGCGTCGGGCAGGGAGAGCACTCCGGCGACGTGGGCCGCCGCCAGCTCACCGATGGAGTGGCCGACCAGGAAGTCGGGGACGATCCCGACCGAGGTGACGAGCCGGAACAGCGCCACCTCCAGCGCGAACAGTCCCGGTTGGGTGTAGACGGTGTGGTCGAGCAGCTCGGCCGTGGGGGAGCCGGGGGCGGCGGTGAGGACCTGGGCCAGCGGTCGGTCGAGCCCGGCCAGGTGCTGGTCGAGTTCGTGGATGACCTCGTCGTACGCTGCGGCGAACGCGGGCCACGTCTGGCGCAGCTGCGCTCCCATCCGGGCTCGCTGCCCGCCCTGCCCGCCGAACAGGAAGGCGGTCGGCACACCGCGACCGGCAGTGGACCGGGCATCGCCGCGGATGAGGGCCGCATGGTCCACGCCGCGGGCGAGTGCGTCCAGCCCGGCGAGCAGCTGCGCGGTGCTGCTCGCGGTCACCGCGGCCCGTCGTTCCAGGGCGGCTCGCCCGACCCCCAGCGAGAAACCGATGTCCTGGAGCCGGGCGCTGGCATCGGCCGGTGCTTCCGGGTCGGCCCCGGGCCGCCCACCGCCGGCTTCGGACACGGCCGTGTGCAGGCGGCGAGCCTGCGCCCGCAGCGCCGCGTCGCTGCGGGCGGACAGCGGCCACACCAGCGCCGGCTCCGCGGCCACCGGTGGTTCCTCCGCACCGGCCGGCGGCGAGGGAACCGCTTCGATGATCACATGGGCGTTGGTGCCGCTGATCCCGAAGGACGACACACCGGCGCGGCGCGGCCCGGCACCCGCCGGCCAGACGGTGGATCTGGTCAGCAGCTGCGCCTCTCCGGCCGACCAGTCGACGTGCGGGGAGGGCGCATCCACGTGCAGCGTGGCCGGCAGGACGCCGTGTCGCATGGCCAACACCATCTTGATCACGCCGCCGACACCGGCCGCCGCCTGGGTGTGGCCGATGTTCGACTTCAGGGAGCCCAGCAGAAGCGGCCCACGCGCACCGCGGTCCCGCCCGTAGGTGGCAAGGATCGCCTCGGCCTCGATCGGGTCGCCCAGGGCGGTTCCCGTTCCGTGCGCCTCGACGACGGCCACGTCCCGGGGGTGCAGGCCCGAACTCGCCAGCGCCGCGCGGATCACCCGCTCCTGCGACGATCCGTTGGGGGCGGTGAGCCCGTTACTCGCCCCGTCCTGGTTCACCGCCGAACCGCGTAGGACGGCGAGCACCGGATGCCCGCGACGACGGGCGTCCGAGAGCCGTTCCAGGAGCAGGAGGCCGACGCCCTCGGCCCAGGCGGTGCCGTCGGCCGCCGCGGCGAACGGCTTGCAACGGCCGTCCGGGGCCAGCCCGCGCTGTCGGCTGAACTCGACGAACATGCCCGGACTCGCCATCACGGTGACACCCCCGGCGAGAGCCAGCTCGCATTCGCGCAGGCGTAGCGCCTGGCCGGCCAGGTGCAGCGCGACAAGCGAGGACGAGCACGCCGTGTCGACGGTGACCGCCGGGCCCTCCAACCCCAGTGCGTATGCGACCCGGCCGGAGGCCACACTGGCGGCGCCCCCGGTGAGCAGGTATCCGTCGGCACCGTCGGCCGGCTCGTGCAGGCGCGGGCCGTAGTCCTGGGCTGAGCCGCCCACGAAGACCCCGGTGCGGGTTCCGCGCAGCGACTGCGGGTCGATGCCGGCCTGTTCCACCGCTTCCCACGACGTTTCCAGCAGAAGCCGTTGCTGGGGATCCATCGCCGCGGCCTCGCGTGGGCCGATGCCGAAGAAGGCGGCGTCGAACTCGCCGGCGTCGTGCAGGAACCCGCCGGTGCGCACGTAGGAGCTGCCTGGCCGGTCCGGGTCGGCGTCGAACAGGGTCTCGGTGTCCCAGCCGCGGTCGCTCGGGAACGCGGAGATGGCGTCCGTGCCGGAGATGACGAGCTGCCACAGCTGTGCCGGTGACATGACGCCGCCCGGGTACCGGCAGGCCATACCCACGATGGCGATCGGCTCGTCGAGACCAGCCGCCCTGCCGGGGACACCCGAGGTGTCCCCGTGTGGGTCCGTTCCGGCCGCGGGGCCGAGGGCGCCGACCGGTGCCAGCCCGGCAAGCAGATGTCCCGCCAGCGCCGCCGGTGTCGGATGGCTGAAAGTGACCCCGGTGGCCAGCCGCAGTCCGGTCGTCCGGCTCAGTCGATCGCGCAGCTCGACGACGCCCAACGAGTCGAAGCCGAGCTCGCGGAAGGTCCGTCGGGCATCGATCCCCTCGGTGCCGACGTGGCCCTGCACGATCGCGACCGTGGTCAGAACGAGATCCAGCAGCCGACGCTCACGTTCGGGCTTGGCCAGCCCGGTGAGGCTCTCGGCCCAGGCACTGGCACCGGCCCCACCCTGACCGGTGGGGCCGGAACCGACGGGGGCACGGTCGGTGTGCTTTTCGGTACCGTCCACGCGGCCGGTGTGCGTGTCGCCGGCCGTGTTCGTGTCCGTGGCGGGGAGCTGGGCGGGCGGCGCGGCATCGAGCCAGTACCGCCGGCGTTGGAACGGGTAGGTGGGCAGTGCGACGGTGCGGCCGGTGCGCCGGCCCAGGACCGCCGACCAGTCGACGTCGCCGCCGTGGGCGAACGCGCCGGCCGCCGCGGCCATCACGGAGTCGACCTCCGGGCGGCCCCGGCGCAGGGCCGCCACCAGCACCGCCCCGTCGTCGGGCGACATCGGTGCACCGGCCGCGGTCGAGGGCGCCCCGCCACGTTCGGCCGACTCGCCCCGCAGCACGTCGCGGGCCAACGCGGTCAACACGGCACTGGGCCCGAGTTCGAGGTACGTCGTCACGCCGAGGTCGGCGAGCGTGCGCACGCCCGCGCCGAACCGGACGGGCGCACGCACGTGCGTCACCCAGTGGTTGGCGTCGAACGACTCCGGTCCGGCCAGGCCACCGGTGAGATTGGAGATGACGGGCGTCGTCGCGGTCGAGTACGACAACCCCTGCGCGATCCGGCGGAACTGCGCCAGCATCGGTTCCATCCGCGGGCTGTGGAACGCGTGACTGACCGCGAGCCGCGAGGTACGCCGGCCCAACGCGCGAAAGTGCTCGGCCAGCGCCGTCACCTCGGCGTCGTCGCCGGACACCACCAGTGCCCGTGGCCCGTTGACGGCGCCGAGGTCGACCCGGTCCGACAGCAGCGGGTGGACCTCCTCCTCCGTGGCCTCCAGCGCGGCCATCGCACCGCCCGCCGGCAACGCCTGCATCAGGTTGCCCCGGGCGGCCACCAGCGCCGCGGCATCGCGCAGTGAGAGCGCGCCCGCGACATGCGCGGCGGCCAGCTCCCCCACGGAATGCCCGAGCAGTAGATCGGGACGCACCCCCCAGTGCTCCAGCAGGCGGTACAACGCCACCTCGAGGGCGAACAGCGCTGGTTGCGTGTAGCCGGTGCGGTCGAGCAGGTCGGGCGGCCCCTCGAAGGCCAGGGTGCGCAGTGGGCGGTCCAGATGGGGATCCAGCTGCCCACAGGCCTCGTCGAAGGCGTCGGCGAAGGTCGGGAAGGCGGCGTGGAGCTCACGGCCGGCGCCGACCCGCTGGCTGCCCTGACCGGAGAACAGAACTGCCAGCCGGCCCCTTCCGCCGTCCGGCGCGCGACGCGCGGTGCCGCGTACGACGTTCGCCGCATCCTGGTCCGCCGCCAGGGCAGCCAGGCCCCCCCTCAGCTCGTCGGCGTCGCGGCCCAGCACGATCGCGCGGTCCTCGAAGACGGTCCGGGTGGTGACCAACGCCAGCCCGACATCGACGGGGTCGAGGCTCGGGCGGTCGTCGAGCTGGGCTACCAGCCGGCGGCTCACGGCCGCCAACGCGCCCGGTCCGCGACCGCTGAGCACCCAGGGAAGCAGCGGGCCGCCACGGTCGCCCTCGTTCTGCCGGGCCGAGTCGGCTGCGACGGCCGGGTCGGGATCGTCGGCGGTCGGGCTGGCGTTGTCCGCGGCGGACGGCGTCGGCGCGGCGGAGACGACCAGATGGCAGTTCGTGCCGCCCATGCCGACCGAGCTGACCCCGGCGACCCGGGCGTGCGCGGGGCCGGGCCAGGCGATGAGCTCGGTCTGCACCTGGAGGTTCAGCTCGTCGAAGGCGATGTCCGGATGGGGCTGGGTGAAGTTCAGGCTCGGTGGTATCTCTGCGTGCCTCAGGCTCAGGGCCACCTTGAGCAGCCCGACAACGCCGGCGGCTCCTTCGAGGTGACCGATGTTGGTCTTGGCCGAGCCGACCAGCAGCGGGGAACCGGCCGGTCGGGCTCGGCCGATCACGGCGCCCAGCGCCATGGCCTCTACCGGGTCGCCCGTCGGCGTGCCGGTGCCGTGCAGCTCGACGTAGGAGACGACGCCCGGGTCGAGCCCCGCCCGGTGGTAGGCCGCCCGCAGCGCCGCCTGCTGCCCGTCGACGCCGGGGACTGTCAGACCCTCCGTCGCGCCGTCGTGGGTCACGGCGCCGCCGTGGATCACGCAGTAGATCGTGTCCCCGGCGGCCCGTGCGGCCTGCAGCGGACGCAGTACGACGAGCCCGCCGCCCTCCCCCCGGACGTAACCGTTCGCCCGTGCGTCGAAGGTGAAGCAGCGCCCGTCCGGGGAGAGCGCCCCGAACCGGGCGGCGGCGATGCTGCTCTCCGCGGTGAGAGCCAGGCTCACTCCGCCGGCCAGCGCCAGGTCGGCCTCACCGCGGCGCAGCGCCTCGACCGCGGCGTGCACCGCGACCAGCGCCGAGGACTGACCGGTGTCGATCACCAGGCTGGGCCCGCGCAGTCCGAGATGGCGTGAGATCCGGTTGGCGATGATGCTGCGGTTGAGCCCGGTCAGGGTGTGGCGGCTGATCCCGTCGAGCCCGGACCGGTCGGCCACTGTCGCGTAGTCGCCCGCGGTGGCGCCGACGAACACGCCGGTAGCGCTGCCGTGCAGCCGGCTGGGGACGATCCGGGCGTCCTCCAGGGCCTCCCAGCCGAGCTCCAGGGCCAGCCGCTGCTGCGGGTCCATCGCGACCGCCTGGGCGGGGGAGAGGTCGAAGAAGGCGGCGTCGAACGTGTCCACCTGATCGAGGAAGCCGCCGTGACGCGGCACGGCGGGCGCGTCCGCCCCGCCGGTGATCCGCCACCGGTCCGCGGGGGTGTCGATCACGGCGTTGCGGCCTGCCCGCAGCAGATGCCAGAAGGCCTGTGGGTCCGGCGCCTGCGGCAGCCGACAGGCGAGTCCGATGACGGCGACCGCATGGGCGTCGTCGGCCGTTCCGTGCAGCTCCGGGTGGTCTCGGTGTGCCTGCTCAGTCGTCATGGTCTGGTCAGTCCCTCGTGGTGGCGCAGCGTCGTCTGGCCCGCCCGACCGGGTGGCCGATGGCCGGTGGGTCCGCCGCGGCCAGCGACGGCCGCCGCGGCGGACCGGGTAACGGGTGTGGCTGGTGATGGGCTGTGGCTGTGGTCAGCGGGGGGTGGCGTCGCGGAGGTCCACCAGCGCGCGGATCATCCACTCGCGGGTGGCCACGGCATGCCCGGGAGCGCCGTGGACGTCGTCGTGTTCGAGGACGGCCAGGTCCGGCAGGGTTCGCCGTAGCAGCGCCGGGTCGACCGGTGGGATGATCTCGTCCCGGGTGCTGGCCACGTAGCGCACCGGCACCGCGACGGCGGCGAGCTGCCGGTCGGACAGCGCCCAGCCGGGCAGCAGGTCGGGCAGCGCCAGAGGGTCCGTGCCGGTCAGGTGGGCCAGGGTCGCCACCGTGGCCGGCGGCAGCCCATGTTGCCAGGCACGGTCGGTGAACAGCGCGCGTACCGGCGCGCCGACCGTGATGATCCCGCGCAGCCGCGGATCCTCGGCTGCCCAGCGCAACGCCATATGCCCGCTGAAGCTCAGCGCGAGTGCGAAGGTGCGCGAGACGTCAGCGGCTCCGTCCAGTGCCTCGAGGATCGCCGGGAACATCTGCCAGCTGTCCGGGGTGTAACGCAGGGTGTTCTCGCCGACACCAGGCATCTCGGTCACGACCGCGGCGAGTCCGAGGCTGGACGCGAGCAGCAACAGGGGTGCCCACTGCTCCTTGATGCTGACGATGCCGCCACTGACGATCAACAGGGGTCGGTTCCTGGCCGCCGCCGACGGCTCCGCCGCGGCGCGCTGCCCGCCCGGCCCGTGCCCGCCGGCCAGTCCGGTCGTCCAGGCGGCGACCCTCGCACCGAGGATGTCCAACACCACCCGGTCGATCCGGCCGGCCTCGGGAGCGACCGTGCGCCGCCACCTGTCCGTGGCCCGGACGCAGTTGCCCAGGGCGTCGCGCCGCGCCGGGCCGTCGACGAACGGGAACCGGGCGAAGCCGTAGCAGGCCGCGGCGCCCAGCAGGTCACCGTGGGTCTCCCGCGTCTCGGCGAGGCGCGACCACTCGTGCACCCAGGAACCTGGGCCGGTGCCGTCATGACGGATGCGCCCGGTCAGCTCCCGATATTCGGCGGCGTCGAGATCCAGGGCCGCCGCGTGCGCGGCGACGTGCACGGTGAGTTCGGCGACGTCGTTCATCGCGGTCCTTCCACCGTCGCAGTGGTGACCGCGGCGGCCTCGGGCTCCGGTGCCGCCCTGCCCGACTGCTCCCGCGCCGGCGGGTCGGGCTGACCCGGGTTCGCCGGCTCCGGGAAGGTCTGCAGCGTCTCCCGGATGTCGGCGAGAACGTCCGCGGCCTCCGCCCCGTCGATCACCCGGTGGTCAAAGGCCAGGCTCAGCCGCATGACGGGGGCCACCACGATCCGGCCGTCGCGAACCACCGGACGTTCGACGGTGCGTCCCAGTCCGAGGGTCACGGTGGTGCCGCCTACCGAGTGGAAGCCGTCCACCACCCCGTGCCCGAGCGAGGTGACCGCCACCGTCCCCCAGATCGCGGCCCTGCTCTCCAAGGGCCGCACCACCCTGCGGAAGGCCCGCTCGGCGCGCCGCCAGCCACGCCGGCCCGGCCCGGCCCGGTGCAGCGCACGCACCCCGGCGAACTCGGGCATGCTGGCCGGATCGCCGGTGCGGAAGCGTTCCACCTGCCGTTGGATCTCGTCGAGATCCAGACGTTCGAGATCACGCAGCACCGTGGCGAGCACGACCCGGTGGCCGTCGAGCGTCTTGTCCAGGGTGAGCTTGCCGTGCACGGCGTCATGGCGGACCACCTTCGGCCGGCGGCCGTCAAGGATGGCCGCGTTCGCCTCCGGATGCCGGGCCAGCACCCGGCCGGCGGCGTACAGCACATAGGTCACCACCGAGTGCCGATGCCCGGATCGCAGCGCCGCGACCCGGCTCATGTCCACCTCGGTGTCCAGGAACACGGGCGCGAACGCCCGGGTCTCCCGCAGGAAGTACAGGGTGTGCCGGCGCTGCGGGGCCAGATCAGTGATCGTCATTGGTATCCCACCCTCCTGCCGAACGCGCCCGGATCTCGTTGCCGCGGGTGCAGGGACATCGTTGCCCGCGCTGCTAGCCGAGCTCTTGCCGACGGCTAAACCGCCGTGCCTGCCGGTGTGGGCAGGCACGCGAACTGGTCCCCGGCTGAGGAGCCTCAGTCAGGGAAATGGCAGGCGACCTGGTGGTCCGCCGCCACTGGCCGCAGAAGCGGAACGACCTCGGCGCACCGGTCCTGGGCCTGCGGGCAGCGGGAGCGGAAACGGCATCCCCGGGGCGGTCGCGGCGACGACCCGGATCCCCCCGGATCCGCCCGGCCGGCCTGGGCGGCCGGGCCGGGCCCGCCGTCGAGCCTGGGCACGGCGTCGAGCAGCGTACGGGTGTAGGGGTGGCGGGGACGGCGGTAGAGCCGCTCGGCGGGTGCCAGTTCGCAGAGACGCCCCCGGTACATCACGCCCACCCGGTCGCTGATCTGCCGCACGACAGCCAGGTCGTGGGCGATGAACAGCAGGCTGAGCCCGTGCTGGCGCCGGACGTCCTCGAGCAGGTTGAGGATCTGCGCCTGCACCGACACGTCGAGCGCCGACACCGGTTCGTCGCAGACGACAAGCGCGGGGGACAGCACCAGCGCCCGGGCCAGCGCCACCCGCTGGCACTGCCCGCCGGAGAGCTCCCCGGGTCGCCGGTGACCAATGGTCCGGGGATCCAGGCCCACCGAGGACAGCGCGTCGTCGACCAGCCGGTCCCAGGGCCGCGGGAAGCGGTGGGCCGCCAACCCCTCCGCGACGATCGCGGCCGCGGTCCGGCGTGGATTCAGGGACGACGCCGCGTCCTGGAAGACCAGTTGCAGACGCGGGCGCAGCCGGCGCAGCGGCCGGGGCGACAGCCGGGCCAGGTCCTGCCCGTCGAACTCGACCCGCCCACCTGTGGGGCGGCGCAGCATGAGCACGGCCTGGGCGGTCGAGGACTTGCCGCAGCCGGACTCGCCGACCAGACCCAGGGCCTCCCCACGCCGGATGGTGAAGCTGATCCCGTCCACGGCGCGTAACGTCGTGCCACCCGGTGCCCGATGGTCGACGACGAGGTCACGGACCCGCAGCAGGACGTCGGATCCGGTCATGGCCCGCCGTCCTCGCCGTCCTCGCCGTTCGCCCCGTCGAGGCGGCCCGGGCCACGACCGGGGCCCGGCGCGGCGCCGACCGGGGCGAAGCAGGCCACCGCGTGTCGCGGCCCGACCGGCTGGTGGGACCAGGGATCGGCGAGGACCGGCTCCCGCTGTCGGCAGTGGGTCAGCACCCGGGAGCAGCGTGGCGCGAACCGGCACCCGTGGGCGCTGCCCACCGGGGTGGCGGGCGTGCCGGGGACCGTCGCCAGCCGGGTGTGACTCGGCTGGTCCAGACGGGGCACCGAGGCGAGCAACGCGGCGGTGTAGGGATGGCGGGCCGCCCGGATCACCTGCGCGGTTGGTCCGGACTCCACCACCTGGCCGGCATACATCACCAGCAGATGGTCCGTCCGCCCGGCGGCGACGGCGAGGTCGTGGGTGATCAGGACAAGGCCCAGGCCGCGGCGGGCCCGCAGGTCCGCGAGCAGGTCGAGGATCTGACGTTGCACGGTGACGTCCAGAGCGGTGGTGGGCTCGTCGGCGAGCAGCACCCGTGGGTCGCAGGCGACCGCCAGCGCGATGCACACCCGCTGGCGCATTCCGCCCGACAGCTCGTGGGGATAGCTGCGCGCGCGGCGCTCGGGCTCGTCGATACCGACGTCACGCAGCAGTTCGACTGCTCGCTCGCGGGCCGCACGCCGTTTGAGGCCGCCGCGCAGCCGTAACGTCTCGGCCAGTTGACGCCCGATCCGCAGCACGGGGTTCAGGGCCGTCGAGGGGTCCTGAAACACCATGGCGATCCCGGGGCCGAGCTCCGGGCGCAGGTCACGGGCGCTGGCGCCCAGCAGCTCACGACCGGCGAACCGCACCGAGCCGGTGGTACGGGCGCTGGCTGGAGCCAGCCCCAGCGCGGTGCGGGCCAGCATCGACTTTCCCGAACCGGACTCGCCGACGATCCCGACGGCCTGCCCGGCGGTGAGGGTGAACGAGACGCGGTCGACAGCATGCAGCGGACCGGCCGGTGTGGGGAGTGTCATCGACACGTCCCGTACCGCCAGCAGTGGCACGGCGGGGGTGGCGAGTGTCAGGGCGGGCCCGGCGGGTGACCGTTCGACGGTCATGGCAGCCTCGACTCGCCGACGGCGAACCGGCGGCGCGCCCACTCGCCGATCACGGTGAACGAGGCGACCGTCAGGAACACACAGCCGGCGGGCACGAACACCAGCCACGGGTCGCCGTCCAGGTAGGGTCGTCCATCGTTGATCATGGCGCCCCAGCTCGGCGCGGGCGGGGGCAGCCCCAGCCCCAGGAAGCTCAGGGACGCCTCGGCGACGACGGCGAACGCCATGAACACGAACGCGAACGGCGCCAGCCGCAGGATCACGTCGGGCAGGAGCTCCCGGCGCAGGGTCCGGCCCGGCCCGGTGCCCAGCGCGACGGCCGCCGCCACATGGTTGCGGCCGGCGAGTGCGAGGGTGCTCGCGCGGGCCAACCGGGCGAAGCTCGGTGTGCCCACGACCGCGAGGCCCAGCACCACGGTGGTGGTTCCGCGGCGGCCGACGGCGGCGATGGCGATCAGCAGGACCAGTGCTGGCACCGCCAGTACGGCATCGAGCACCAGGCCGATCGCGGCGTCCAGCCAGCCTCGGAGGTAGCCGGCGGCGAGTCCCGCCGCGAGGCCCGCCATCATCGCCAGGCCGGCCGATCCGAGTCCGACCAGCAGTGACTCCCGGGCGCCGTGGACGATCCGGGCCAGCACGCTGCGGCCGATGGCGTCGGTGCCCAGGAACTCGGGGCGCCAGCCCGGGGGCGTACGGGCGTCGACGCCGGGCACGATCTCGCCGTTGGAGCGCAGCGGGAGCACATCGGCGAACAGAGCCGCGGTGAACATGGCGGTAAGCCAGGCGAGGGACAGCCACAGGGGTAGCCGCCCGGCCCGCGATCGTGGTGCCCTCATGCCGGCCGCACCCGGACCCGCACCCGCGGGTCGAGGAAGCCGTACAGCAGGTCGGTGACCGCGCCCGCCACGCAGTAGACGACCGCCAGGAACATGACGATGCCCTGCACCACCGGCACGTCCTTCGCGGTCACGCTGGTGACCATCAGCTGTCCGAGCCCCGGCAGGGCGAACAGCACCTCGACGACCACCGCCCCGCCGATCAGCTGGCCGACGCTGATCCCGGTGAGGGTGATCAGGGAGAACGACGAGGGGCGCAGCGCGTGCCGGAACAGGATGCGACGCACCGGGAGCCCGCGGGAACGGGCGGCCAGGATGTAGTCCTCCCGCAGGGTGGCAGTCATGTCGGCGCGCAGCATCCTGGTGTAGGTGGGCACCAGGGACAGGACCAGGGTGGCGACGGGCAGCACGGCGTGGCGCAGATTGGCACCCAGACCGTCCACCGGGGCCACCCAGCCGGTCGCCGGCAGCGCGCCGATCTTCAGCGTGAGCAGATAGACGCCGACCAGAGCGACGACGAAGGGGGGCGTCGCGATCAGTGCGGAGGAGGCCAGCGACCAGACCCGGTCCGCCCGCCCGTGCGCGCGGTAGGCGGTGAACACGCCGATCGGCACGGCGACGACCAGCGCACTGGCGAGCGCCAGCACCACCAGTTCCCCGGTCACCGCCAGTCTGGCAGCCACCTCGGTCATGACCGGCTCGCCGGTCAGGTAGGACGTCCCGAAGTCGCCGCGCAGCACGCCGCCGATCCAGGTCGCGTAGCGGGTGAGGAACGGGTCGTCGAGGCGCAGTGCCCGGTGGACGGTGGCGACCTGCTCGGCGCTCGCCTGCTCGCCGAGCAGGGCGAAGGCCGGATCACCCGGAGCCAGGTCGAGGAGAAAGGTCGCGCCGAAGCCGACCAGCAGCAGGACGACCGCGGTGCGCGCGAGCTGCCATCCGACCAGGCGGACGGCGCCGCGGTTCGCGTGCATCCGGGCTCACCCGGCTTTTGACAGACGGGTGATGTCGAGCACCCCGTCATTGAGGATCGGGAGCTCGCCGTCGAAGGCTGCCCGCTGGTGCAGGTACTGCCCGGGCAGGCGGTACAGCGGTCCGGCGAGCGGCAGCCGCTCGGCGATGATCCGCTGGGCCGTCTCGTAGGCCTTCGTGCGCCCGGCGGCGTCGCGGGCCTGCTGTCCGTCGCGCAGCGCGGTGTCGAAACGGGCGTCGGAGAACCGACCATAGTTGTTGGGACCGCCGGTACCCAGGTTGAGCGCGAGCTGCGGATAGGGATCGACGAATCTCGGCGTTCCGGTGAGGGTGGCCTGGAACGCGCCCTTGAGGATCGGCAGTGTCTGGGCCATCGCGTCGACCTTGACCTGGACGTTGCGGAATCCGTCCAGCTGGGACTGCACCCACTCGGCGACGTTGCTGAAGTTCAGCGGGGTGACGATGGTGAACCGCACCGGTTCGCCCTGCGCGGCCAGTTCGTCGAACAGGGCCTGGGCTCGTTGCCGGTTCGGGGTAGGGAGCGCGACCGCGCTGTGGAACGGCGACTGCTCGCGCAGGAACGTGGCCGGGACGGTGGCTGTCCCGTCGAACAGTGTCTTGTTGAGGGCCTCTGGGTCGAGCGCATGGGCCACCGCCTGGCGGGCGCGCAGGTCGTCGAAGGGGGCTGTGGTGACGTTGAACAGCAGGTTGAGTCCGCCATCGCTGAGCGCGCGCTGGTTGACCAGGCCCGCCGCGGTGGCGGTGCGGCCGGTGCGCAGGTTCGCGGAGAACGCGATGTCCCCGCCGCCCGAGAGCAGGGTGTTGTAGCGCTGCGTCTCGTCCGGGACGGTCCGGACCACGATCGTGTCGAGGGAGGCCCGCTGGGTGGATTCGGGGTTGCGTACCAGCGTCACATGATCATTGCGTAGCCATTCCCGGACGGTGAAGGCTCCCGCGCCCACCGGGGCGGTCCTGAACGCGGAGCCCTTGGCCCGCATGGCGGCGGGGGAACCGATGAAGGTCAGTGGAGTCTGCGCGACCAGCCGCGGGAACTGGTTGTCGGGTTCTTTCAGCGTGATCCGCAGTGTCACCGCGTCGACCACGTCCAGCGCGCCGATCCGCTGGGCGGTTCCGGCGCTCGGGGAGCGCCGGGCGGGGTCCGCCAGTTGCGTCCAGTTGTCCCGCACGGCCGCGGCGTCCAGCGGTGTCCCGTCGCTGAAGCGCACCCCGGGTCGCAGCCGCAGGGTCCAGGTCAGGCCGTCCGTGGAGTCGAGCGCGGTGGCCAGCCGGTACTCCAGCCCGGCACTCGGGGTGAGCGCGATCAGCGCGTCGTAGACGGCGAGCCGCTCGATCGTGCCGGAGAGCATTTGGAGCCCGAAACCGTCATCGGTGGACAGGTCGATCGGATCGGCCGGCCAGAGGATCGTCAGCTTCCGGTCGTCCGACGGTGCGTTCGCCGTGCCGGCCGGAGAGCCGCAGGCCGTGATCAGGCCGAGGACGGCGGCCGTGCCGCAGGCGGCCATCGCGATCAGCAGGCGGAACGTCGGGCGGATCGGCCGTGGGCGACGTGTGCGTGCCATGGGCGTGGGCCGCCTTCTCGGTCGGGTGGATGTGGTCACCGGGCGCTCGCGGTGCCCGATCGGCGACCTGCCGGGCGTTCCAGCCCCAGATGGTCACGCAGCGTTCGACCGTCGTAGCCGGTACGGAACAGGCCGCGGCGACGCAGCTCGGGTATGACCTGGTCGACGACGTCGTCGAGCCCTTTGGGTAGCAGCGGAACGAGCAGGTTGAAGCCATCGGCGGCACCCGCTCGGAACCAGGTCTCGAGCTGGTCGGCGATCTGCTCGCCCGTGCCGGTGGCGATCCAGTGCACAACGCCGAGATTGCTCCGAACCCACCGGGCGAACTGGGCGATCGTCGGTGACTCTGCATGGACGTACTGCCGGAAGCGCACCAGGCGACTGACCGACTGCCCGTAGGTGGCCTCGTCCGGGAACAGCGCGGGATCCATCGGTTGGTCGGGGTCGAGCCCACCGAGGTCGGTCTCGAGGATGGCACCCAGCTCCTCGATCATGGCGTCGAGCGGCTCTGGCTGGTCCTCCAGCTCCCGGCGCAGCTCACGTGCCTCCCGCTCGGTCGAACCGACGTAGGGGATCAGGCCTGGCAGAACGCGTACGCTGTCCGCGCGGCGGCCGGCATGCGCCGCGCGCCGACGGATGTCCTGACAGAAGGCCTGGCCGTTCTCCAGGGTGGACGAGCCGGTGTAGACCGCGTCCGCCCAGCGGGCCGCGAGGTCACGTCCGCGCGGTGACGCACCGGCCTGGACCAGTACGGGGCGTCCCTGCGGCGGTCGCGGGATGTTCAGCGGCCCGCGGACGCGGAAGTGCTCGGACACGTGGTTGATCTCGACGATCGATTCGAGGTCGGCGAAGACGCCGGTGGCCTTGTCGGCCCGGATGGTGTCGTCGGCCCAGCTGTCCCACAGCGAGGTGACGACCGTGAGGAAGTCCGCGGCGCGTTCGTACCGGGTGGCGTGCTCGAAGTGGCTGTCCCGGCCGAAGTTCTGGGCGACGCGGTCGCCCGCCGAGGTCACCACGTTGACTCCCGCACGGCCCGCACTGAGATGGTCGAGCATGGCGAACTGCCGTGCGACGGTGTAGGGCTCGCTGTAGCTTGCCGAGATCGTCCCGATGAGGCCTATGTGGGTGGTCGCCACCGCCAGCGCGGACAGCAGCGACACCGGCTCCGCCTGCAGCGTCACGGAACGGCCCGGCATGAGGACGAAGGCCGGGGTGTCGGCGAGGAAGATCGCGTCCAGCTGGCCTCGCTCCGCCGTCCGAGCCAGTTCGAGGTAGTAGTCCGCGGAGAACACGCGGTCGGGCTGGCTGCTTGGATGCCGCCAGCCGGCCCGGTGGAACCCCAGGCCGTTGAGGTTGAGGCTCAGATGGAGCTGGCGGTTGTCCCTGCCGCTCACTCGGGTTGACCTCCAGACAAGAACAATGGACTGACTGGTTCTGAAGAATTTACCCACAAAACTGGTGGTCTTTATGGGGAATCGCCGGGCTGGGTGCCCTGGTGGCCGTGTGTTCCGCCGGTTCGGGGCTGATGCGACCCGGTCGCCGGCCAGATCGGGTCGGTGATGGCCGGTGTCCCGTCCGGCGAAAGGTCCATGCCTGTCAGTGGCCGGCTCCCGGGGCGGGGTGGAGCTTCCTCGGTCCGGTCCGTGGCGCGCGGTGCGGTGACGCGAGGGTCGAGCCCGCTCCCGCGTGCTGACCTTAATGTAAAGTATTTTGTACTGACCGGTTAGCCAGCCAGAGTGAGGTGAGGAAGGGTATGGCTCAGGAACAGGGTGATCGCCTGGACCCGGCGCTGTTGCGGTTGATCGGAGTGTTGCTGCTCGGCGGCCTGATGGGTCTGCTTGACGGCACGATCGTGAACGTCGGGATCGACACGCTGGGAGAGCAGTTCGACGCGCCGTTGGGCACGGTCGGGTGGGTTGCCACCGGCTATCTGCTCGCGGTGACGGTGGCGATCCCGCTCAGCGGGTGGGCGGTGGACCGCTTTGGCGCCCGTCGGATCTGGCTGACCGGCCTCTCGCTGTTCCTGGCAGGGTCGCTGGCCTGCGGCCTGGCACCGTCGATCGGCGCGCTGGTCGTGTTCCGGGTGATCCAGGGATTCGGCGGCGGGATGCTCGATCCGGTGATGCTCACGCTGTTGGCGCGGGCGGCCGGCCCGGCCCGGGTCGGGCGGGTCATGGGACTGATGGGGATCGTCATCCCACTCGGTCCCGTCCTGGGCCCGATCGTGGGTGGCGTGATCATCGAGCATCTGGACTGGCGGTGGATGTTCCTGGTGAACCTGCCGATCGGGGTGACGGCTCTGGTGGCCTCGTTCAAGGTGGTCCCGGTCGACGCGCCGGACCCCGGGCAGGCGCCGGCCCGCCTGGACGTCGTGGGGGTCTCGCTGCTCTGCCCGGGGTTCGCCGTACTGGTGTACGCCCTGTCGCAGGCCGGTGAGCACGGGTTCGGTGCGGTCCAGGTGCCGGTGACGCTGACGATCGGGGGCGTGCTGCTGCTCGGCTACGTCGGCCATGCCCTGCGGGCCCGTGGCGCCGCGTTGATCGACCTGCGGCTGTTCACCAGTCGCAGCTTCAGCGCGAGCGTGGCGGTGATGGCGGTCACTGGCGTGATGTTGTTCTCGATGCTGTTCGTCGTGCCGTTGTACTACCAGCAGTTGCGCGGGCACGACGTGCTCGAGGCTGGCCTGCTGCTCGCGCCGCTGGGGGTGGGCTCGTTCATCGCGATGCCACTCGCGGGTCGGCTCAGCGAACGGGTTGGCGCGCGGGTCCTGGCGCCGGGGGGTGCGGCGCTGATCGCGGCGAGTGCGCTGGTGTTCACCAGGTCCGGGAACGACACCAGCGAGGCACTGCTCGGGGTGGCAGCCTTCGTGACGGGGCTCGGGCTGGGCTTCATCGGGGCACCGACGATGGGGGCGCTGTACCGGACGCTGCCGGTGGCGTCCGTGCCGCAGGGAACCTCGGCCCTCTACGTGCTCAACCAGTTGGGCGCCTCGCTCGGAATCGCGATCGTGGCGTTCATCCTGCAGCGCGGAACCGTCGGCGGGTTGCCGACGGTGCACGCCTTCCAGTCGGCGTTCTGGTGGGTCTTCGGTGGTGCGATCGCGGTTCTGCTGTTCGGGCTCTTCCTGCCAGGTCGACCGCAGCCGGCGCCGCAGTCGGACATGGAGCAGCGAGAGAGCGAACCCGCGGCGACGGTATGACCAGACCACCGGCCTCCGTGTCCCCGGGCCGGGATCGGATGCGGCGGAGGGGCTTTCCTCCGCCGCATCTGTTGGTCCGGATCCCGGGGCTGTCGACCCTGGGCCGGTGCGCTCGGGACCGGGCTGGTTGCGGACGGGGTCAGCGCACGGCCTGGTGGCGGGATTCGGGCACCGTGGGCACGGCCTCGGCCAGCAGCTCGTAGGAGCGGACCCGGTCGGCGTGGTCGTGGATCAGGGACAGCGCCAGCAACTCGTCGGCGCCGCACCGCTGGACCAGGTCCGAGATCTTCTCCGCCAGGGTCGTGGGACCACCGAAGAACTGGTCGCCACTGTGCTCCTGGACGTACTTCTCCTCCACCCGGGAGAAGCGGTGGGCCGCGACGTCGGCCGGACCGGGGTAGAGATCGTAGATACGCCCCTGCTGGATGTGGATCTTGCGCAGCAGGTAGGGCAGTGCGAGCCCACGTGCGTGCTCGTCGGACTCGCCTGCGACCACCGCGGCGGCGACCAGGGTGTACGGCTGCGCCAGCTGGGACGACGCCCGAAACGCCGAACGGTACGTGTCGAGGGCGGCCACCGTCAGATGCGGCACGAGGTGGTGGGCGAAGGCGTAGGGCAGCCCCAGGGCGCCGGCGAACCGGGCACTGGTCAGGCTGGAACCCAGCATGCACAGCCAGGGCTGACCCGGGGGGGCGGGGATCGCGGCGACGCGGTGCTCGGACGCCGCGTCGGCCGTACCCGCCAGATAGCCGGTCAGCTCCCTCAGCTGCCGTGGGAAGTCATCGGCCGCGAACAGGCGGCCCAGAGCTCTGGCGGTGAGCAGATCGCCGCCCGACGCCCGCCCGATCCCGAGGTCGATCCGCCCCGGGTGCAGGGCCTGCAGGGTGCCGAACTGCTCGGCGACCACCAGCGGAGCATGGTTGGGCAGCAGGACTCCGCCGGAGCCGACCCGCAGGCTCGTGGTGACGCTTGCCAGTCGACCCGCGAGCACCGCCGGCGAGGACGTCGCCAGGCTGGGAACGTTGTGGTGCTCGGCGACCCAGTGGCGCTGGTAGCCCAGTGCCTCCACCCGCGGCGCGAGATCCACCGTGTTGCGCAGCGCCTGCGCGGTACTGCTGTCGGTGAAGACCGGGGCCACGTCCAGAACGGACAGCCGTAGCGCCCCGGCATGTGTTGCGGAAGTGGTCGGCATGCCATGCGCTCCTTGCGCCGCGGCGGGAACCGGAGGTCTGCCAGGCCGAGCAGGCCTCCTGCGTTCCGCTCGCCGCGGTCTCGGTTGACGCCTGCATGGATGTCCGCCGGTGCCGACCGCCGTTTCCGCCCGGTCGCGACCTGTTGACCGACCAGTTCAGTGTATCGCGACGGTCAGTTCGATCCGGGACGGCTGGGGGTGAGATCCGCCAGGTGCGGGAGGACCTCGTTGGCGAAACGCTCTCGTGAGTGCCGGGCCGTCTCGGTATTGAGATAGCCGAACTCGAAGCCGGCGATGACGTAGCTGATACCGACGTCGGCCAACGCTCTGAACTGGTCGATCACCTCGTCGGCCGAACCTGTGATGAGGATGTCGCGGACCTTCTCCTCCACCGCCGGGTCGATCTGGTCGGGAGTCGGGGCGGCGCCGGCATCGGGGTAGACACTGTTGGTCAGGGCGGCCGAGGTCTGGAGCTGACGGGCGATCTCGCGAACCACCCGCTGGCGGCCCGCGTCATCCCCCAGGTACACGAACCGGTTGACCTGGAACTCGCGCCCCGCAGGCAGCCCGCCGGCCTGGTCGATCCAGCCCCGGCGCTCGACGATCTGGTCGTAGGTGGTGACAGCCGGCAGCATGAAATGGAAACCCCGGTCGGCGGCGAACCGCAGCGATTCGGGGCTCGTCGCCGCCATCCAGATCGGCGGATGCGGCTGCTGGGTCGGGCGTGGCAGCAGGGTGACCGGGGCGTCGATCCGGACGTGACGGCCCTTGAAGTCCCGGTCCTCCTGGGTGAACAGCTGCTCGAGGGCGTCGACCGCCTCGGCGAAGATCTCCCGGTTGTCGGCCGCGTCCCGGCCGAAGCCGAGAAACTCGTGCGGCTGGTAGCCACGGCCGATGCCGAAGTCGAACCGTCCCGCGGACAACGCGTCCAGGGTGAGCACGTCGGCGGCGAGCCGGACCGGGTCCCAGAACGGCAGTACGAGGATCGACGTTCCCAGCCGCAGCCGGGGGGCGGCTGCGGCGGCCTGCGCCAGCAGGATCAGGGGAGACGAGGTGAGACTGTAGGTGGAGAAGTGGTGCTCGGTCACCCAGATGCCGGCGAACCCACGGTCCTCGGCCCAGCGGACGTCGTGCAGAAAGTCGGCGTAGAGCGCCCGGGCGGTCGCGGAGTCGCCTGCCGGGGCCATGTTCAGGTATCCGAGTCCTACGCGCATGTGCATCCTCCAGAGGGGGTCGGTGTCCCGGTGGGACCGCCCGGCGGGTTGCCGGGCGGCGAGGGGCAGGCGCCCGTGACGGTCAGCCGACGCGGGACTCCACCGCGGAGCCGTCGAGGGTCCGGGCGGCGGGGGGCGGGCCGGCGGGAACCGGCACGGGCGCCGAGGACGGACCCGGCTGCCCGGCAAGTTCGACCCGCAGATGGGCGGCGAGGGCCCGCGGGGTCGGGTGGTCGTACATCACGATCGGAGGGAGCAGCAGCCCGGTCGCCTCGCAGAGCCGGTTGCGCACCTCCAACGCCGTGAACGAGGAGAAGCCGATCTCGAGAAAGTTGTCACCGGCGCCGATGTCCTGCGGGCTGGGGTGCCCCAGCACCTCGGCGGCGTGCCGGCGCACCAGGTCCAGCAGGGCCGAGCCCACCTCCTCGGCATCCGCCGTGGCCACCAGCACCCGCAGGGCGGCGACATCCGTCGCACTCTCCGACTCGCCCGGATCGCCCAGGTCGGTGAGGTCGGTCGCCCGGACGTCGGCGACGTCCGCCGGCCACGACCCGCCCGACGGTGTGGCCGCGGTGTGCTCCCGCCGCCACCGGGCGAAGGCGGGCAGGACCGAGACCAACGCCGGGTGCTCGGCCGCGGGCAGCCGCAGTGCGCCCGCCACGGCGTCGAGGTCGCCTTGCTCGACGGCATCCCAGAACCGCGCCTCGTCCGGCTCGAAGGACCTGTGCGTGCCGGCATGTACCCGGGGGCCCCTCGGCCCTGCGCTCAGCCAGTGGTTCGTGTGCTGGAACGCGTAGGTGGGTAGTGGAACGGCCCGGGCGCCGCCGCCCGCGAAGAAGGCGCCCCAGTCGACCGTGGTGCCCTCGACATGGGCCTGAGCCAGCCCCCCGACCAGCGTCGAGGGTTCGGGACGCCCGCGGGCCAGCAGCGGCGTCACCGTGGCGACACCCACCGGCAGACATTCGTGGGCCATCGGGGTGAGGATCGCGTCCGGTCCCAGTTCCAGGTAGGTGGTGACGCCGAGGGTGTGCAGGTGGTGGATGCCGTCGTGGAAGCGGACGGGGTGGCGGATGTGGTCGGTCCAGTAGTCGGGGGAGCGGAGTTGGTCGGGGGTGGCGGTGTGGCCGGTGAGGTTGGAGACGAGGGGGATGCGGGGGGCCTGGTAGTCGATGGTGCTGGCGATCTTGTGGAAGCGGTCGAGGATGCCGTCCATGTGCGGGGAGTGGAACGCATGGCTCACCCGCAACCGTCGGACTCGCCGGCCGGCAGCCCGAAAATGGTTCGCGACCTGATCCGTGGCCGACCGATCGCCGGAGATCACGGTGGCCCGCGGGCCGTTCGCCGCGGCGATCGACGCCTGCCCCGCGGATTCGGTCAGCACCGCCGTGACCTCGTCGAGGCATGCCTCGATCGCGACCATCGCCCCGTCCGCGCGCGCGGACCCCATGAGTCTCGCCCGCGCGGCGACCAGGGCGGTCGCGTCGGGCAGTGACCACACGCCGGCCACGTGGGCGGCGGCCAGTTCACCCACCGAGTGTCCGATAAGCAGGTCGGGGACGACCCCCCAGTGGAGCAGCAGCCGGGCCAGGGCGACCTCGACGGCGAAGAGCGCCGGCTGGGTGTAGGTCGTCTCGTGCACCAGGTCGTTCGGCAGGGCGGGGTCGGTGCCCAGGACGACGTCCCGCAGCGGGTGCGGCAGGTGCGGCGTGAAGTGCGCGCAGATCTCGTCGAACGCGGCGGCGAACACCGGGTACGCGGTGTGCAGCTCGCGGCCCATCCCCGGCCGCTGGCTCCCTTGCCCGGTGAACATGAACGCCGTCCGCCCGGGTTCGGTCGCGCTCCCGCGGGCCACCACCGGCGAGCGCCGTCCGTGCGCCAGCGCGGCGAGTCCGTCCAGCAGGGTGGACCGGTCCGTACCGATGACGGCTGCCCGGTGCTCGAAGGCGGTACGGGTGGTCGCCAGTGACAGTCCGATGTCCGCCAGGGAGGACTCCGGATGCGTGGTGACATGTGCCCGCAGCCGGCGTGCCTGGTCCCGCAGCGCCTGCGGACCGCGGGCGGAGAGCAGCCACGGCACGGGCAGCCCGGCCGCCGCCGTGTCCGCCGGGACGGGGCCCGGCGCGGCCGTGCCGCCGGGGTTCGCGTCCTGCTCCTGGGCTTCTTCGAGGATGACGTGGGCGTTGGTGCCGCTGATGCCGAAGGCGGAGATGGCGGCGCGGCGGGGTCGGTGGGGGGTGGG
>NZ_JALKFT010000026.1:0-74254 GCF_023242945.1 Frankia umida
GGGCCGCGGGGGGGGCCCCGGCCGCCGGCCCCCCCGGGGCCGGGTGCGTTCAGCGGACCGACCAGGAGTACGTCGAGTTACCAGATGGATACGTAGGGTGATAGCTTTCTGGGTGACGGCTGCGGTCGGCGTGGGTGTCCGGATCGAACGGGTGCGACCGTGATCGTCGGTGACGATCCGTGCGTCCAAGATGATCTGTGCGTGCCGGGGGGAGTCCGTATGCCCAGTGAGACGTCGGCGTTGGCGAGGGAGACGTCGGAGCAGACGGGGCCGTCCGTGCCCACGGTGCCCTCGGCGCCGCCGAGTGCTCGCTCCACCCCCCTGGTGCCACAGCCCAGCGGACCGCGGCTGCGACGCGCCCCGATCGGAGTGGTTCGCCCGGCAGTGGCGATACCGAAGTCGTCCGGGCCGGTGGAAGGCCGGCTGAAGGTGCTGGTGGTGGTGGGCACCCGCCCGGAGGTGGTGAAGCTCTCCCGGGTGCTCGCGGCACTGGACCGGGCCGTCGACCTGCGGCTGGTGCACACCGGGCAGAACTACGACCACGAGCTCTCGCAGATCTTCTTCGACGAACTCGGCGTGCGCCGCCCCGATCACACCCTGGACGTCGCCGGCGCCACCCCGGCGGAGACGATCAGCCGGCTGATCGGTCAGATCGACCCCGTGCTCGCGGCCGAGGCGCCGGACGCCGTGCTCATCTACGGCGACACCAACACCTGCTACGCGGCGATCGCGGCCAAACGCCGCCGGATCGCGGTGTTCCACCTCGAGGCCGGCAACCGCTGCTTCGACGAACGGGTCCCCGAGGAACTCAACCGCCGGGTCGCCGACCAGCTCAGCGACGTCCACCTGGCCGCGACCGAACGCGCCCGCGGCCACCTGCTCGCCGAAGGGCGCCCGACCGAGCGCATCTTCGTCGTCGGCTCGCCCGTGCGGGAGGTGCTCACGCACTACGCGCCGCTGATCGACACCTCCACCGTGCTCGCCACCCTGGGTGTCCAGGTGGGACGGTACGTGGTCGCCAGCATCCACCGGGAGGAGAACACCAATCGGCCCGAGGCCCTGCATGCGCTGGTGGAGTCGCTCAACCGGCTGGCTGTCCGGTACCGGCTGCCGGTGATCGTCTCCACGCATCCGCGTACTCGTGACCGGCTCGCCGAGCTGCGCCGCGCTGGTCGGGCCACGCTCGTCGACGACCGGATCCGGTTCTGCCGGCCGTTCGGATTCAGCGACTACATCGCGTTGCAACGGGCGGCCCTGTGCGTGCTGTCCGACAGCGCCGCCCTGACCGAGGAAGCCTCGCTGATCGGGTTCCCGGCCGTGCTCGTGCGCGACGCCCATGAGCGCCCCGAGGGGATGGACCGCGGTGTGCTGGTGTCCAGCGTGCTGCACCCCGACCGGATCCGCGCCGCCGTCGAGCTGGTCGTGCGTGAGGCCGAAAGCGACCGCCGCCCGCGGATCGTCGCCGACTACGCCGCGGACGACGTCTCCCGTCGCGTCGTTCACATCATCGTCAGCTACGTCGACCACATCCGCCGCACCGTCTGGTTCGACGACCCGCCCCTGCCCACCGGCCCGGCCTCCACCACCCCCGCTCCCGCCGAAAGCTTCTGACGCCGAAAGCCGCTGAGGTCGCAGGGTTCTGGCAATCGGATCCTCGATGCCTTGGGCTTCTGTCGCCAAGGACGGGGTGTGACGTCGCTTTTCGACGAGATCGGCCGGATTTTTGCAATCCGATGGCTTGTACCCCATATTGTTGCGTCGAGATGTCGTATGGTGACGCCTGGTCGCACAAGGGGGGTGGGATGGCGGGCGCCGTCGGCCTGACGATGCCGGGTTGGTACGGAAACGATCCGAGCGTGGCCTATCTGGACCACACGCTGTGTCACCAGCGGCACGAACTGCCATCGGACGAAGCTACCGGGGTTGCGGTCGTCCGGCTGGGCCTGCGGGCCCTGCTCGTCTCGCTCGGCGTGCAGCTGGTCTTCTGGATCATCGCCGCCGTGCTCGCGGTGACCACACCGTCCGAAACCAGCTACTTCAGCTCCACGGAGACCGACTACTCCGCCGCGGAAAAGGCAGCGGGAGCCGGCCTGTGGCTGTCCGGGCTCGTGTTCTGGGTGCTGGTGCTCGCGATGCGTCGGCGTGAGCCGCTCGGCGAGTGGCGCGTGCTGCTGCCCGCCGTCGGCGACCGGGCAACCTCGGTGTACAGCCTGGTCGCCGGCAGCCTGACGCAGCGCCAGTTCCCCGTCCGCGCCGTCGCGCAGCGGGTGCGCGTGGGCCCGCAGCCCTGGGCGGTCAACAACCGCCTCCTGCTCGACGACGGCCGCTACGAGGCCACCGTCTCGGTGACCCCCTACGGCACGGATCTCTACCTCGGCTGGAGGATGTGGCGGACCCGCCGCGGCGCCGGGCTGCTCGGCCAGTTCGTCGTGGAGACCACGGGTCTGGTCTTTCGCCGGCACGACCCGGTCAGCCGGCTGCTGCGGGCCGAGTCCGCCCGGGCGATGCGCGAGGCCATCCACGCCGCCTGCCGCGAGGGCATGCGCGCCGCCCTCGACCGTCGGGACGTCCACCCCGCGTTCGGCTTCCCGGCCGGCCTGCCCCCCGTCGAGAACCTCAACTCCGGCGGCCAGCCCGGGGGATCCGGTGGCCTCGGTGGCCCGTCCGGCGAACCCGGCCCGTCCGGCGGGTTCGGCTCGCCGCCGACCGGGCCGGTACCCGCTGCGCCGAGCGCCTGGCCACCGGCTGCTGCCCGCCGGCCCGAGGATCGGCCCTTCGGGCAGCGGCCGGAGCCGTCACCGTACGCGCCGGTGGACGGATCACCCCTTTTCGAGGCGCGTCCGTCCACACCGCCGCCCGTTGCGGGCGCGGACGACGACATCTACCGAATTGTTCCGCCACGCGAATGGCGCACCGACTGACCGGATCCGGCTCGACTCGGCCGTCCGCTCTCGGCTGCGTGGGCGTCAGCCGCGGTAGGCCAGACCGCCACGCCGCCAGCCGGTGTTCGGCGCCTTGCCGGGCCTCCGCCAGAGTGAGGGTGGAATCAGGGATTTCCCGGACGCAGAAGGTACCTGTCGTCGCGAAGGCTTTGGGACGCAAGGTACTGAACCAACTGTGGAAGGTGACCGGATGCCCGGGTACTGGGATGCCACCATCAAGTCCGTCTACGCCGTCGAGCAGGGGACCGAGAACACGCTCGGCGTGGTCAAGCCGGGAGGCGCGTACGACATCCTCGCGGATGTGGAGGTCGGCGGCGGGCTCATCTCGTTCGGCGGCGCGAAGTACGTCCTGACCGTCACCGTGCGGAACCAGAGCACCTATCAGATCGTCTATACGGACAGCGCCACGGGCACCTTCCCCGCGCAGGGTGGTCAGCAGCTGCCGCCGACCGCGAGCCAGGAGATCCGGGTGGCGGTGCCCGACACCGGAACCGCGAACGAGGGCGACGTGCTCGACGTGATCGCCACCTTCCGGCTCACCTCCGGGGTCTTCACCAACGCCACCTCCGACACGAGCCCGCGCTTCGTCGTCTCGAACCCGCTCTGACCGGCGGGCCACCCGCGGGCGTCGCCGAGTCGACGCCGGTCGGTGGAAATCGTTGTACCGAATAAGAACCTGGGATGGCCCCGGCGGGGATTACCGCCGGGGCCATCCTGTCTGTCGTCCGGTGCGGGTCGGGTCGGCGGTTCCGGGCACCTGGTCCGCGAGGTCGTTCTGGCAGGTCTCCCACATCGTTCTGGCGGGTTGACCCTGCTCTGTCGAGGGATTCGTGACGGTGGTCGATGGCCGGACTCGGCAGCGGTATGGGCGTCTCGCGGCGGTAATGTGACGTTTGGTCCGGTCGGTGGTGTCGCTCGGGTGGTGGCAGTCCGTTCGACACGTGACACGGCCGTGAAAGCGGCTGAAAAAGAGCAGGTCAGTGACATTTTTCGGGATGGCTGCGCCGCCGGGTTGCCAGGGGTCGATAGTCCTTTGTTGAGGCGTGCCACGAAAAAGCATGTTCGATGTCGGCGGGCCACGGCAGGATTACGTACACGGCAGCGGCGTCGCGGGGAGGGACGATCGTCGTGGACGGTGCGCGGGTTGTCACCGAGGAAAATTCACGGACATATCCCGGCCTCGTGGGTCGGGATCGGGAAATTCGGTTCATCGACAGTCTGCTTTCCGGTGACGTCTCCCGCTGTAACGCTTTGGTAATGCGTGGCGAGCCGGGGGTCGGGCGGACCGCGCTGTTGCGGCATGGTGAGCGGCGGGCCACCCCACCGGGCGGGCCGTCGGCGCGGGTGCTGTGGCTGCGGGGAGCAGAGTCGGAGTCGGCGCTGCCGTACGCCACACTCGCCGATCTGGTGCTGCCGTTGCGGGGGTATCTGCGGGAACTCCCCGATGCGCAGCGCTCCGCGCTGGAGATCTGCCTCGCGCTCGGGGAGGGCGCACCGCCCAGCCCGTACGCCGCCTGCGCGGGCACGCTGAACCTGCTCGTCGCCGCGGGGGAGCAGCATCCACTGCTGGTCCTCGTCGATGATCTGCAGTGGGTCGACGAGACGTCACGGCAGGTGCTGCTGTTCGTCGCCCGGCGGCTGGTCCGGCAGCGGGTCACGATGCTGATGGCGATCCGTACGGAGGCAGTGTCGATGATCGACGGCTCGGGGCTGCCGGGCATCGAGGTGGGCGGGTTGTCCCGGGACGCCTGCGCCGAGTTGTTCGCCTCCCGTGGCGTACCCATTGCGCCATGGGTGCTCGAGGATCTGGTGCACCGGCTGGGCGGCAACCCGTCGGCGCTGCTGGACACGGTGGAGGCGCTGCGCACGACGCAGCTCGGTGGGAACGAGCCGGTGCCCGAGTTGCCTGCGCCCGGGCGGCGCCTGCACCGGGCCTGGGCGGAGCGCATCGACGAGCTGCCCGAGTCGACCCGGGCAGCCCTGGTCATGCTGGCCATCGGCAACGGCCTGCCCGCGGTCACCCTGGAACGCGCCCTCGTCGTTGATTCCGGTTCGCTCGCCGATCTCGACGCCGCTCACCGGGCGGGCCTTGTCCGCCATGTCGAACGTCTCCCGTCCGACGCCGGGCTGGGTACTGCCGGGCTGGGTACTGCCGGGTTGGGGAGTGCGGGGCTGGAGGGTGCGGGGCTGGAGGGTGCGGGGCTGGACGGCGCGGGGCTGGGGGGCGCGGTGAGCCTGGTCCATCCGCTGCTGCGGGCGGTAGTGCTGGAACGGGCGTCCCCGGCAGCGCGGCTGCGGGCCCAGACGGCTCTTGCCGAGGTCTGCGACGGGGATGCCGGGGTCTGGTTCGCGGCTGCCACGGCCAGCGGGCCGGACGACGGGGTCGCCATGGCACTTGCCGAATCGGCGGGGCCGGCCCGCGCCCGTGTCGGTTACGGGGCGTCGGCGCAGGTCTGGCACCGCGCGGCCGAGCTCACCGCCGACCATGCGCTGCGGGGCGCGCGGTTCCTGCAGGCGGCGACGGATGCCAGCCTCGCCGGGTTCGCTCGGCAGGCCTGCGCCTGGGCGGACGCGGCGGGCCGGGACGGCACCGACCCGGCCGTGCGGGCCGACGCCGATCTGATTCGCGGCCGGATTCTGATGTGGTCGGGGCATCCGACCCGGGCCTACGAGCAGCTGGTCCACGCGGCGGTGGCGGTGCGGGAGCACGACCCGGGCCGGGCGGCGGCGCTGTTCGCCGAGGCTGTCCAGGCTGCGCTGCTGGTTGGCCGGACCGACCTCGCGGTCCGCACCGCAGACCGTGGCGCGTCGCCCGCCGGGTCTGGCGGCGCCTTGGATGGCGTGGGCGGCGAGGAGGATCTGTCCGGGCACAGTCAGCGCGGGCTGATCTACCGGGCACGTGCCCTGACCGTGGCCGGTGAGGTGGAGACGGCACGGGTGTGTCTGCGCGATGCGGTGGACCAGCTACGGGCCGCCGACCCCGTCGCCGACCAGCAGTTGCTCACCGTTGCCGGGCACACCCTGCTCGACCTCGAACGGGAGCCCGCCGCCGCGCGGTTGTTGTCCACCGTCGTTGACGGGGCCCGCCGGGCCCATGCCCCGGCCATCCTGCCGTACGCCCTCGCGGTGCGCGGCCAACTGGAATGCTGGCGCGGCCTGTGGGCCGCGGGATATGCCGATGGTGAGGATGCGCTGCGCTGGGCCGAACAGCTCGGGCAGGTTTCCGCGCTCGGCCACAGTCTGGTCCTGCTCGCCTGGATCGACGCGGCCCGGGGCGACCGCGAGCTGTGCGAGCGGCGCATCGCCCGGCTCCGGGCCGAGGCCGGCCCGTATGGCATCGACCTGCTCGGCCTGCATGCCGATGGCGTCCTCGGCCTGGCCGCGATCGGGGACGGCGACCATGACGTGGCGGCCCTCGCCCTGACTGCTGCGTGGGACCGGGCGCGTCGGCACGACCCCGGCAGCCTCATGGCGATCCCGCTCGCCGCGGACCTCGCCGAGGCGCTCATTCGCGCCGGTGACCAGGCCCGCGCGACCCCGATCGTCGACTGGCTCGCGCAACGGGCCCACACCACCGGTCTCGCCCGGCCCGCTGCCGTCGCGGCCCGCTGCCGTGGGCTGATGGCCGACGGGCTCATCGCTGCCGAGGCGGCGTTCGCTGACGCCGATCGGGCTCTGGATCGGCGTCGGATGCCCTTCGAACATGCCCGGACCCGGCTGTGCCAGGGCGAGGCCCTGCGACGACTACGCCGTCCCGCCGCGGCCCGCCCACCGCTGCGGGAGGCTCGCGTCCTGTTCGAATCCCTTGGCGCCCGTCCCTGGGCCCGGCGGGCCACAGCCGAGCTGCTCGCCGCCGGCGGTGGTGGTCGCAGCCCGCAGGCAAGCCCCGACCACGGCCTGAATCGTGGCTCAGAACGCGGTGCGCACCGCGGTCCAGATCGTGGTCCGGATCGCCGGCCCGGGCCCTGGGAGTCCTTTGTCCCGCCGGTGCGGATCGACCAGCTGACTCCCGCCGAACTCCAGGTTGCCCATGCCATCGGCGACGGGATGAACAATGCCGAGGCCGCCGCCGCCCTGTTCGTCTCCCGCAAGACCGTGGAGACCCACCTGACCCGGGTCTACCGCAAGCTCGGCCTGCGCTCCCGCTCCGAGCTGGTCCGCGCCCTCGCGATCGCGCGTGTCCCGGGCCCCCGGTCGGACGGCTGAGTACGGGGTCCGGCCCGACCGACCGGGCGGGCGGTCAGTCGCGGTCGGCGGGCGGGTCCTCGGCAAGCAGCGCGACCAGAGGTGCGTACAGGGCTGGGGGAGCGGCGACGGTGAGGCTCTCGCCAGCCGGGCCGCCCCGGAGGTCGCTGACCCGCAGGCCGGCCTCGGCGGCGATCAGGCCACCGGCGGCGTGGTCCCAGGGCTTGAGGCCGCGCTCGTAGTAGGCGTCGAGGGTGCCGGCGGCCACGGCACACAGGTCCAGGGAGGCCGCGCCCATCCGGCGGATGTCGCGGACCCTTGGGATCACCCGGGCGACCACCGCGGCCTGGGCAGCCCGGCGACCCTCGGTATAGCCGAAACCGGTGGCGACCAGCGCACGGCCCAGCTCCGACTCGGTCGATCCGGTCAGCGCCACGCCGGCCTGGGATGCACCGGCGGCCGAGGCCGGCGCGTGGCGAAACGCCCCGCCGCCGCGGGTCGCGGTGTAGGTGACGCCCAGCGCCGGGGCGTGCACGACGCCGGCGACGACCTCGCCGCCCACCTCGGCGGCGATCGAGACCGCCCAGTTCGGCAGGCGGTAGAGGAAGTTGACGGTGCCGTCGAGCGGGTCGACGATCCAGCGCACCCCGGTGGAGCCGGGGGAGTCGGACCCCTCCTCGCCGAGCAGCCCGTCACCGGGACGCAGTTCGCCGAGCCGGCGCGCGACCAGCGCCTCGGACGCCCGGTCAAGCGCGGTGACGATGTCGGTCGGCGAGGACTTCGTCGACTCGGTGGCCACCGTCCCCTCCCGACCCAGGGCAAGCAGCTCCCCGGCCTCGCGGGCGATCGTCAGTGCGACGTCGAGCAGGACGTCCGGATCAGGCAGGTCGCTCATCAGAGGGCGCTCCATGCACTCGGGGTGTCGTGCACTCGAGGTGTCGGGGCACGTGACGGTTCGCCGACGTGGCAGATCGGGACTCGCAGCACGCCATGGCACGCTCATCCTGCCAAGAGCTCACCGATCGCGTACCGATACCCAGCAGGGACGGAGCACGTGGGGTGGTGGGGGCCGGCAACGATCGGCGGGCCCGTAGGATCGTTGTCGTGGTTGCAGCAGACGGATCGGACCGATCGACCCGCGGGGTGCCCGCGAAGCCCGCCCTCGACGGCATCGAGGCACGCTGGTCGGCCGTATGGCAGGACGAGGGCACCTACGCCTTCGACCGCACGGCCGAGCGTGCCCGGGTGTACTCCATTGACACCCCGCCGCCGACCGTCTCCGGGTCGCTGCACGTAGGCCATGTCTTCTCCTACACGCATACCGATGTCATCGCCCGTTTCCAGCGGATGCGGGGCCGTGAGGTCTTCTACCCGATGGGGTTCGACGACAACGGTCTGCCCACCGAACGTCGGGTGCAGAACTACTTCGGGGTGCGCTGCGACCCGTCGCTGCCGTACGACCCGGAGTTCACCCCGCCGGCGAAGCCGGGCAAGGACCAGCTGCCGATCTCCCGGCGCAACTTCGTCGAACTGTGCGAGCGCCTCACCCTCGAGGACGAGAAGGGCTTCGAGGAACTGTGGCGTCGCCTCGGCCTCTCGGTCGACTGGTCGCGCACCTACGCCACCATCGACACGCGTTCGAGGGCCGTCGCCCAGCGGGCGTTCCTGCGTAACCTCGCCCGCGAGGAGGCCTACCTCGCCGAGGCGCCGACGCTGTGGGACGTCACGTTCCGTACCGCCGTCGCCCAGGCCGAACTGGAGGACCGGGAGCGCCCCGGCGCCTACCACACCCTCGCCTTCGCCCGGACGACCCCGCCTTCCGGCACGGCCACCCCAGCCGACGCCGACGCCGACGGCGACGCGGTGATCATCGAGACGACGCGGCCGGAGCTGTTGGCGGCGTGCGTGGCACTGGTGGCACATCCGGACGACCCGCGCTACCAGCCGCTGTTCGGCTCCACGGTGCGCACGCCCCTGTTCGAGGTCGAGGTGCCGGTGGTCGCCCACCGGCTCGCCGACCCGGAGAAGGGCTCCGGCATCGCGATGATCTGCACGTTCGGTGACCTCACCGACGTCATCTGGTGGCGTGAGCTGCGCCTGCCGACCCGGGCCGTCGTCGGCCGGGACGGGCGGCTCGTCCCCGACGCGCCGCAGGCCATCACCTCGTCCGCCGGGCAGGCGCACTACGCCGAGCTTGCCGGCAGGACGGTGCACAGCGCCCGCACCCGGATCGTCGAGCTGCTCACCGAGTCCGGCGCGCTGCGCGGCGAACCGCGGCCGATCAGCCATCCGGTGAAGTTCTACGAGAAGGGCGACCGTCCCCTCGAGATCGTCACCACCCGCCAGTGGTACATCCGCAACGGTGGACGGGACGAGTCCCTGCGCGCCCAGCTGCGCGGCCGGGGCCAGGAGCTGTCCTGGCATCCGGAGTACATGCGGGTCCGGTACGAGAACTGGGTGGACGGCCTCAACGGTGACTGGCTGATCAGCCGCCAGCGCTTCTTCGGCGTCCCGTTCCCGGTCTGGTACCCGTTGGACGAGGACGGCACCCCGCGTTACGACGCGCCGATCGCCGCCGACGAGGCGGTGCTGCCGATCGACCCGTCCAGCGACGTCCCCCCCGGTTACACCGAGGCGCAGCGGGGCGTGCCCGGCGGGTTCGCCGCCGACCCCGACGTCATGGACACCTGGGCGACGTCCTCGCTGACCCCGCTGATCGCCAGCGGTTGGGGCAGCGACCCGGACCTGTTCGCCCGGGTCTTCCCGATGGACCTGCGCCCCCAGGCCCACGAGATCATCCGGACCTGGCTGTTCTCCACCGTGGTGCGCGCGGAAGCCGAGTTCGGCGTGCTTCCCTGGTCGAACGCGGCGATCTCCGGCTGGATCCTCGACCCGGACCGCAAGAAGATGTCCAAGTCCAAGGGCAACGTGGTCACCCCGATGGCCACCTTGCAGGAACTCGGTTCGGACGCGGTCCGCTACTGGGCCGCCTCCGGGCGCCCCGGCACCGACACCGCCTACGACGTCGGCCAGATGAAGACCGGTCGCCGCCTGGCCATCAAGATCCTCAACGCCAGCCGTTTCGCCCTGGGCCTCACCACCGACCCCGCTGAGGCCGCCGGCACCGGTGCTGACGTCGCCGGTGCCGCCCTTGCGGATGCCGCTGCCGATGCCGCGACGGGTGGTGCCGCGACGGGTGGTGCTGCGACGGGTGGTGCCGCGGCTGCGGAGGTCGACGCGACCGCACCGGGGACGCAGGAGGCTCGGCCGGCGGCCGCGGTGATCGAGCCGCTGGACCGGGCGCTGCTCGCCGCACTCGCCGACGTCGTGGACGCGGCGACCGGCGCGCTCGACGGCTACGACTACGCCCGGGCGCTCGAGCTCACCGAATCGTTCTTCTGGCGCTTCTGCGACGACTACGTGGAGCTGGTCAAGGGCCGCGCCTACGGCTCGTTCGGTGCCGAAGGCGCCGCGTCCGCGCAGGCCACGCTGACGGTGGCCCTCTCGGCGCTGCTGCGGCTGTTCGCCCCGGTGCTGCCGTTCGTCACCGAGGAGGTCTGGTCCTGGTGGCAGACCGGCTCGGTGCACCGCGCCCCCTGGCCGGACGCGGCCGAGATCCGCAAGCTCGCCGACTCCGGCCGTCCCGACCTGTTGGACGCGGTCGGCACGGCCCTCGCCGGTGTCCGCAAGGCCAAGTCCACGGCGAAGGTGTCGATGAAGGCCGAGGTCGCGCAGGCCACCCTCGCCGGTGACACCGACATCATCGCCCTGGTCCAGTCCGCCGCCGCCGACCTGCGCAGCGCCGGCGGCATCCGCGAGCTCATCCTCGCCCCCACCACCGGCGACCTCACCGTCGACGTGACCCTCGCCTGATCCAGCCCCGCCCCGCGGCGGACAGCGGACCCCGTCCGGGATTCGCCTGACGCGATCGCGCGGGGCCGCGTCGGCGGGCATGTCACGTTCGCGCGGGCCCGGCCGTCCTGGGAAGGAGACTGCCAGAGCTCCGGAGGTCCCCATGGCATCGACCGACCCGCCGCCCCGCGTCCCACCCGTGCCAACCGTCCCGTCCGGGGTGGAGGCGCCGCCTGGGTCGGACGTGCGGTCCGGGGTGGACGTGCGGTCCATCTTGTTGGCGGAGGCGTTCGAGGGGGAGCGGGGGCATCTGCGGGCGGTGGCCTACCGGCTGCTCGGGTCGTTGGCGGACGCCGAGGATGTCGTGCAGGACGCCTGGCTGCGACTGCGACGGGTCGACGCGGACGAGATCGACGATCTGCGTGCCTGGCTGACGGTCGTGGTCTCGCGGTTGTGTCTGGACCAGTTGCGTTCGGCCCGGGTCCGGCGGGAGGGATACGTCGGGCCGTGGCTGCCGGAGCCGCTGGTCAGCTGGCCCGGCGGTGACACGGCCGGTGCCGGTGGTGGTGTCGAGGGGCTGCGGGCGGCGTCAGGCGGGTTCGGCGCGGCGGCCGCGATGGCGGGGACCGAGCGGTTCGCGGGCAGCGGCGGCGGGGCACCCGGGCAGGTCGATCCGGCGGATCGGGTGACCCTCGCCGAGTCGGTGAGCATGGCGATGATGGTGGTGCTCGAGGCGCTGAGCCCCGCCGAGCGCACGGCGTTCGTCCTGCACGACGTGTTCGGCTACGACTTCGCCGAGATCGCCGAGGCCACCGGACGCACCCCGGCGGCGGCCCGCCAGCTCGCCAGCCGGGCGCGTCGCCACGTCCGGGACAGGTCGGTGCGTTTCGAACCCGACCCGGGGCTGCGCCGGCGGGTCGCCGATGCCTTTCTCGCGGCCGCGGCCGGCGGTGACCTCGGCGGGCTCACCGCCCTGCTCGACCCGGACGTCATCGTCCGCTCCGATGGTGGTGGTCTCGCCCGGGCGGCCCGTCGTCCGATCACCGGCGCCGACCGGGCGGCCCGGTTCATCGTCGGCATCATCGAGAAGGGCCTGGCCGACGCCGGCCCGCGGGCCTGGACCCGCCCCGTCGAGGTCAACGGCGAACCCGGCTTCGCCTACCACGACGGCACCGCCCTGCGCACCGTCGCGAGCCTGCACATCGTGGACGGCCGGATCACCGAGATCAACATCGTGGTGAACCCCGACAAGCTGCGCCACCTCGCCCCCGACCCCTCCCACCGGGGGGCGGGTGGAGGTGGTGGGGCGGGTCAGTCGATGCGACCGGGTCAGTCGATGCGACGGAGTTCCCTGCGGTAGCGCTGGCCGTTGGCGGCGTAGATCGAGGCGCCGAGGAGCTGGGTCGACGGATCGTGGCCGGGCACGACCTTGGCCGGGATGCCCAGCGCCCGCGACCGCTGCGGGACCTGGGTGCCGCCGACGACGACGGCACCCGCCCCGACCAGGGCGCCCCGGCCGATCCGCACCTTGTGCAGCACGATGGAACCGGAACCGATCAGGGCGCCGTCCTCGACGACGCACCCCTCCAGATGGGCCAGGTGCCCGACCGTGCAGTCGTCACCGACGACCGTCGGATACTCGTCGGTGGCGTGGATGACCGTGCCGTCCTGGATGGAGGACCGGGCGCCGATGATGATGCGTCCGTAGTCGCCGCGCAGCACCGCCGACGGCCATACCGTCGACCCGGGTCCGATCGTCACCGAGCCGATCACGGTCGCGTCCGGATGGACGTAGGCCGACGGGTCGATGACGGGGACGGCGTCCCCCAGTGCGTACACGGCCATCCGAGCTCCCGGAAACTGTAGGTATCGACCAGCCCATCCTGCCCGTGGCGCCGCCCCGGTGGTGCCGGGACGGCGCCGGGTCTGGTGCGCTCAGTCGGTGTCCAGCTCGGGACGGAGCATGCCGGGGGGCGCCGAGCCGGTGGCCCGGGCCCAGCCGCGGGCCGCGGCGCGCTCGGCCGCGAGGCGTCCAAGGCCGATGGCCAGGCCCGAGATCGCCGCCCACAGGATGGCTTCGGCCAGTGCGGTGTCCGGGTCGGCCGGGTTGACCGGTGGGTCCGACCGGCGGACCTTCTTGTACGCGAGGGTCACCCCGCGGCTGGCCGCCGTCCCGGCGAGCGCGGTCGCAGCGCCGCCCACGACCTTCCAGCCCAGTTTCGATGCCGCCTTCGCCACCCGAACATCCTTCCTCTTGCACAGCGGCCCAGATGGGCCCGTGTTGTCCATGTCCACGAATGGTGCCGGTCATGCCAGCCCCACGACCCGGGATGGCACCGAGACGGCGTCGATCCGGTGCCGGGGTGGCGCCGTACGGTCGCCGCGTCCGTGGCCGGCGCCGTACGGGACATCATCCATCCGCGGGCGGCACCGGTGGCACGGCGGGCCGAGGGACCCGCGGCGCGACGTGCCGAGCAGCGGTGCAGGGGCGGGCGTGAGCGTGGGCCGAGGGCAGGCGGAGGATGGCCTAAGGTGCTGAACCGTAGTACGTCCGGCTATCCCGTACGAGGCAGGAGATCCATGACCGCCACCGAGCCGACCACTGCCGCCCCACCGGGGTGGCACCAGGGCGCGGCCCATCCGGGGCAGGTGTCACCGGATCCGGTGGACGAGCGACCGGGTCGGCAGCCGGGGCGGCCGGCGTCGCTGGGAGGGCTGCCGGGGCAGGTGGAGGTGCTGGTGCGGCGGCTGGACCCGGGGCTTGCCGGGCCGGTGTACGCGCAGCCCTGCGATGCGGGGGCGGACCTGGTCAGCGCGTCGGAGGTGACGCTGGCGCCGGGGGAGCGGGCGGTGGTGGGGACCGGGACGGCGATCGCGCTGCCCGAGGGGTACGCGGCGTTCGTGCATCCGCGCAGTGGGCTGGCCGCCCGGCACGGAGTGACAGTGGTCAACGCGCCGGGAACGGTGGACGCCGGCTACCGTGGTGAAATAAAGGTTGTTCTGATCAACACCGATCCGTCCGAACCGGTGACGTTGCGCCGCGGCGACCGGATAGCGCAGCTTGTCGTCCAGAAGGTCGAACGCGCGCTGTTCCGGGAGGTCGACGAGTTGCCCGGTTCGGTGCGGGGCGTCGGCGGCTTCGGCTCGACTGGCGGGTTCGGGGAGACAGGAAGGGAGACCGCGGGTGTTCGGCCGCCGGCGTAGAGAAGAAGAGTCAGACGACGCGCCGGAGGGTACGCCGAGGTCCGCGACGGGGGCGGCGCACGCCACCAACGGTGCGGATGGGCTCGGCCAGGCCATCCCGGACGTGCCGGACGGCCCGTACGACATCACCGAGTCGCCGCAGGACGGCGTGCACCGACTTGATCTCGGTGCGCTGCGGCTGCCGGCGTTGCCGGGCGTCCAGGTGCAGTTCCAGGTGGAGGAGGCGTCGGGGCAGCCACTGACCGTCGTCGTCACCGACGGGCGTAGTGCGATGGAACTGTCCGTGTTCGCCGCGCCGAAGAGCCGCGGGCTCTGGGACGAGGTGCGCGCCGAGATCCTCGCGGGTGTCGAGGCGTCCGGGGGGAAGGAAGCGGGCGGTTCGTTCGGGCGGGAGCTGCGGATCGCGCTGCCCACCGGGCGGCCGCAGGAGTCCGTGCCCGCCCGGATGATCGGGGTGGACGGGCCGCGCTGGTTCCTGCGGGCGGTGGTGACCGGTGCCGCGGGCAGCGATCCCGGTGCGGCGCCGCTGCTCGAGGAGACGCTGCGCCGGATCGTGGTGGCCCGTGGGGAGGAGGCGATGCCGGTGCGCGACCCGCTGCCGCTGACGTTGCCCCGCGAGGTCGCCGACCATCCCGACGGTCCCGGCGCGCCAGCCACCGCGGCCACCACCGGACGCCCGGCACTGCCCACCCCCGGCGTGCGCACCGCCGAGATCCGCTGACCCGCTCGTCCCACCGCCCCCGTCGCACCGCCCCACCGTCGGCCGTCGCACCGCAAGCGTCGTAATCCGGCGTAATTCCCTGGTAATCCGCAGTAACCGGATGCACGGTGGGTCACTGCCTGGCGGCGGCTTGTGGTGGTGCTGTTCGTTCGTCGGGTTTCGTCGTCGGATCACTCGATTGGGCGGCTGTGCGGGGGCACACTGTGCTTCGGTCGTTCGTTGCAACAGACGTGTCCGGGCAGACCTGCTGGCGCGGGATCGGAGGAGCGGTGGGCGAGCCACGGGGTTGGTGGGGGCGCAAGCTCCACAGGCTGACAGCGGGGGTCAACGAGCTCGACGCCGAGGATCTGCAGGCCGCCGCCGCGGCGGCCGGCGCCGCCCCGGTGAGTCGCTGTCGTGACCGGGACGAGATCTGCGTCGCGGGTACCATCCAGGCGGTGACGGTCCGGGCCGGTTCCGGGGCGCCGAACCTTGAGGTCGACCTGTATGACGGCAGTGGCACCGTGACCCTGGTGTTTCTTGGCCGGCGCAACATCCCGGGCCTGCGGGCCGGCGCGCCGGTGAAGGCATCCGGGCGGGTGACGCTCTCCGATGATCGGCCGACCATCTTCAACCCGCGGTACGAACTGCTACCGGTGTCCTCCGCCAGCGCCTGACCGCGCCGGGCGGTAGGCGTCCGACCGACCGACAGGAATCTCCACCGACGATGCCAGGACTGCCTGCCCCCGAGACCCCGCCGACGACTCTGTCCGAGGCCATCGGCGGGCCACGGGGAATCATCGACAGCTCCCTGCCCACCGTCGCGTTCGTGGCGGTCAACGCGCAGGCCGGGCTGACCGCCGGGATCGTGGTCGCCGTCGTGACCGCCGCCGCGCTGCTGGTGTTGCGGATCGTGCGGCGTGAGCCGGTGCAGCAGACCTTCTCCGGGCTGTTCGCGGTCGGGTTCGCGGCGTTCGTCGCGTCCCGCACCGGGGACGCGAAGGGCTTCTTCCTCCCCGGCATCGCCAAGAACGCCGCGGGTGTGGTGGTGGCGCTGGCCTCGGTGGCGTTGCGCCGACCGGTCCTGGGCTACCTGATGGCCGGGCTCGACCGGCGCTACACCGGCTGGCGTGACGATCCGCGTCAGCGGCGGGCCGCTGCCCTCGCCACGCTGGTGTGGGCCGCCGTGTTCGGGGTCCGGTTCGTCGTGCAGGGCGTGCTCTACCTCGCCGATCAGGACGGCTGGCTCGCCGCGGCGAACATCGCGCTCGGCCTGCCGCTGTTCGGCGTCGCCCTGCTCGCGAGCTTCGCCATCGTGCGCCGCCTCGCACCCCTGCCACCCCAGCCGCCGTCCCCCTCCGACACGTCCGTCGTCGAAGGTGAGGTCATCGCCAGTGACCGGCTGGCCGGCGAGCCGTCCGGGCCGGTCGAGCCGGGGCACTCCAGGCGCTGATCAGCCGTTGGTGCGCGGGGGCGGGCCGAGCAGAACGGCGAGCTGGTCCTCGGCCTCGGTGCTGGTGACCACGGCCAGCACCTCGTCGCCGGCCTCGAGGGTGGCGTCGGGGGAGGGGATGACGGGGCGTCCGTCGCGCAGGATCACCACGAGGGCGCTGTCGGCGGGCAGTTCGATCTCACCGACGGCCCGTCCGGCGACGGGGGCGTCCGCGGCGAGGGTGAGCTCGACCAGCGAGGCGTCGCTCTGGCGGAACCGCATCAGCCGCACCAGGTCGCCGACGCTCACCGCCTCCTCGACCAGCGCGGTGAGCAGCCGCGGCGCCGACACCGCGACATCAACCCCCCAGGACTCGGTGAACAGCCACTCGTTCTTGGGATGGTTCACCCGCGCGACCACCCGGGGCATCCCGAACTCGGTCTTGGCCAGCAGCGACACCACCAGGTTCACCTTGTCGTCCCCGGTCGCGGCGACCAGCACGGCGTAGTCGTCCAACCCGGCGGCGTCCAGCTGCGCCAGCTCGCAGGCGTCGGCCAGCAGCCACCGGGCGCCGGGCAGCGAGTCCAGGCGGACCTTCGCCGGGTCCCGCTCGATCACGAGGACCTCGGAGCCGTTCTCCAACAGTTCGGCGGCGATCGAGCGGCCCACCTTGCCGGCCCCCGCGATCACCACCCGCCGCCCGGACGGCCGACTCGTCGGCGCCACGGCCGTCGTCGTCGCCGGCGCACCATCGGTGACCGGTGGGGCGGTGCTTGCCGGTGGGACGGTGCTTGCCACAGGTCAGCCCTCCTCGGGGCCGCGGCGCGCGATCGCGTCGGCCTCGGCTGCGCGTGCCTTGACGACGGCCACGTGCAGCACGTCGCCATCCTGGACGAGGGTGCGGCCGTCGGGCAGGATGCCGTCGCCGAACCTGGTCACGCACACCACCCGCACGCCGGCGGCCTCCTCGAGCTCACGCACCCGTCGCCCGACCCAGCCGGGGGCGGGGTTGACCGTGGTGAGCAGCACCGAACCGGACGGGTCCGACCAGACCGGGGTGACCGCCTCGGGCAGCAGCCGACCGAGGATCTGGTCGCGGGTCCAGCGCACGGTCGCGACGGTGGGGATACCCAGACGCTCGTACACCTCGGCGCGGCGCGGATCGTAGATGCGGGCGACGACCCGCTCGACGCCGAACATCTCCCGGGCTACCCGGGCGGCGATGATGTTCGAGTTGTCGCCGCTGGACACCGCGGCGAACGCCGCCGAGCGTTCGATGCCCGCCTCGATCAGGGTGTCCCGGTCGAACCCCATGCCGGTCACCCGCTGACCGGTGAAGTCCGCGGGGAGCCGGCCGAACGCCGCCACGTTCTGGTCGATGACGGCCACCGAATGGCCAAGACGCTCGACCCCACGGGCGAGAGCGGAGCCGACCCGGCCACAGCCGAGGATCACCACATGCACGAGGCATGACAGTAGCCGCATCCGATCCGCGTGGCGCGAATCCTCCCAGGAACGCTCCGTATGCGGAGCCGGGACGGGCGTGCGGCGGGTCCGACAGCGGGGTTCGCTCCGGCGATGTGGCTGAGCTGGAGGGCTGCCGGGGTGGTCGGTGGTGATGTGTCCCACGTCACAGTTGTGATCGGTCGCGCGTCGTGTCGGTAGCATCCCCCGCGTGGCGCTCACGGACCGGCTGAAGCGCAGCTTCGTCGGTCGACCGATTGGCAGCGACCGACTCGGCGAGACGCTGCTGCCCAAACGAGTCGCGCTGCCGGTGTTCGCCAGCGACGCGCTGTCCTCCGTCTCGTACGCGACGGAGGAGATCCTGCTGGTCCTGTCGCTGGGCGGGCTTGCCTTCTACCACATCTCGCCGTGGCTGGCGGGCGGCGTCATCATCCTCATGCTGACGGTGGTCGCGTCGTACCGGCAGAACGTGCACGCCTACCCCAGCGGCGGCGGGGACTACGAGGTCGCCTCGGTCAACCTCGGCCCGCGCGCCGGTCTGCTGGTGGCCAGCGCTCTGCTGGTGGACTACGTGCTGACGGTCGCCGTGTCGGTGTCCGCGGGCGTGGCGAACCTGATCTCCGCCGTCACCGGGCTCGCCCCGTACCGCGTGGTCATCGCTGTGATCATCGTCGTGGTGCTGACGCTGATCAACCTGCGCGGGGTCCGCGAGTCCGGCACGGCCTTCGCCATCCCGACCTACGGGTTCGTCGCCGGCGTCTTCATCATGATCGTCACCGGGCTGATCCAGGCAGCCACCGGGCACACCCCGCGGGCCGAAAGCGCCGGGTACAAGGTCGTCGCCGAACACGACTACGCCGGGTTCGCGCTGGCGTTCCTCGTGCTGCGGGCGTTCGCGTCCGGCTGTACGGCGCTGACCGGCGTCGAGGCGATCAGCAACGGCGTGCCGGCGTTTCGCAAGCCCAAGAGCCGCAACGCCGCGACGACGCTGCTGATGATGGGCCTCATCGCCGTCACCATGTTCGCCGGTGTCACGGCGCTCGCCCTCATCGCGGACGTCCACGTCGCCGAGCACACCAGCGACCTCATCGGTGCCCACGGCGAGCAGCCCACCGTCATCACCCAGGTCGCCGCCGCCGTGTTCGGCGACGGCTCGGTCGGGTTCGTCTACATCGCCACGGTGACGACGCTGATCCTGATGCTCGCCGCCAACACCGCGTTCAACGGCTTCCCGGTGCTCGGCTCGATCCTCGCCCGGGACGGCTACCTGCCCCGCCAGCTGCACACCCGCGGCGACCGGCTGGCCTACTCCAACGGCATCGTGCTGCTGGCGGGCTTCGCGATCCTGCTCATCATCGTCTTCCACGCCGAGGTCACCCAGCTCATCCAGCTCTACATCCTCGGGGTGTTCATCTCGTTCACCCTGAGTCAGACCGGGATGGTCCGGCACTGGGCCCGCATCCTGCGCGCGGACTCGGGCGACCCACGGGCCGGCGACCCGCTGGCCCGGCGGCGCATCCGCCGTTCGCAGGCGATCAACTTCATCGGCGCCTGCCTGACCGGGACGGTCCTCGTCCTGGTGCTCATCACCAAGTTCACCCACGGCGCGTGGATCGTGTGCCTCGCGATCCCGATCATCTTCGTGGGGATGCGGGGCATCCGCGGCCACTACGACCGGGTGGCGATCGAGCTCACCCCCGAACCGGGCCCGCCGACCCTGCCGTCGCGGGTGCGGGGCGTCGTTCTGGTCAGCAAGATCCACGCGCCGACGCTGCGGGCCCTCGCCTACGCCAAGGCGACCCGTCCGCACAGCCTCGTCGCCCTCACCGTCGCCGTCGACCAGGCCGACGCCGACCGGCTTCGCGCCGCCTGGCAGGAGCGTGGCATCAGTATCGACCTCGTCGTGCTCGCCTCCCCGTACCGGGAGGTCACCCGCCCGGTACTGGACTACGTCGCCCGGATCCGCCGGGAGAGCCCCCGTGACGTCGTCGCGGTGTACGTGCCCGAGTACGTCGTCGGTCACTGGTGGGAGCATCTGCTGCACAACCAGAGCGCGCTGCGGCTCAAGGCCCGGCTGCTGTTCCAACCCGGAGTGATGGTCACCAGCGTGCCGTGGCAGCTCGCCTCGTCCAGCCGGGTCGAGGGTCGGGTCGAGCGCATCGGCGCCGGTGCCGTCCGCCGCGGCCAGTCCGCGCCGCAGGCACCCGCGTCCGCCGCACCTGCCGCGTCCGCCGCACCTGCCGCGGCTGCTTCGGCGCCCGCTGCCGCGCCGCCGGCTCCTCCCACCTCGTCCGGGGAGGGAAGGTGAGTCCCGTCCGGGGGGCGTCGGCCTCGGGGGCGCCCGCGTCGGCCCCGTCGTCGACCGCGCGGCCGGCACGTCCGTCCGAGGTCGGGACGCGGCGGGAGCTGACCGTGGGCCGGATCGCCCACGGTGGGTTCTGCGTCGCGCGCGACGAGGGACGGGTGGTGTTCGTCCGGCACGCGCTGCCGGGGGAGCGGGTACTCGCCAGGATCACCGACGACTCCCATGACCGTTACTGGCGGGCGGACGCGGTGGAGATCCTCGAAGCGTCCCCGGACCGGGTCCCAGCGCCCTGCCCGCATGCCGGACCGGGCGCCTGCGGCGGCTGCGACTGGCAGCACGCGACACCCGCGGCGCAACGGCGCGGCAAGGCCGAGGTCGTGATCGAGTCCCTGCGCCGTTTCGGCGGTGTGGACGTGGGACCGCTCGTGGTCGAGGCCGTCGCGCCCGATCCCTCCGGTGCCGAGCCGTCCGGGGTCGAGCCGTCCGGCGGGCTGGATGGGGTGGACGGGCTGGACTGGCGCACCCGGATGCGGTTCGCCGTCACGGCGGACGGGCAGGTCGGGCTGCGGGCCAGCCGTTCGCACGAGGTGCTGGCCACCCCGGACTGCCGCATCGCCCATCCGCTGGTCCGCGCCGCACTCGCCGATCGCCGCTTTCCCGCGGCGGCCGTGGTGGAGGTGGCGGTGAGTCCCGCCTCCGACGCCGTGGCCGTGGAGGTACACACCGGCGGGGCGCCCGGCGGCGGGACGCGGGTCGGGACGGCGCACGCCGGCGCGGTGCGCGGCTCAGCGGCGGGGCGCGGCGGGGGCGGGGGTACCGCCTCGGGGGCGCCGGACGCGCCCATCGGTGCTGGTCGGATCGTGGAGGTCGTGGGGCAGCGCAGCTTCGCGGTCGGGTCTGGGGTGTTCTGGCAGGTGCACGCGGCTGCCCCGAAGGTGCTGGTCGACGCGGTACGGACGGCGTTGCGGCCACAGCCGGGAGAGACCGCGCTTGATCTCTACGCCGGCGCGGGGCTGTTCGCGGCGTTCCTCGCCGAGGATGTCGGGCCGTCCGGGCGGGTCGTGGCGATGGAGTCGGAGGCGGCCGCCGTCGCCGCGGCCGCGGACAACCTCGCGGACCTGCCACAGGTGTCGCTACGTGCGGTACGAGTGACGCCGGCGACCGTGCGCGGCGTGCTCGGCACCGGGCCGTCCGCCGGCCGGGTCGGGTGCGCGGTGCTCGACCCGCCGCGGGCCGGAGCGGGGGCGGAGGTGGTCGCGGCGCTGCTGGGACACCACCCACGTGCCGTCGCCTACGTGGCCTGTGACCCGGTGGCACTCGGCCGTGACCTGGCCACGTTCAGAGCTCGTGGTTACACGATGACCGCACTGCGCGCCTTCGATCTGTTCCCGATGACGCATCATGTCGAATGCGTCGCCCTTTTTGAACCCACCGTAAGATAACTCGGGGTATCTGATTCATCCTGAACGGTGCTGAATCAAGGTGGTCGGGCAGGAGTTCACTCGCCTGTGCGGCTGGCCGATGCCACGGCGTGTTGACGGGCGACCCGCCAGGTGACGACACTCGTCTACGTGTCCGAACCCGGACAAGCGGTGGGGGCAAGAGCCGGCCGATATTACCCCGCCGGGACCTATTACCCTGCGTTCCACGAGGAACTCACATGTCGTCTGGGTGTCTGCGGGGCCCCAGCTGACCTGCGTAGACTTTGCCGGACCCGGACCGATCCCCTTTCGGGAGAGGGAGTTCCCGCCGTGTCGCTTCTGTCCACGATCAGCTGTCCCCAGGACGTCAAGCGCCTCGACCACGAGGAGCTCGGCACCCTGGCGGCCGAGATCCGTGATTTCCTCATCCACGCCGTCGCGCGTACCGGGGGCCACCTCGGCCCCAACCTCGGGGCCGTCGAGCTGACGCTGGCGATCCACCGAGTGTTCGACTCACCGTTCGACCGGGTCCTTTGGGACACCGGGCACCAGTCCTATGTCCACAAGATGCTCACCGGTCGGGTGGACGACTTCGACGGTCTGCGCCAGAAGGGCGGCCTTTCGGGCTACCCCTGCCAGGCCGAGTCCGAGCACGACATCATCGAGAACTCGCACGCCTCGACGGCACTGTCGTACGCCGACGGTCTCTCCCGTGCCTACGCCCTGCGTGGCGAGGACCGGGCGGTCGTCGCCGTCGTCGGTGACGGCGCGCTGACGGGTGGCATGTGCTGGGAGGCGTTGAACAACATCGCCGCCGGCGACCGTCCCGTCGTCGTGGTCGTGAACGACAACGGCCGGTCCTACGCGCCGACGATCGGTGGTCTCGCCGACCATCTCGCCGCGCTGCGCCTGGCCCCCGAGTACGAGCAGGTCCTCGACGTCGTCAAGCAGGTCCTCGGTCGCACGCCGCTGGTCGGCGCGCCGCTGTTCGACGCGCTGCACGGCATCAAGAAGGGCATCAAGGACGTCGTCCAGCCGCAGGGGATGTTCGAGGACCTCGGGCTGAAGTACGTCGGCCCGGTCGACGGTCACGACACCGCCGCGGTCGAGTCGGCCCTGCGCCGCGCACGCGACTTCGGTGGCCCGGTGATCGTCCACTGCGTCACCCGCAAGGGCTTCGGCTACCCGCCGGCGGAGCAGGACCAGGCCGACAACTTCCACGGTGTCGGCGTCATCAACCCGATCACCGGCAAGCCGCTCTCCACCGCGAAGAGCACCAGCTGGACGAACGTCTTCTCCGACGAGATCGTCCAGATCGGTGCCGAACGGCCGGACGTGGTCACCCTGACCGCGGCGATGCTGGCCCCGGTCGGCCTCAGCAAGTTCGCCAAGGCCTACCCCGACCGGGTCTTCGATGTCGGCATCGCCGAGCAGCACGCCGTCACCTCCGCCGCGGGCCTGGCGATGGGCGGCCTCAAGCCGGTCGTCTGCCTGTACGCGACGTTCCTCAACCGTGCCTTCGACCAGGTGCTGATGGACGTCGCCCTGCACCGTCAGCCGGTGACGTTCGTGCTCGACCGCGCCGGGGTCACCGGTGAGGACGGCGCGTCCCACAACGGCATGTGGGACATGTCCTTCCTGCAGGTCGTCCCCGACCTCGCGATCGCAGCCCCCCGCGACGCGCCGACCCTGCGCGCCGAACTGCGCGAGGCCGTCGCCACCACCGACAAGCCCACCGTGGTGCGTTTCGCCAAGGGCACGGTCGCCCCGGACATCCCCGCCATCGACACCATCGGCGGCGTGGACGTGCTTTTCCGGTCCCCGGCCGTCGCCCAGCGCCGCGAGGTGCTGCTCGTCTCGATCGGCGCGATGGCCACCACCGCGCTCGAGGTGGCCCGCCTGGTCGCCAGCCAGGGCATCGGGATCACAGTGGTCGACCCGCGTTGGGTCAAGCCACTGCCCATCGCCCTCGTCGGCCTCGCCCAGGACCACGACCTGGTCGTCACCATCGAGGACAACGGCCGGGTCGGCGGCGTCGGCTCGACGCTCGCGCAGCTCCTGCGCGACAACGACGTCGACGTCCCGCTGCGCGATTTCGGCATCGCCCAGCGCTTCCTCGAGCACGGCAAGCGCGACCAGATCCTCGCCGAGGTCGGTCTCGCCCCGCAGGACCTTGCCCGCAAGGTCGTCGAGGCCATCGCGAAGCGCCAGGCCATCCTGGACGACGACCCGACCGCGGTCGGTTCCTCGGCGTCCTCGGCTTCGGCATCCGTGGGCTCCTCGGTCACGTCGGCCGCGTCCTCGAAGCCGAAGTCCCCTGGTGTGCAGCGCAACGGCGACCACTCCGCCGCACAGCGGGTCGCCGACCAGCACTGACATCACCACCTGACATCACCACCCGACGGCTACCCGACGACGCTCACCACCTGGCGGCGACGGGTAGCCGTCGGCGTCTGACCGGTGCGACGGCCGGGCGGGCGGGCGTGTCCGGTGGGTGACGCGAGCAAGTGGCTTGGCCGCGGGCTGCCGAGGGGCGGCGGGGATGTCGGGCAGGGCCCGGCCTAATCTGTTCTGGTGGGTCAGCATTCCGCGTCGGGCGCACGCGCACTCGCGAAGAACGCCCTGGATCCACGGTTGCCGTCTTCGAGCGCTGCCTCGGCCTCGGGCTCCTCGGTGGGTTCGGGCGTCACCCCCGCCCCGAACGGTTCGGTCACCCCGAGCGCGGCGTCGCGTTCGAGCGTGTCGTCCGGTCCCGGCACGCCGCCGCCCGTGGGTTTCGAGGCGCCTGCGGGTTCTGAGCCGGCCGCGGGTTCTGCGGCGTCCGCCGGCTCGAAGGGCCGGGGGCCGCGCTGGTGGGTGACGCGAGGGGCGCTCGTCGTCGCGCTCGGGCTGTTGGCGTTGGCGCTGGTCAGTCAGTGGAACGACGTCCGCGAGTCCTTTTCGCTGCTCACGGTGAGTGGCGTGGTCTCGTCCGGGGTGTTGACGGTGTTGGCGGTCGGGACGACGGTGCTGTCCTGGCGGGCGCTGTTGGCGGGGCTGGGGGCGAAACTGCCGCTGCGGGCGGCGGTGCGGATCTTCTTTGTCGGGCAGATCGGGAAGTACATCCCGGGCAGCGTGTGGCCGGTGCTCGCGCAGATGGAGCTTTCGCGCGACTACGGGGTGTCCCGGCCGAAGGCCGCGTCGGCGAGTCTCGTGGTGCTGGCGCTCGCGGTTCCCAGCGGTGGGCTCGCGGCCGCGCTCACCTTGCCGTTCGTGTCCGCCGACGCGTTGGCACAGTACTGGTGGGCGCTGGTGGCGGTGCCGGTGTTCGCGGTGCTGCTGTGCCCGCCGGTGCTGTCCAGACTGTTGGAGCGGGCGTTTCGGCTGCTGCGGCGGCCGGGCCTTGATGTGCCGTTGACGTTGCGTCCGATCGCGGCGGGGGCCGGGTGGCTGCTGCTCAGCTTCGTCTGGTATGGACTGGCGACGTGGCTGCTCGTGCGCGACCTCGACCCCGAGATCGGCGGGGCGCGGCTGGTGACGCTCTCACTCGGCGCGTACGCGCTGGCCTGGACGGCCGGCTTCCTGGTGCTGGTGCTGCCGGCCGGGGCCGGGGTGCGCGAGGCCGTCCTGGTTCTCGCGCTCGCGCCCGCGATCGCGAGTGGACCGGCGACCCTGGTCGCGCTGGTCGCGCGGCTGCTGGCCACCATCGCCGATCTGGTGTGGGCCGCGGTCGGGGTAGCGCTGCGTCAGCGTCATCCGGGTGTGATCGAGACGAGTGAGCAGCCGAACCCGACCGAACCCGGCTGACGGCTGGACTGTAGGACGGCTGGACTGTAGGACGGCTGGACTGTGGGATGGCTGGACGGTCGGCCGTCAGCGGCGGCGGAACGCCCCGGGCGGCGATGCGTCGGAAATGCGATCGGGGCCGCCTGATTCGGGTGAGTCCGGGCAGGATAATGCCACCATCGGCGGTTGACGTCCGGACAGGCGTTCGCTGGGGTGGGTCGCGGCGCGAGGGGGTCAGATGAACGGACCGGGCAACGAGAACCCGTCCGGTGAGCACGAGCCTGAGCAGGGTGGCAGCGGGCTACCCGCAGCGGGATGGAACCACCCCTCGTCCGCCGAGGAGACGATGCGGGCTGTCCCCAGGGATCGGGATCTGCCCACGTTGGCCCAGCGTCCCGTCCCCCCGGCCTCCGCCTTTCGGCCCCGGCGGGCCGCTCCGGTCCCACCGGACACATCAGGATCAGCGCCCGCTTCGGCCGCTCCGGGCGGCGGTGAGAGGTGGGCACCACCGATCGGTGGACCTGGCCCGGCCGGGCCATCCGCGCCGATGTCGTATCCGGCACCGGGTCAGCCTGGCCCGTCTGGTTATCCCGGCCCGTCTGGTTATCCCGGCTCTGGTGGACGTCCCGGCCCCGTGGAACAGCGACCCCAGCCGGGAGCGCCCGGCCAGCTGGGAGTGTCTGGTCACGGTGGATGGTCCGGGTTCGGCGGGTCGCCCGTGCCTGGGCGACCACCTGGTCTGTTCGGCCCCGCCGGCCCAGGTGGTGCGCCGGGTCCGGCTGGGGGACCTGTCGGTCCTGGCTGGCCAGCGCGGCCGGCTGGCCAGCCGGCTCCGGGTTCCATGGGCCCGATGGGTCCGATGGGTCCTCCGATGGGGCCGCCGGCGTCGGGTTCCTGGGGTAGCCCGATCGGGCCAGGCGGGGTGCCACTGTCTCGGTCGGCGAGGCGTCGGCCGACGCGGTGGATCGTGCCGCTCGCGATCGTCCTCGCGCTCGCGGTCGGCGCGGGTGCTGTGGGTGTCCTGGTCCTCAGTGGGAGCGACAAGGGTCCGGCGAGTGCTGTCCGGTCCTATCTCGCGGATGTGCGGGCCGCCCGGTACGACGCGGCGTACGGCCGGCTCTGTGCGACGGTTCGCGGCACGCGGTCCCAGCGCGAGTACAGCACGATCATGCGGGCGTTCGACGGTGTCCGTGGCACGGTCGCCTCCTACGCGGTGCGCACCGTGCAGACCGTCCACCCCAGCGCCGCGGAGACGGTGCGCGAGGTCCAGGTGGACGTGCAGCGCAGCGGTGGCAGCGCCAGCCGGGAGTCGTACGACGTGCACAAGGAGTCCGGCGGCTACTGTCTGCTGACCGCCGGGTCGCCGTTCTCCCTCGGCTCGGGTGGCGGTCCGCCGGATACGGGTGGTTCCGGTGGTTCCGGTGGACCGGGCACGGGGACGGACCCCTTCGGCGGCGGTGGTAGCGGCGGCGGTTCCGGCGGGCAGAGCGACGGCGACGCATCGGTCCACGCCGCCTGAGTCCGCCCGTCCCGGACGGGATGGGACGTGCGGCCGCGTGGTAAGCCATCAGGCCGAGGGCCGGTCGAGGATGCGAATCCCCGACCGACCCTCGGCCTGATGCCTGATGCCTGGCAGCTGCGGTCGGGCTAACCGGCGGCGGAGGCACCCACGGTTTCGGTCGCCGGTCGGTCGGCGTGGACAGGGGCCGGCTGGTCGTCCACGAACGACGTGGGCTGGGCACCGCGGCGAGGCAGGGCGATCGCGCTGAGCAGGGCCATCGCGACGGCGATCGCGCCGAGCAACACGGCGGGACGGGTACCGTCGATGAAGCTGGCGGGCGAGTCGTATCCGCCGCGGGCGGCGAACACCGAGGACAGGACGGCGATGCCGAGCACCCCGCCGAGTTCCCGCAGGGCGTTGTTCGCCCCGGACGCCAGCCCCTGGAACTGCTCGGGCACCACACCGAGCGCGACGGTGGCGACGGGCACGAAGAACAGGGCCATCCCGATGCCGGAGATGACGAACGGTCCGACGAGCGCGCCGTAGCTCATGTGGTCGGACAGGACCAGGCCCATCCAGGCCAGGCCGATCGCGTTCAGGGCGAGCCCGGCCAGCAGCAGCGGTCGGCCACCGATGCGGTCGGAGACCGGGCCGGCGATCGGCGCGATCAGCAGCGGCATCGCCGTCCAGGGCAGGGTGCGGATACCGGCTTCCAGCGGCGAGTAGCCATAGACGTTCTGCAGCGCCTGGGCCAGCAGGAAGATCGAGCCGAACATGCCCATCGAGAACAACAGGGCGGTGGCGTTCACCGCGGCGAACCCACGGATGCGGAACAGTGCCATCGGCAGCATCGGTGCCCCACCGGCCCGGGCGACCCGCAGCTCCCAGGCGACGAACGCGGCCACCCCGATAGCACCGGCGATGATGGAGGTCAGCACCGGCGTGCTCGTCCAGCCGTGTCCTTCGCCGCGGACCAGCCCGAAGACGATCCCGAACAGACCCGCGCTGATCAGCGCGACCCCGGTGACGTCAAGACGCGATGTGCTCGCGCGCGACTCGGCCAGCGCGCGCAGGCCGATCGGCAGGGCGATCAGGCCCACGGGCACGTTCACCCAGAAGATCCACTGCCAGCTGACACCCTCGGTGATGGCGCCGCCGATCAGCGGTCCGACCGCGACGGCGAGCCCGGTCATCGCGCCCCAGATCCCGAGCGCCGCTCCACGTCGTTCCGGCGGGACGGCCGACGCGAGCAGCGTGAGCGTCAGCGGCAGCACGAACGCGGCCCCGACGCCCTGCACCGCCCGGGCGGCGATCAGTGCCTCGATGGACGGTGCGAGCGCCGCGGCGGCGCTACCCGCGGTGAAGACGGCGAGGCCGCCGAGGAACACCCGGCGTCGACCGAGCCGATCCCCGAGCGCCGCCCCGGTGAGCAGCAGCACCGCGAACGGCAGGGTGTAGGCGTTGACGGTCCATTCCAGGCCTTCGAGGCCCGCGCCGAGATCGGTGCGGATCTGCGGGAGCGCCGTGGTGACCACGAGGTTGTCCAGGGACACCATGAACGCGGCCAGGGAGGTCACGACGAGCGTCCAGGCGGTGCTGGGGCGTCGGGTCACGACCGTTCTCCTTCCAGTGTGGGGGCACTACACGAACTGTTGTGAGTACTCACTAGCCTCGGAAGGTAGTAAGCGACCACTACCTTCAAATGACGGACGTCGGGGCCTCGATGTGACAGGAAGGATCAGCGGGGAACGGCTGGGAGCTCGTCCACCGTGGAGGTCGGTCCAGGGTTGCTGGCGGGCTCGGTGTCGCCGTCGGGCTCGGTGTCGCCGTCGGGCTCGGGAAGGGGGTTGAGGAAGGTCGGGGAGCAGATGATCTGGGCCCACCGGTCGTCGACGGCGGAGAGATCCATCGCGACGCTCACGTTGATCAGCATCCCGTGGGCGAAGAAGACGCGCAGCTCGTCCACCGGCAGCCCGGTGATCCGCTCCACCGTCTCCCACAGTCGCCGGAACCCGCCGCGCGTCGCGAGCCGCACGTCCGGGTCGTAGCAGCCGGCGTAGGCGTGCAGCTGGGTGAGCAGGTAGGACCGGTCGGCGAGCAGCCCGGAGTAGGACTCCTTCATCGCGTCGAGGGCGGCCTTGCCGGTCCGCTCGCCCGCGGCCTGCTCGAACAGCGCGGCGGTGCGGGCGAAGCTGCTCTCGACAACCGCGATGAACAGGGCCTTCTTCGTCGGGAACAGGCGGAACAGGTAGGGCTGCGAGATGCCGGCCCGGGCCGCGATCGCCTCCGTGGACGTGCCGGTCAGCCCGCCGTTGGCGAACTCCTCGACCGCGGCCGCGAGCACGCTCTCCCGCCGCCGCTGCGCGCTCATCCGCGCTCCGGTGCCGTCCGTCCGTGTTGCCATGAGCCGTAAGGTAGTGGCCACTCACTACCTATGTCAACCCCGCCGTCGTCGACGGTTCCCGCGCCGACGGCACGGCGATCCAGGTGTACCGCGCGACCGGCGGAGGGGCTGGTGGGAGAGGGCTCCCATTTAACGGCGAACAGAGTCGTCGTAGAACCGTATGATGCTGGCTATGGTCGGCGAAAGGTCCTCGCATGTCACGCCGCTGTCAGTGGCACGATCGCTGCGCCTGCTCGGCGAGCAGGTGTCGACCTGGCGGAAGCTGAACCGGCTGACCGCCGCGCAGGTCGCCGAGCGGGCCGGGATCTCACGGGACACCCTGCGCGCCATCGAGCAGGGCACGGGCACCGCGAGCACCGAGAACCTGTTCAGGGTGCTCCGCACCCTCGGGATCATGGAAGCCGTGGTCAGGGCCAGCGACCCGTACGAGACCGACGTCGGTCGACTACGCATGGACGAGATCCTTCCCAAGCGGGTACGACGCTGATGGCCGGGCGGGATCCTGCCGAGGTCACCGTCGAGCTCGACGGGCAGGAGAGCCGTCCGGCTGCGCCACCGTGAGCCGGCACCGACCTGCGTGAGCTTTACCGGCGGATCGTGTTCTCCATTCTGGCCGGGAACACCGACCGACCATGTGCGTCATCACGCGTTCCTGCGCGAGCGAGCTGGCTGGGTGCTCTCTCCCGCCTAAAAGCCAGGCCGACCGGATGGTGGTGGCCTACGACAGCGACCAGCGACGGATCGCGCGAGCGCTCGGCCCGGCCTGAGGCTCCGCTCTTCTCCGCTGACCCAGATCGACCTGTCTATGTCGCAGATCACAAAGAGTTTTTGTCGGTGGCGAGTTCCGGTCTCCGGATGACCCGGACATCGCAGGCGCAACTCCACCGGGCGATCTTGCGGTAAAAGTCGAGGTCTGGGATATTTCTGCTCTACGGCTGAACGTCCCAGGGGTCGCGAGAGGGGGAATCCGGTGAAAGCGCACCCAGAAAGGATGACGCGAGGTGGATGACACCGCCTCCGCGGCGGATCTTCGGTGGTTCCTGGGGTTCATGGTGGTGCGAATGGCCTCGGAACTCCTGGCAGCCGTGGTCATCAGTCGTCGCCGGGGAGCGCGGCCCGCCAGGGTGTTCGCCGTCTGCTCCGAGTCCGTACTCGTTATCGCGTTCGGCCTCTGGACGCTGATCGCCTGGGGTGTGTGGTTTTTCCTCGCCTATCTGGTCGCCGAAGTGGTGTTGTCCGCTGTCGCGGTAGTGCGCTGGTTCCGGGACCGACAACGAGCCGGGATGGCTTTTCACCACGATGCGCGCGAGGACTGAGAACGGTGGGCAGCGCTTCGGTAGCCGGTTTCCTCTCCTGACCTGACCTTTCCGGCCGTCCTCAGTGGCGTGCCTGAGCCGGTCGGCTGATCAGAAGGTGGAGGCCTCGGCGTGGATGTGGTGGCGGCGCAGACCGGCGGCGCGCAGGGAGCGGACGGTGCTGGCGACCATGCCGGGGGGTCCGCAGACGTAGGCGTCGTGGTCGGCGAGGCGGGGGACCAGGGTGGTCAGCCGCTGGCAGGACAGGGGATCGTCCTGCTCGCCGGTGGGAGCCGGGCCGGTCAGGTAGTGGACGGTGGCATCGAGGTCGTCGGCGAGGTCGTCCAGTTCGCCGCGGAAGACGATCTGGTCGGCGCGTTCGGTGCGGTAGAGCAGGGTGATGTCGAGGTCGTCGTCGAGGGTGTCGTCGAGGTCCTCGAACAGGGCGCGCAGGGGAGCGATGCCCATCCCACCGGCGACGAGCAGGACCGGCCGGCGCGGGCGGGCCGCGGTGGTGAGCGCGCCGTAGGGGCCGGAGACCAGCAGCCACCGGCCGGGGGCGAGGCCGGCCATCGCGACGCTGTAGTCACCGACGGCCTTGACGGTGAACCGCAGCTCGTCCGACCGGGGGGCGGCGGACAGGGAGAACGGGTGGGAATGCCACCACATCGGCCAGTCCAGGGGTCGCAACCGGAAGTACTGGCCGGGCCGCGCGCCCACCGCGTCCAGCATCCGTCCGGACACGATGATCGAGACGACGCCGTGCGTCTCCGGTTCGACGGCGGCGACGGTGAACTGGTGGCGCAACGTGAGCCGGACGGGGGCGAGCAGTCGGTACCAGGCGAAGACGCCCAGCGCCGCCAGGTGCAGCGCCGTCCACAGCACCCGGGCGGGGCTGGTGAGCAGGTCAGGGCCGTAGAGCTGATGCGCGAAGCTGATCACGATGGCGGGGTGGACGACCAGGTGCAGCAGATGCCACCAGCCGTACGGCATCGCCCGGCGCACCGCGGGCACCGAGGTGACGACCGCGATCAGCAGCAGTACCAGGCCGAGCACCGCCAGCCACAGGTACGGCAGGTCGACGACCAGCCCGATCAGCGCCGAGGCGAACGGGGTCCCGACACTCGCCGCGTTCGAGGCGATCGCCAGCACCGCGTGCGCGACGATCAACGCCAGGAACGACAGCCCGCAGCCCACATGGATCAGCCGCGCCGGCCGCATCGCCACCGTCCGCTCGAACCAGGGCAGGCGTGCGGCCAGCACCACCTGGACGACCCCCAGGTAGCCCGCGACCAGCCCACACAGGCGTGCCGCGGCACCTGGTCCGCCGCCCGGGCCGGCCGGTGGTCGGTGCAGCACCCGGTAGGCCCACCAGCCGGCGACGATCAGTGCGCCACCGGTGACGAGCCCGACCACGACCGTCGACGGACGTAACGCCCGAACGGTCGACATGGCCCCAAACTAACCCGCGACCTGCGCCGCCACGACCCCGGGGCAGGGGCCCGCTCTGGTCAGACGGGGAGGGTGGCGACGCCGGGCGGGGTGAAGCGTTCGCCGGTGACGGCCTCGCTGACACCGGTGCGATCCAGGTACGGCGTGATGCCACCAAGATGGAACGGCCAACCGGCGCCGAGGATCATGCACAGGTCGATGTCGGGTGCCTCGGCGACGACCTTCTCCGCGAGCATCAGGTGGATCTCCTCGGCGAGCGCCCGCAGCGCCGCTTCACGCACCTCGGCCGCACTCGGCGCCACCGTCGACCCGCCACCGCCACTGCCACCGTTACTACCGCTGCCGCGACCGTTGATGGCACTGGTGGACGTCCCACCCGCCGCGACGGCGGCGCGCAGGGCGGCGGCGGCCTCGGGATCGATGGTCTGAGTGCCATCCGGGCCAGCGGTGTAGATGCCGCCCTTGCCGGCCTCGACGAGCCGCGCGAGGCTCGACGGTTCGCGGAAACGGTCGGGGAAGGCGGTGTGCAGCGTCTCGGCCACGTGCAGGGCGACCGGCGGTCCGACCAGGGCCAGCAGCGTCAGCGGGGACATCGGCAGGCCGAGCGGGTCCAGGGCGTGGTCGACCTCGTCGAGCGGGGTGCCCTGCTCGGCGGCGGCGAGCACCTCGCCGAGGAAGCGGGTGAGCAGCCGGTTCACCACGAACGCCGGCTGGTCGGCGACCAGCACCGCGTTCTTCTTCAGGGCCTTGGCCACCGCCAGCGTCGTGGCGACGGTCGCGTCGTCGGTGCGCTCGGCCCGGACGACCTCGACCAGCGGCAGCACCGCCACCGGGTTGAAGAAGTGCAGCCCGGCGACCCGCTCGGGATGCGCCAGGTGCGCGGCCATCTCGCTCACCGACAGCGCCGAGGTGTTCGTGAGCAGCACCGCCTGCGGTGAGACGACCGCCTCGAGCTCGGCGAAGACCTTCTGCTTGATGGACAGGTCCTCGAAGACGGCCTCGATGACGAGGTCGGCGTCGGCGAAGGCGTCCTTGGTCAGGGAACCGGTGACGTTCGCCTTGTACCGGCCGGCCTGGTCGGCGGTGATCCGGCGGCGTAGCAGCAGGTTGTCGATCTCCCGGTGGACAGCGGCGACCCCGGCGTCCAGCCGGGTGGCGTCCAGGTCGGTGAGCACGACCGGAACCTCGAGGCGATGCGCGAAGACCAGCGCGAGCTGGGACGCCATCAACCCGGCCCCGACCACCCCGACCTTCGTCACCGGCCGGGCGAGTGCCGGGTCGGGCCCGCCGACCGGGCGCCGGGCCCGCTTCTGCACCAGGTCGAACGCGTACAGCCCGGCGACCAGCTCCCCGGAGACGGACAGATCCGCGAGGGCCTGCGTCTCCGCCTCGAAACCGTCGGCCCGGGTGGCCGTCTCGGCGAGCGCGATCAGGTCAAGAGCCCGGTAGGGGGCGGGGGCCGCGCCGTGCAGCCGTCCGTCGGCGAGTTCGTGGCCGGCGGAGATGGCGGCAGCCCACGCGGCGCCGCGTTCCACCGGGGTGCGCGCGGCCACCGGGTCGATCTCGCCGCGCAGCACCCGTCCGACCCAGGTCAGCGCCTCCTCGAGGAAGTCGGCCGGTTCCAGCAGCACATCGCCAAGGCCGAGCTCGAAGGCCTGCGGTCCCTTCAGCATCCGGTTCTGGCTGAGCGGGTTGTCCAGGATGATTTTGATCGCTCGCTGCGGCCCGACCAGGTTCGGCAGCAGCTGGCTGCCACCCCACGCCGGCACCAGACCGAGGAACACCTCCGGCAGCGCGAGCATCGGGATACCCGAGGACAGCGCCCGGTAGTCGCAGTGCAGCGCGAGCTCCAGGCCACCACCCAACACCGCCCCGTTGACCAGGGCGAACGTCGGCACTCGACGTTCGCCGAGGCGGCCAGAGCCCAACCGGACGAACGCCTCGTGACCGAGGCGCCCGAGCGCCTCGAGGGCGGGCCGCACCGCGGCCGGATCGGTGATCGACGAACGGAACGCCAGATCGGCGCCGACGGCGAAGATGAACGGTTTGCCGGTCACCGCGATCGCGGCCACCGGCGGCTGGTGCGCCTCGATCTCATCCACCGCGGTGAGGATGCCACGCAGGCCGGCCGGGCCGAACGTGCTCGGCCGGGTGTGGTCCAGGCCGTTGTCCAGGGTGACGAGCGCGACTGGCCCCGCCACCCCGGGCAGCGTCACATAACGGACGTGGGTCGCGGTGACCACCTCGTCCGGGAACTCCAGCGTGACCTCGTCGTCGCTCATGACGCCTCTCCTGAAGGCTCGCGGATGCAGACTCGCGCGGTACGGACTCGCGGGTACGGACTCGCCGGCATGCGCGGTACCGGCGGCGGGCTCAGCCCGCGTCGCCGCCGGAGGTGACGGCCGGGTGGTGGGGGTTCTCCCAGATCGTGGTCGCGCCCATCCCCAGCCCGACGCACATCGCGGTCAGGCCGTAACGCACCTCGGGATGCTCGACGAAGTGGCGCGCCAGCTGCGTCATCAGCCGCACCCCACTGGACGCCAGCGGATGCCCCAGCGCGATCGCACCGCCGTACGGATTGACCCGCGGGTCCTCGTCGGCGATGCCGAAATGGTCCAGGAAGGCGAGCACCTGCACGGCGAACGCCTCGTTGAGCTCGAACAACCCGATGTCGTCGATCGACAGGCCGGTGCGGGCCAGCGCCCGCTCGGTGGACGGGATCGGCCCGATCCCCATCACGTCGGGGCCGACGCCGGTGAACCCGTAGCCGACCAGGCGCATCTTCGCCGGCAGGCCGAGCTCCGCGGCGACCTCGGCGGCGGCGAGCACACAGCCGGTCGCCCCGTCGTTGATGCCCGCGGCGTTACCGGCGGTCACTCGGCCATGCGGACGAAACGGGGTCCGCAGCCCCGCCAGACCCTCAAGGGTGGTGGACGGGCGCGGCGGCTCGTCGGTGGTGACCAGATCCCAGCCGGTGTCGGCGTGGCGTGCCGCCATCGGCACCAGATCCGGCTGGATCTGGCCGTTCGCGTAGGCCTTCGCCACCTTCTCCTGGGACGCGAGGGCGTACGCGTCGGCCCGCGCCCGGGTGATCGCCGGGAACCGGTCGTGCAGGTTCTCCGCCGTCGACCCCATGATCAGCGCGGACGGGTCGACGAGCCGCTCGGCGATGAACCGCGGGTTGATGTCGGCGCCCTCACCCATCGGATGGCGACCCATGTGCTCGACCCCGCCGGCGATCGCCACGTCGTAGGCGCCCACGGCGATGGACGACGCGGTCGTGGTCACCGCGGTGACGGCCCCGGCGCACATCCGGTCGACGGCATAGCCGGGCACCGACTCGGGCAGGCCCGCGAGGATCGCGGCCGTACGCCCGATGGTCAGGCCCTGGTCACCGATCTGCGTGGTGGCGGCGATCGCCACCTCGTCGACCCGCGCCGCCGGCAGCGACGGATTACGCCGCAGCAACTCCCGGATAACCCGGACGATCAGATCGTCCGCCCGGGTCTCGGCATACACACCCTTGGCCTTGCCGAACGGCGTGCGAACACCGTCGACGAAGACCACATCACGCACCTGGCCGCGGGCTGAACCGAACACGCTGGCCTCCCTGCCGGCAGCGCCCAGCCGCCGACTGCTCGCCGAGGAAGCCGACCGGCCACGATCGGCACCGGCGTGGACGCTGTGCCGGCACGGGCCATCCTACGCTCGAGGTTACCCACGGGTAGGAAGTTGCCCGCTATGCCCCGGGCGAGGTTCCCGCAGCCCCCGACGACCCACCGGGCGGCCCGGTCTCGTGCGCGGGCGGAGCCCCATGTGCCGCGGTTCCGCGCCCGCCACGCCCACCGCGCCCGCCGCCGCGGGTGCGCGTACGTTCGGAGCCCCCGCCCGCACTCCGGCTGGACGAACGGACGCCCGTGCGATCCACCGACCGACCCGCGGCCTCGGCGCCTCCGGTGTCGGTGTCGGTGTCGGCCGCCACGGTCGCCCCACCCCGACCGCCAACCCCAGCCTCAGCGCCAACCCCAGCCTCAGCGCCAACCCCAGCCTCAGCGCCAACCCCAGCCTCAGCGCCAACCCCAGCCTCAGTGCCGGCCACCGCACCAGCAGCACCAGCGCCGCCAGCAGGACCAGCACCGCTGGCCGCGGCGGCAGCGCCGGCCGCGCCACGGGCGGGCCTGGCCTCGGGGGGCGGGTCGACCAGGGCTGCCAGCAGGACCTCGGCGGTGAGTTCACACTGCCAGGGACGGGCCCCACCGGCGACCAGCGCGCCACGCACCGTGGGGCCGGCCAACGGGCGCGGTGGCGACCAGGCGAGTCGCCGGGACAACGCTGGTTCGAGCAGGTTCTCCACCGGCATGGTGTGCGTGGCCGCGACCGCCGCCAGAGCGGCCCGCACCCGGGCCAGCCGGGCCGCGGCCACCGGGTCCCGTTCGGCCCAGCGGTTGGCCGGGGGAAGCCCGTCGCCACTGGGACCAGCCGGCGCCGGCAGCGCGTCGTCGGGCAGCGCGGCGGCACCGCGCAGCGCGTCCATCCAGGTGCTGGCGGTGCGCCGGATGCGGGGGCCGGAGAAGATCGGCAGCCGGATCAGGGCCGCGGCGTCGGTGGGGGCGTTGAGGACCGCGTCCATGATGGCGCTGTCGGGCAGGACCCGGCCGGGGGCGACGTCACGGGTGCGGGCGAGCCTGTCCCGCGCGGTCCACATGGCGCGCACGGCGGCGAGCTGACGGCGGGTACGGGCGCGGTGGATGCCGCTGGTGCGCCGCCAGGGTTCGGCCCGCGGTTCGCGTGGGGGCGCGGCCGCGATCGCGGCGAACTCCTGGTGGGCGAACTCGATCTTGCCCTGTTCGTGCAGCTCGGCCTCGAGCGCGTCGCGCAGTTCGACGAGCAGTTCCACGTCGAGAGCCGCGTACCGCAGCCATGGCTCGGGCAGCGGGCGGGTCGACCAGTCGGCGGCCGAATGCCCCTTCTCCAAGCCGAAACCGAGCACCCGCTCGACCATCATGCCCAGGCCCACCCGCTCGTAGCCGAGCAGCCGGCCGGCGAGTTCGGTGTCGAACAGCACCGTCGGACGCAACCCCAGCTCGGCCAGGCAGGGCAGATCCTGGCTGGCGGCGTGCAGCACCCACTCGGTGTCGCCCACCGCCGCCTGGATGATCGACAGCTCGCCCAGGGCGATCGGGTCGAGCAGCAGCGAACCCGTGCCGCGGCGGCGGATCTGGATCAGGTACGCCCGCTGGCTGTAGCGGTAGCCGGACGCGCGTTCGGCGTCGAAGGCGACCGGGCCGGTGCCGGCGGCGAGCCGGTCGGCCGCCGCGGCGAGCTCCGCGGCCTCGGTGAGCACGGGAGGGACACCGTCGGCGGGCACGAGCAGCGGGATGGTCTCGCGGGCGCTGCTGTTGGGCTCACCCTCCACGTTTGCGCTTACACCCCCGCTGACCTGCTCTGTTGGATCTGGAACCGTCGCCGTCACGATCGGCGATCGTACGTCTGAATGCTCGCGGAGGCAGCTGCGCTGTTCAGCGAATCGCGCTGATTATACGCATGGTGGCGGGTCTGCCTGTTACAATAGCCAGATCGATTCACCCCGCGCGACGGGCCCGTTCGGGCCGGTCGCCGGCTCCCGGTCGCCGGCTCGTCGAACGTCTGGGCCTGCGCCTCAGGCCCTTCGCTGCGGCAGCGGCACCACACCGGACAACGCCGGTGGCAGCCCGGCCATCGCGGCGAGCAGATCGCCGAACGCCAGCACCTGGGCGATGGCGTCGGCCGGGTTCCACGGCGGCGCCGGTCCGTCGGTGCCGGCCAGGGTTCCTTCGGGGGGCAGCGTGCCCTCCAGCGCCCAGTCGGGCGACCAGGAGCAGCGCAGCTCCACATCGAAGGTGTCACCCTCGGCTCGCAGCACTCCCATCCGCCGCGACGAGGTCGTCGTCACCGTGCCGCCCAGCACCCGCGCCTGGGCCCCGTGGGCGGCCAGCGCCTCACCCAGCCACGACCAGGTCACCTCGGCCAGCAGCGGGTCGGCGGCGATCTCCGCGTCGATCCCGGCCCGGGCATAGCAGACGATCCGCGAGGTGCCGTGCCAGGCGGGCTGCCCGTCCGGATCCATGAGGATGACCAGCCGGCCGGTCGCGACATCGGCGCTGTCGCCGGTCAGGGCACCGGCCAACGCGAAGGCGAAGGGAGCGAGCCGGGTCGGCGCGCTCACCTCATGCACGGTGATCTCCGGGCGCAGCCGCCCGATACCGGTGCGCATGGCGTCGGCGACCGCGTGAAAGAGCTGCGGGCTCGGCGTGTACGACTGCGCGGCCCCCATGACGGCAACGGTAGGACGTCGACCTTGATCGCGCTGTGCGGACGTCGGAGCGTGTGGGTTCGACCCCGTTGTGTGTGGCCGGTTGCCGCGGCGTAGCGGGGTGGCCGTGCGGTCACAGGTCGGGTGCGCAACGGGGCTGTGCAGGCTCGCGCCGGAATCCGCCGGACTGTGCAGACTCACGCCGGAATCCGCGGGGCGGACCGCTCCCGCCCACGCGCCGCCGTCTCCCGCGCCGCCGTCTCCCGCACGGAGGGCTCACGGACGAGGACTCCGTCGCGCCCGGCGCGGCCGCGCATGTGGCCGCCGGTGCTCGGCGTCGGTCCGATCAGCACGGCCGATCCGCATCCGGTGCAGGCCCACTCCGGACAGTCCGCGCCGTGTCCGTCCAGGCAGGGCGGCCGCTCGAACGACCGCTCGTCGCCGCAGACCGCGCAGTCGAGCACGATCTGATCGTCGAGGTCCACCCAGATCCGTTCCACCTGCGTCTCACTCCCCGCTCGCCGGCCCGTCGCGGTCATCGGAAATCCACCGGCGCAGGAACCAGGAACACGGATCAACGTGCACCTCTGTCCACTTTCCGACCGGACAGACGGTGCCACGGCAGACGTAAATGTCCGCGCATTCCTCGCGGCGTGTCGCGTGAGCCCGTCTCGGTCGGGTGTGGGCGTGACGTCCCTGCTCGGGCGACTCGCGACGTTCGTACCCCGACGTCGTCCGTCGGCGGCGGGCCTGGTCGTCTCCGAGCAGGCTGACTCTCGGTAGCGGCCTTGCGGGGGGCTGCCCCCATGGTCTGGACGGGTGGCCGGCAGATGGGTCGCCGTGGTCGCCTTCGAGGCCGATGCGCCACCGCCGGTCCGGCCAGGTACACCCGGGTCGTCGTGGTCAGGTCCGGGGTCGATGGGCCGACCGTGACGACCCGGGTGGGCGATCCTGTGCACCGGACCGTTCGGCCACGGTCACTTCGGAGCGTGATCGAAGGTCCGGTCCGCATGGAGCGGGTCGAGGCTGGGGGAGGGGTCAGGGCCGGCCGGCGGCGGGTGCGGGGCGAGGGGAGGAGCCGGCGGTGAACGCGGGACCGCCGGGGGTACCCGGTGCGCCGGGGTGCAGCCAGCGCCGTTCGACGAAGAACGGTGCCACCGGCAGCACCGACGCCACGAGGGCGAGGACGGTGCGTCGGCGGGGCCAGCGCCCGGCGAAGGCGAGATAGCCGACGAGGGCGCAGTAGGTCAGGAAGAGAACGCCGTGGATCGGCCCGAGCACGCGGACGCCACCGGGGTGGTCCGCCGCGTACTTGATCACGGTGGCGACGAGCAGGAGCAGGAAGGACGTCGCCTCGGCGAGGGAGACCGCTCGGGCGGCGGTCAGGATCGAGGAGCCGCTGGGGGGTGCCTGACCGGTCATCGGTGACCTCTCCGTCGTGGTGCGTGGAATCGCATCGTGGGCTGGGTCGCGGGCTGGGTGGTGAGGCGTGGCGGTCATGGTCGGGCGGGTGGCGGTCCGCCTGGGCGGAGAGCCGATTGCGTCACATTCGGTCATGCGAGGTTCGCGCGGCCCGCGGAGCTCCCGGCCGTGGGTCGGGCGGAGGGAAACGGCGCAGACCAGGGTGTTCTTCTACTGAGAGTAGAAGATAGTCGACGTCCAGAGGGCGGCCGGGACGCCATCGTGAGCATGCCGACGCCACGGCTCACCCGCGCGGGCCAGCCCGCCTGAGCCCGGTCGCACCCGCACTGTCGCGGCGGGCATGCAACGATCGAGCCATGTCTGTCGTCCACATCGACGCCGGCGCCGCTGTCGGTGCGCGGCGGCCGGATCTCGCAGCCACGGCTGCGTTCCTGCGTGCCTGCCGCGGTGAGCGGCCCGCGACCACACCCGTGTGGTTCATGCGCCAGGCCGGCCGGGTGCTTCCCGAGTACCGCAGGCTACGGGCCGGTATCCCGATGCTTGACTCCTGCCGCGACCCGGAGCTGATCACCGAGATCACCATGCAGCCGGTGCGGCGGTTCCGCCCGGACGCCGCGATCTTCTTCTCCGACATCGTCGTGCCACTGGTCGCCCTCGGGCTCGACATCGACATCGTGGCCGGTGTCGGGCCGGTCGTCGCCGAGCCGGTGCGGGACGCGGCCGGTGTGGCGCGGCTGCGCGAGCTGGTGGCCGACGACGTCCCCTACATCGCCGACGGCGTCCGCTCGCTGCTGCGCGAGCTGGGCGACACGCCGCTGATCGGTTTCGCCGGAGCGCCGTTCACCCTGGCCAGCTACCTGGTCGAGGGCGGACCGAGCCGCAACCATCTGCGCACCAAGGAACTGATGTACAGCGAGCCGAAGCTCTGGCACGATCTGCTCGACCGGCTGGCCGGGATCACCACGGCGTTCCTGCGGGTCCAGGTCGACGCCGGGGTCGACGCGATCCAGCTGTTCGACTCCTGGGCGGGCGCGCTCAGCGAGGCGGACTACCGTCGTTACGTGGCCCCGCACAGCGCGAAGGTGCTCGGCGCGTTCGCCGGGCAGGTGCCCCGTATCCACTTCGGGGTCAACACCGGTGAACTGCTCGCTGCGATGGGCGAGGTCGGCGCGGACGTGGTCGGCGTCGACTGGCGTGTCCCGCTGGACGCGGCGGCCCGCCGGGTCGGGCCGCACCGCGCGGTGCAGGGCAACCTGGACCCGGCGGCCGTCTTCGCCCCGCACGACGTGCTGGACGCGAAGATCCGGGACGTGCTGGCGCGTGGCACGGCGGCACCGGGGCACGTGTTCAACCTCGGGCACGGTGTGCTGCCCGAGACGGACCCGGGCGTGCTCGCGCACATCGTGGACGTCGTCCACGCGGGTTGATCCAGGTGCCCCCGCGAGCCCGGGTGACCGGGGCGCGCGGGGGCGAAAGTGCGAAGCGGTTCGTGAGTTCGAAGTTCGTGGCTCTGCGAGAGGGCGGCAGGAACGTGCGGGTTGTCATCGTCGGTGCGGGCGTTTCCGGGCTCGCCGCCGCCCACGCGCTGGCTGGTCAGGCCGAGGTCACCGTCCTGGACGCGGCCGAGCGGGTCGGCGGCAAGCTGCACACGACGCCGATCGAGGGGATGGACGTCGAGGAGGGCGCCGAGTCGTTTCTCGCCCGGGTCCCCGACGGCCTGCGGCTGGCCCGCCAGATCGGGCTCGGCCATGACGTGGTGCATCCGGCCACGACGTCGGCGTCGCTGTGGATTCGCGGCCGGCTGCGGCCCATCCCGCCGAACACCATGCTCGGGGTGCCCACCGACGCGTTCGGCCTGATCCGCTCGGGTGTGCTCTCGCCGTGGGGGATGCTGCGGGCCGCCGCCGACCTCGCCCTGCCGCGCTCGCAGTTCCCCGAGGATCCGACCGTCGGCGCCTTCGTCGGCGCGCGGGTCGGCCGGGAGGTCGTCGACCTGCTCGTCGATCCGCTGCTCGGTGGCGTGTACGCCGGCCGGGCCGACGCGCTGTCACTGCGGGCCACCGTGCCCCAGCTCGTCCCCATCCTCGCCGAGGACCGTTCGCTGCTGCTCGGCGCGCACCGGGTGCGGGCCCGCACCGGTCCCGCGCCCAGCGCCGCCGCCACACCGGTGTTCGCCAGCGTGCGCGGCGGCCTCGGCGGGTTCGCCCGGCGGCTGGCCGAGCGCTGCGGCGCCACCGTGCGCACCGGCGTGTCCGTGCGGGCGCTGGAACGCACCGCGTCCGGATGGCGGGTGGTGTGCGGGCGTGACCGCACCGGGGTGACCCCCGAGCCGCTGCTGGCCGACGCGGTGATCCTCGCCGTGCCCACGGGAGTGGCCCGCTCGCTGCTGCGCCCGATCGTTCCGCACGCCGCGGCGCCGCTGGCCGGCGTCCCGTACGCCTCCGTCGGGCTGGTGACGCTCATCTACCGGGACGTCACCCCGCCGCCCGGCAGCGGCTTCCTGGTGCCGGCCAGGGCGGGAACCGCGGTGAAGGCGGCGACGTTCCTCACCACGAAGTGGCCGCACGTCGGCGCGGCGGGTCTCACGGTGGTACGCGCCAGTCTCGGGCGGGCCGGCGCCGAGGGCGACCTGACCCGTGGTGACACGGAGCTCGCGGGGATCGCCGCCGCCGAGATCGCGCAGATCACCGGGTTGCTGGCGCGTCCGATCGCGTCCCGGGTGAGCCGTTGGGAGGGTGGGCTGCCGCAGTACCTGCCGGGCCATCTGAACCGGGTCGCCGCCGTGCGCCGGTCCCTGCCCGCCGGCCTCGCCCTGGCCGGCGCGGGCTACGACGGGATCGGCATCCCCGCCTGCATCCGCTCGGGTGAGGCCGCCGCCGCCGCGGTGTTGCGGGGGGCCGTCCGCGCCACACACGGTGGCCCGACCCAGCCGGCTGCCCCCGGAGTCTGACCGCGATTCCGGCCGGGGTGGGCCCGGCCGGCCGACCATGGAGACCGCCGAATGCCGGAGTCCACGAAGTCCGCCAACGAGCTCAACGCCGAGCTGCTCTACACCGGGTGGTCGGTCTTCGCCGCCGACCGTCGGCTGCCCGCCGAACGGGGCGCCCTGACCGACGAGGTCGAGGCGCTGCTCGAGGGCGCCCTCGCCAAGGACGTCTACACCCGCGGGCTCTACGAGCTGTCCGGCTACCGGGCTGACGCCGACCTGATGCTGTGGTGGACCAGCCCTGACCCGGATCTGCTGCAGGAGACCTACCAGCGGTTCCGCCAGACCACACTCGGTGGGCATCTGCGTCCGGTGTGGTCGTCGGTCGGGCTGCACCGCCCGGCCGAGTTCAACCGCAACCACATCCCGGCCTTCGTGCGCCGGGAGGACCCCCGTACGTATGTCTGCGTGTACCCGTTCAACCGTTCCCTGGAGTGGTATCTGCTACCCGATTACGAGCGACGGGGGATGCTCGCCGAGCACGGCATGATGGGGCGCGAGTTCGAGGACGTCCGGGCGAACACCGTGGCGTCGTTCGGTCTCAACGACTACGAGTGGCTGCTCGCGTTCGAGGCCGACGAGCTGCACCGGATCGTCGACTGCCTGCGCCACCTGCGCGCGAGCTCCGCCCGGCGACACACCCGGCTGGAAACCCCCTTCTACACCGGCGCCCGCAAGCCCGTCGCCGACATCATCGCCGCCCTGCCGTAACAGGGCCGCTGACCTGCGAGAACAGTCGGTCGCCGCGCGCGGGTGCGGGGCTGCCCGCGGCCTGACGCAGTCGGCGTCTGCCTGGGCGCCCCCACCCGTCCGGCAGACGCCGACCGTTCTGTAGCCGTGCTCGTGGTGCGCCGTCGTGCGGGTCGGACCACGGTCCACGGCAGGTGTTGCGTCCGCGCTCCCACAGAGGTCAGGGGCCCGGAAGCTCCTCGGTCACGCCCAGGAGCATGACGCACAGTAGCACAATCGTCGCTCGTTGTATACACAGCGTGTCGCTCGGGTTCCGGGTCCCCGCATGTCATGACCAGAGCGCAATCACGGAAATCCGGTTGCGTCGAGTTATCGGATCGTGGCGCCATCTCTGTTACCTTGAGTCGCCGCAAACGGACGGATGACGCCGTGGCAACGGGCGATCCATGCGCCTCGAATGGGTGGGTGCCCCATCCGCCCGCTGGTGGTTCGGCCTGAGAGGGCCGGTAACGTTGCCCATGAGCAGGGCGCCGGTCATGCCAGGTGTTCGGTCTGGTCCGCCGTGGCGGCCCAGGCGTGATCACGGGCGTGCGGCCCAGGTCCGCGAGCGGGTGCGAGTCGTCCTCGTGCCGCCCGTGGGGCTCATTCAGTGGCGGGGGAAGAGCGCTGGAGGTCCGGTCGATGCATCACCGAAAGATGAGCTCGCCGCCGCCGGAGCGACCCCCGGCCAGAGGCGGTCGGAACAGGTTCTCGCGTCGATCGAACGGGATAGACCGACCGCGCCAGGCCGGGCGGTCGATGCGGTACGGGCGATCGGCGGGGGAGTCACACGTTAACGCGAACTACTGCGAGCCGGCGCAAACCGGACTAGTCCAGAGGTGACCGACACCATGTCGGGTAATCGGCGCTCGGGCGGCCCCAACGTCGTCGCCCGGCCGCGCGACGACCAGGGTGCCGGCGTGCAGTACCCGCCGGTACGGCCGCAGTACGGGCCGGACGGCGCACATCCCAGCGGCCCCATGAGCCCTGGCGGGCCCGCCGATCCTGGCGGGTTCGGCGGGCCCGGTGGCTATGGCGGCTCCGGCGGACCGGAGCCGCCCGACGGGGCCGGCGGGGTACCGGGTCAGGGGCGCGGTGGCCGCTCCCGGCGCGGGTCGAACGCCGGGTCGCTGGGCTCGTCGGTCGGGCGGCACAGCGCCGCCCGGGCGGGCGGCGACCCGTCGCTGGCCTACCGGGCCCAGGTCAACTGGGAACGTCGCTACGTGCGGATGCTGCTCGGGTTCGACGCGGCGGCGTGTGTGCTCGCCGCCGCCCTGGCCTTCTTCGTCCGGTTCGGCAACCTGGTCAGCTTCGACACCGAACCGATCTCGATCAAGCCGTACATCCTGATGACGGTGCTGCTGCCGCTGGCCTGGGTGCTGGCGATGTCACTCAACCGGGCCTACGAGAGCCGGTTCCTCGGCGGCGGCTCGGAGGAGTTCCGCCGGGTGGTGAACTCCGCCGCCCGGCTTACCGCCGCGGTGGCCATCGCCTCCTACGCCACCAAGGCCGAGATCGCCCGAAGCTACGTGCTCATCGCCTTCCCGGCGGCCACCGTCTTCTCGGTGGCCGGGCGGGTGATCGGCCGCGGCATCCTGCACCGGATGCGCCGCTCCGGGCGCTGCCTGCACCGGGTTCTGGTCGTCGGGGCCGGCGAGTCGGCGGCCACCCTCGTGCGACTGGCCCAACGAGACCCGACATCCGGCTGGGCCGTCGTCGGTGTCGTGCTGGACCGCTCACCCGGCCGGCACAGCCACGACCGTCCCGAACGCAGCGGCTTCGACCTGCTGGGCGTGCCGATCGTGGGCACCTCCGACACCCTGCACACCGCGATCAGCGCCACCCACGCCACCACGGTGGCGATCTGCCCGCAGATGGACGGCGAGACGCTGCGCCGGGTGCTGTGGACGCTGGAGGGCAGCGACGTCGACGTGCTGGTCTCCTCGGCACTCACCGATGTGACCGGCCCGCGGATCTCGATCCGGCCGGTGGCCGGGCTGCCGCTGCTGCACATCGAGGAGCCGGAACTGTCCGGCACCCGGCGGGTGATGAAGGGCGTGTTCGACCGCTTCGTCGCCATAACGGTGATCCTGCTGTTCTCGCCGCTGCTGCTCGGCCTCGGCCTCGCGGTGCGCCTCACCAGCCGCGGTCCGGCGCTGTTCAAGCAGATCCGGGTCGGCCGCGGCGGCGAGCACTTCACGATGTTCAAGTTCCGGTCGATGTACATCGACGCCGAGGCCCGCAAGGCCGACCTCGAGTCGCACAACGAGCGGGGCGAGGGACTGCTGTTCAAGATGCGTGACGACCCGCGCATCACCCGGGCCGGCAAGTTCCTGCGCAAGTGGTCGCTGGACGAGCTGCCGCAGCTGTTCAACGTGCTCAACGGCACCATGTCGCTGGTCGGTCCGCGCCCACCGCTGCCCAGCGAGGTCGCCCGCTACGAGGACGACGTGCACCGCCGCCTCATGGTCAAACCGGGTCTGACCGGCCTGTGGCAGATCAGCGGCCGCTCCGACCTCGAATGGGACGAGTCGGTGCGCCTGGACCTGCGCTACGTGGAGAACTGGTCGCTGGCGATGGACTTCGTCATCCTGTGGCGCACCGTCTTCGCCGTGCTGCGCCGCGAGGGCGCCTACTGATCCGCCGGCTCGCCGCCCGGGCGCCGGCCCCCTCCTGTCGGGTCGGCGCCCGAGCTCAGTCGGCGGCGAGCCAGCCGGCCAGGCGCAGATGGTCGAGCACCCGGTCGACGGACTCCTCGGGCGAGAGCCGGGCGGTGTCGACGGTGACGTCGGCGTCCTGCGGCACCTCGTACGGGTCCGAGACACCGGTGAACGCGGGGATCACCCCGGCCCGGGCCTTGGCGTACAGACCCTTGCGGTCACGGGCCTCGCACACCTCGACCGGCGTCGCCACATGGACGAGCACGAAGCCCCCGCCGGCCGCGCGGACCATCGCCCGTACCTCGGCGCGCACCTCGGCGTAGGGGGCGATCGGCGCGCACACCGCGGTGCCTCCCGCCCCGGCGACCTGCGCCGCGACGAACCCGATCCGGCGCACGTTGGTGTCCCGGTCGGCGCGGTCGAAGCCGAGGCCCTTCGACAGATGGGTGCGCACCACATCCCCGTCCAACAGGGTCACCCGGCGCCCACCCTCCTCGAGCAACCGGCAGACCAGCAGACCGGCCAGCGTCGACTTGCCGGAGCCGGACAGCCCGGTGAACAGGACCGTCAGCCCCCGCCGCAGCCGCGGCGGCACCGCCCGGGTCAGTTCGGCGGCCACCGTCGGCGGGGTGAGCTCGGCGGGAATCGGCCCACCGCTGTCGAGCAGCGAGGCGAGCTCGTCGCGCCCCGGGGCGCCGATCGCCGGACCGGTCAGGCTGCCGGTCAGACCGTAGGCGCTGGCCAGTTGGGCCCGCTCGGCGGTGAGCCGGGACAGTTCGGCCGCCTCCAGGCCAAGGTCGACCGGTGTGCCAGGGTTGACCGGGGTGCCGAGATCGCGGGCCGCGCCGGGTTCGGCGTCGACACCGGCGCCATCCTGGCCGGGTGTCGGGACGCCGTCCCCGTTGCCGCCAGCGGTGGCAGCGCCGGCAGTGGCTCCGGCGGCGGCCCCGGTGCTGGCCGGCCCGCTCAGGACCGTCGCGCTCAGGCCCGGCTCACGCGGCGTCACCAGCAGCGGCGAGGGCAGTGCGGGGACGAGCACGAGCAGGCTGCGTCGGCCGCGCGTCGCATCACCGGGCGCGGGACGACGGTAGGGGTCGGGCGTCGGCTCACGGTGGCGCCCCGATCCCCCGGTGCCCAGGGCGTCGGAGGCCACCGCCTCGGAGGCGAGCGTCGCCTCGGAGGGGCGCAGCGGCGCGTCGACGGCGTCCAGCGCCGCCAGCAGGCAGCGCACCCGCAGATGGTGGCGGGCGTCCGCCGGGTCGGCCCCACCGACCGGGGCGAGCACGACGCAGCGTTTGCCCTGCCGGGTCAGCGCCCGGATGCGTCCGACGTCCGCGGTGTGCAGCAGACCGTCGGCCCACACCGCCCACGCGGCACCCTCGCCGACCTGGGGGCCGATCCAGCCGCGGGCCCGTAGTTCCGCGCGCAGCTGGTCCGGGGTGAGCCGCAGGTCCGGATGGTCGGGGTGATGCGGCAGCCGGATGCCCTCGAGCTCACCGACGAGGCGTACCGGCCCCGCCCCACCCTGCCCCGCCCCGCCCTGCCCCGTACTCGGCGCCGGGATCGTCGCCCCCACGTGCAGGGCGGCGATCATCACGCCCTCGGCGTCGCGCAGCGCGACGCTCGACCCGGGCGCCGGCACCTGCGGTGTCGGGTCGAGACCGGTCGGGACGATCAGGGTCGGCACCGGGACCCCGGCCACCTCGTCCTGCGCCGGGTAGCCGGGATGCGGGCCGTAGGCGCCCACGAGCAGCAGCTCGAGCCCGGCGAGCTGCGCCGGCGTGAGGGTCAGCGACGACCAGTCCCGCGAGGCCGAGGTCAGCTCGGCCGCCCGGGCCGGGCCGACCAGCGTCAGCAGCGGATCACCGCCGGCGGACGCCGCGGGATGGCCCGCGGACCCGGTCGAGCCCGCGGCGGGGTCCGTCGGGGAGACGACGTGACGATCAGGATTCGGAGCAGAGGTGGCACTCACACTCGCGACCGTAGCGGGTGACAGACTCCCCTTCGATGAACACCGACGACACCAGCCAGCCGGCTCGCGTTCCCGTCGACATCGCGAGCGACGAACTCGACGACAATGACCTGGCCCGGCGTTTGGCCACGGATGCCGGCAAACTTCTGCTCAGGATCCGCGACGAGGTGGGGTTCGCCGAACCCGCCACGCTGCGCGACGCCGGGGACGCCCGCTCGCACCAGCTGCTGGCCCGGGCCCTGGCCCGCCACCGGCCGCTGGACGCGGTGCTGTCCGAGGAGGGTGTGGACGACCCGGCGCGGCTGGCCGCCGAACGCGTGTGGATCGTCGATCCGCTTGACGGCACCCGCGAGTTCGCCGAGCCCGGCCGCTCCGACTGGGCTGTCCACGTCGCGTTGTGGGAACGCGGTGAGCTCGTCTGCGGCGCGGTCGCGCTGCCGGCGCTGGGCATCACGCTGCCGGCCGCCGCCGCGCCGCAGACCCGGCCGGTGGTGAGCCCGCCGCGGATCGTGGCCAGTCGCACCCGAGCCCCGCTGCTGGTCACCCAGGTCGCCGAGGCGCTGGGGGCGACGATCGTGCCGATGGGGTCGGCGGGCGCGAAGGCCGGCGCGGTCATCCGCGGTCAGGCCGAGATCTACCTGCACGCCGGGGGCCAGTACGAATGGGACTCCGCCGCGCCCGTGGCTGTGGCGAGGGCGGCCGGCCTGCACACCAGCCGCCTCGACGGCTCGGCGCTGCGCTACAACCAGCCCGACCCGCTGCTACCGGACCTGGTCATCTGTACGGCGCCGCTGGCCACGGCCGTGCTCGCGGCCATCGCCGCCGCCGGATGAGCTCCCGGGCGAGTCGCCGGGTGATCAGAGTGCGCCCGGTGGGCGTCTGGTGACAGCCGTGTGACGTGGGTGAGCTGCTTAACGGTGGCGAAACCAGCCTACGGACGCTGGGGTCGGCTAGTTTGGACGGATACACCGGCTCGACGAGGGGTATCCGCGTGCCTGTCAGGGGTTACGAGCTCACCCATCTGCAGATGCTCGAGGCCGAAGCGATCCACATCTTCCGTGAGGTCGCGGCCGAGTTCGAGCGTCCCGCGTTGCTGTTCAGCGGCGGCAAGGACTCGATCGTCATGCTGCGGGTGGCGGAGAAGGCGTTCTGGCCCGCGAAGCTGCCGTTCCCGCTGCTGCACATCGACACCGGGCACAACTTCGACGAGGTGCTCGCGTTCCGCGACCATCGCGCCAAGGAGCTCGGCGCCCGCCTGATCGTCGCGTCCGTGCAGGCCGCGATCGACGCCGGCACGCTGACCGAGGACACCCGCCCGGGCGCGTCCCGCAACCAGTTGCAGACCCCGGTGCTGCTCGACGCGATCGCCGACAACCGGTTCGACGCGGTCTTCGGTGGCGCGCGCCGCGACGAGGAGAAGGCCCGGGCCAAGGAGCGGGTGTACTCCTTCCGCGACGAGTTCGGCCAGTGGGACCCGAAGAACCAGCGTCCCGAGCTGTGGTCGCTGTACAACGGCCGGCACCGGCCCGGCGAGCACATCCGGGTGTTCCCGCTGTCGAACTGGACCGAGCTCGACATCTGGCGTTACATCGCCCAGGAGCGGCTCGAGATCCCCTCGATCTACTACGCGCACAGCCGCGACGTCGTCGAGCGCGACGGCATGCTGCTCGCGGTCACGCCGCTGACGCTGCCCCGCCCCGGCGAGACCGCCGTGCCCCGCCGCATCCGCTACCGGACGGTCGGTGACATCACCTGCACCGGTGCGGTCGAGTCGACGGCGCACACGCCCGAGGAGGTCATCGCCGAGGTCGCGGCGACCAGGATCACCGAACGTGGTGCCACCCGCGCCGACGACCGGGTCAGCGAGGCCGCCATGGAGGACCGCAAGCGGGAGGGGTACTTCTGATGGCCGAGCTGCTGCGCGTGGCGACCGCCGGATCCGTCGACGACGGCAAGTCGACGCTGATCGGCCGGCTGCTCTACGACACGAAGTCCCTGTTCACCGACCAGCTGGCGGCGGTCGAGCGGACCAGTCGGGAACGCGGCGACGGCTACGTCGACCTGGCGCTGCTCACCGACGGCCTGCGCGCCGAACGTGAGCAGGGCATCACCATCGACGTCGCCTACCGCTACTTCGCGACCCCCCGGCGGTCGTTCATCCTCGCCGACACTCCCGGGCACGTGCAGTACACCCGCAACATGGTCACCGGCGCCTCGACCGCGGACCTCGCGCTGCTGCTCGTCGACGCCCGCAAGGGTGTGGTCGAGCAGACCCGCCGGCACGCCTTCCTCGCCTCCCTGCTGCAGGTTCCGCACCTGGTGCTGTGCGTGAACAAGATGGACCTCGTCGACTTCGACCGGGAGATCTTCGAGAAGATCAAGGAGGAGTTCCGGCATTTCGCGGCGAAGCTCGAGATCGTCGACGTCACCGCGATCCCGGTCTCGGCGCTCAGTGGCGACAACGTCGTCTCGCGTTCGCCCAGCACCCCCTGGTACGACGGCAGTTCGCTGCTGCACCATCTGGAGGAGCTGCACATCGCCTCCGACCGCAACCTCATCGACGTCCGGTTCCCGGTGCAGTGGGTGGTGCGTCCCCGCAGCGAGGAACTACCCGACTACCGCGGCTACGCGGGGCAGGTCGCCGGCGGTGTGCTCAAGCCCGGCGACGACGTCATCGTGCTGCCCTCGGGTCTGACCACGCGGGTCGCCGGGATCGACAGCTTCGAGGGCCCGGTCGACGAGGCGTTCCCGCCCATGTCGGTGACCGTGCGCCTCGAGGACGACCTGGACGTCTCCCGCGGCGACCTGATCGCCCGCCCGAACAACCAGCCCACGGTCGGCCAGGACATCAACCTGATGGTGTCCTGGATGGTGGACGCGCCGCTGCGTCGCCGGGCCCGGATCGGCGTCAAGCACACCACCCGCTCGGTGCGGGCGATGGTCACCGACATCTCCTACCGCGTCGACATCGACACCCTGCACCGGGACGAGACCATCGACACCCTGGGCCTCAACGACATCGGACGGATCGCGCTGCGCACGACGTCCCCATTGTGCTACGACCCCTACCGCCGCAACCGCACGACGGGCAGCGTGCTGCTCATCGACGAGGTCACCGGCACCACCCTCGGCGCCGGCATGATCCTCTGAGCCTCTCATCCTCGGACCCTCGGCCGGCGGCGTGCCGTGTTCGGCCGGCCGGCGCCGATCGAGCTGAGCCGCGTCCTGCGCTGACCCCGGGTCGGTGACCGCGTCGACCGGTGCGCGACACGCCCGGTTCGGATCCCGGAGCTCATGCGTCGGGCCGAAGGGCACGGTCGGGTGGGACACGGGTATCGCCCGCGGCGGCGAATCCGGCCAGCATGGGCAGCCGGTCGTTGTTGGCGACCATGGCCGGCGACTCCAACCAGGCCCGGTAGGCGCCGCGCTGACGCGGGGTCATCGCCGCCACCGCCAGGGGTGCCCCGGTGGCGTCGAGAAAATCGGTCCGCGCTCCGGTGATGAAGCCATCCTGATGCGGATCGCCGGTGTAGGTGCGGTGCCGCCCGGCGTCATCGGTCACCGTGACGGGCCGAAGCGGATCGCTGGCGCGCCGCGCCCACAGCAGCCGGGCGCTCGACTCGTAGACCCCGACCCAGTCAGGCAGATCGCGGGCGGCCGCCCGCAGACCGGCCAGGACACGGCGGGGGCCGGCGGTGCCGGTGTCCCGGTATCGCTGGCGGATCGCGATCTCGAGCGCGTCGACGGTCAGCCCGACCGTCATCCTGGTGATGGTTCCCGAGGGGTTCGACGGTTCGATGGACGTCGCGACCGTGGCCAGCAGTTCCAGGATCGCGCCCTGGCGACGCCGATGGGCGGCACCGGACGCCGCATGGTCACGCACGACATCATCGGCCGCGTCGACCAGCACCTGGGCGAAGAACGTCTGCGCTCGGACGGCCTGCAGGTAGCCCAGCGCGCGGGGACTCGAGGGATAGCCACCGGCAGGCTGGTTCCAGCCTCGGGTTCGGGCCGCCAGCCGAGCCTCGAGATCGACGCCGTAACCGGCGGCGTCACGGGCCAGCGAACCGGCCAGCGCACCACCGCGCAGACACTCCCGCAGCAGCGCCCGCCAGGCGGCGGCGGGCACGTCCGCCAACCCGTCGGCCGGGTCCCCGCTGTCGGCCCGACCCGGTACCACCGCTGTCACCGTCGCGTAGAGCTCGTCACGGTAGGTGTGCAGCACCGGGACGAACGCCGCCCGCAGCCGCAGCGGCAGTGTCGGTTGGTCGGTCGCGGCCATCGTCTGGACGAGCCGCCCGACGAAGGCCGCGCTGCCGGCCGGATCGGCGGCCCGCGCCGCCGGCGAGCCAGCCGCGGCGATCACCCGTGACCAGGCGGCAAGCGTCGCCGCTGGCAGGGTGGCGACCCGCACCGGCAGCCGCAGCGCGCCGATCATCGACGCCCCGACGGCCAGCTCGACATGACGTGCGGCGACCTGTGCCACCAGCGCGGGCTCGAGCCGAATCGCGTCGAGCAACGCCACCTGGTACGCACCGGCCCGCAGCCCGTCGTCGACCGCCTGCGCACGGATGCCGGCACCGGTCACGCGCGGGTCGGTGATGCCGTCGCCGGCGCCGAAGGTCAGCCGGGCGAGCCGGTCAAGCAGGGTGCGGTCGAACCGCCCGGCGCCGAGCAGGGGAGTGAGCAGCACCGCGTCAACCCGGTCGGTGCGCCCGGTGACGTTGAAGCGGCCCAGCCAGGCATCGTCGAGACCACGGAACCGGCTGTAGGCGGCGAAGGTGCGCCCCAGCAGCGCGTGCGCCTGCGGTTGGTCCACGCCCGAGGTCGGCGGCGGCCGGTGACCCAGCGGCCCCGGGACGTACCCGGCCAGCCGGGTGAGCAGAGCCGCGAGCCCGGCCGGACCGAGCGTGTCGTAGAAACCGGCGACGAACTCCGGATCGTTCGCCCGCGCGCCCAGCAGCCGCAGCGCCGCCGGCCGGGCCCCGCCACCCTCGCTGGCGCCGCCGGTACCCCCCGGGCCGCCGACGCCAGACGCGCCGGGCGACCCCAGCCGCCGGCCTGCCCGAGCATCATGGCCGCTGCCGCTGCCGCTGCCGCTGCCGCTGCCGCTGCCGCTGCCGCCGGAACCGGAACCGGAACCGGAACCGCCCGTCAGTAATGTCGCCGCCGCCCGCCCCGCCACCCACGCGGCCGTGTGCGCCGACGCCGTGCGCGCCATCACGGGCAGCACGTGAAGGTCCCTCGCCGCGAGCGACACCCGTGGCAGGACGACGTCGGCCCGCTCGGCGGCGCCACCGCGGTCGGTCAGGGCACCCGCCTCGGTGTCGAACGCCGCCGCCAGGCGCAGGAGCTGCTCGACGAACCCGGCGAGCCCGGCCAGCCCCGCGGCGAGGGACGCCGCTCGCTCCAGCGCCCGGGCACCGGCGCGAAGTGCCTGCGCCGCCGCTCCCACCGCCCTCGCGAGACCGCGTAGCCGCACCGGATCGACGAGCACCCGGCCAGGCTCCGCCCCGGCCGCCGTGCGGATCGTCAGGCCGTGGGCCGTCACGACGCCGGACCCGCCTGCCGCCCGGACGGCGACGACAGCGGGGACGGCGGGGACGGCGGCGGAGGTTGGGGTGGACCGGTGGCGAGCCCGGCCTGCTCGCACAGGCGCACGCAGCTCGCCAGCACCGCCGCGGCCTCGACGGCCAACCGGCGCAGCCGCTGCGCGGCCTGCTCGGCCGCGGCGCCCTCCCAGGCCGCGACGCCGGCAGCGTTGACCTGATCAAGGGCCTGCTCCACCTCGGCCTGCACCCGCCGGGCCACCGCCAGGGCATCCGCCGTAGCCGCCCGGGCCGCATCGACATCCGTCATCGCACACCACCGTCAGGATCAGGGTCGGGGTGCGGTGACCGTAACAACGACAGGCGGGGTCTCGCCGGCCGCGCACCGGCGCTGTGGACGACGACACCCGGCGACCACCGCCGACCCGCCCCTGTGGACAACGCCCGCCGGACTGACGCGAGGGGTTCGTGTCAGGGACCGCACTGGCCTCGCTGGTAGCGCAGGAACAGGCTGCCGTCCTCGGTGAGAACCTGGGTCAGCCGCAGGGGGACGGGCCGCGCCCAGTCGTCGCCCATCGTGATGCTCTTGTGGCCGGGGCCGGCGAGCAGGGGGGCGACGGTCAGGCACAGTTCGTCGAGCAGGCCGGCCGCGGCGAGCTGGGCGTGCAGGGTCGGGCCGCCCTCGAGCAGCACCCGGGTCAGGCCCCGTTCGGCCAGCGCGGCGAGCGCGGCGCCCGGCTCGACCGTGCTGTCGCCACACAGCACGACCTCGGCGACCCGCGCCAACGCCGCGCGCCGGTCGGCGGGGGCGTCGGCACAGGTCAGGATGATGGGGCGTACCTCGGTGTCGAACAGCCGGGCGGTCGGTTCCAACGCCGCCGACGCGGTGACGACCGCCACCGGCGGCGCGGCCGCGAGTCCGGTGGCGACCCGCTGCTCCCGACGCTGTGGCGGGATGACCACCGGGCCGTAGTTCTCATGCCGGACGGTGCCGGCGCCGACGAGCACCACGTCACACAACCAGCGCAGCATCCGGAACACCTGCCGGTCGCCCTCCCCGCCCAGCGGGCCGGAGCGGCCGTCGACCTCGGCGGCGCCGTCCGCGGCGCTGACGAAGTTCGACCGCACGTAACTGTGTGTGGCGGCCTTCTCCGGATAGGCGTACGCCTGGTCGAGATCGACCTCCCCCCGCGGGGGGACGGCCGGTGCCGGTTCGGTCTCGGAGAACAGGTAGCGCACGGCGCCGACTGTATCCGCCGGCGGCCCCGCGCCACCTGTCTGTCGCCGACGAGGCGGGGCCCTGCGACGATGCGGGTATGGGAACCTACGTCGTCCTGCTCGTCATGGTGCTGCTGGTGGGGCTGGCGGTGCTGGGTGGGCTCTACGCCTACCTGATGCGCGACCGCACCCGCCGCTGACACCCGGCCGGGTGCCCAGGCGGTGCGGCGGTCAGCCGGCGGGGTGTTCGGTGGGGAGCAGGCGGGTGATGACGACCGACTCGCCGTCGAGTTCCACCCGTCCGGGCATGTAGGTGAAACCGGGGGTGGAGGCGGCCGGCGCGTCGAACGGGACGCCGTCGAGCGGCACCGCCTGACGTTCGTCGGCGAAGTTGACGACTATCGCGACATCCCCGCGGCGCACGACCAGCCAGCGAGCCTGCTCGTCGAAGGTGCAGGCGACCGACGACCAGGCCGGATCGGTGAGCGCGGGCAGCCGGCGACGCAGGCCGATCAGCCGGCGATGCCAGTCGAGCAGGCTGCCGTGGCCGGGGCGGGTCGGCTCGGACCAGTCCAGCCGTGACCGCTCGAAGGTGGCCGGGTCCTGTGGGTCGGGGACCTGCTCGGGGCCCCAGCCGTGGGCGGCGAACTCGGCGCGGCGGCCGTTGCGGACCGCGTCGCCCAGGTCCGGATCGGTGTGGTCGGTGAAGTACTGCCAGGGCGTGTGCGCACCCCACTCCTCACCCATGAACAGCATCGGGGTGAGCGCCGAGGTGAGCAGCAGCGCGGCTCCGATACGCAGCAGACCATCGCTGAGCTGCGTGGACGAACGGTCGCCGAGCGCCCGGTTGCCGATCTGGTCGTGGTTCTGCAGGAACGTGACGAACCGGTAGGCCGGGGTGGTCGCCGGCATCGGCCGGCCATGGGAGCGGGCCCGAAACGTCGAGTAGCCGCCTTCATGCACGAAACCCCTGGTCAGGGCATGGGCGAGGGTGGCGAGTGAACCGAAGTCGATGTAGTAGCCCTGCCGCTCGCCGGACAGCGTCGCCCACAGCGCGTGGTGGGCGTCGTCGCACCACTGGCCGTCCAGCCCGTAACCGCCGGCTTCGGGGGCGACGACGAGACGCGGGTCGTTCAGGTCGGACTCGGCGACGGCGAACAGCGGACGGCGCTGCTGGGCGCCGAGCCGGTGCACCGACTCGGCGATCTCCTCGAGCAGGTGCAGCGCCCGACTGTCCTGGAAGGCGTGCACCGCGTCCAGCCGCAGGCCGTCGCAGTGGTACTCACGCAGCCAGGACAGGGCGCTGCCCAGGATGAACGCGCGCACCTCGTCGGAGCCGGGCGCGTCCAGGTTGACCGCCGGGCCCCACGGGGTGATGTAACGGTCGGTGAAGTACGGGCCGAACCGGTTGAGGTAGTTGCCGTCCGGTCCGAGATGGTTGTAGACCACATCCATGATCACGCCGATGCCGTGGGCGTGCGCGGCGTCGACGAACCGTTTGAGCCCGTCCGGCCCGCCGTACGGCTCGTGCACGGCGAACAGGCCCACCCCGTCGTAACCCCAGCCGTGCCGACCCGGGAAGGCGTTGACGGGCAGCAGTTCGACCGCGTCGATGCCGAGTTCGGCCAGGTGCGGCAGCTTCTCGATCGCCGCGTCGAAGGTGCCCTCGGGGGTGAACGTCCCGATGTGCAGTTCGTAGAGCACGCTGCCGGCCAGGGCGATGCCCCGCCAGCTCGCGTCCGTCCAGGTGAAGGTGGAGTGCTCGACGAGCCGGGAGCGCCCGTGCACGCCGTGGGGCTGCCAGGCCGAACGTGGATCGGGCAGTTCCTGGTCGTCGCCGTCGAGCACGTAGGCGTAGTCCGCCCCGTGCCTGGCCGACGGCACGTTGATCCACCACCAGCCCCCGCGCCCGGCGGACATCTCGTGGGTGGCGTCGCCGGTGGCCCCCGCCACGACGAGGCTGACCGTCTTGGCGTCCGGGGCCCACAGGCGGAAGGTGCTCATAGGCTCCTGTCTACCGTCCACCGAGGTCCGACATGCCGTGACAGTGACAATCGACCCCAACCGAAGGTGCCCGTTCGTCGCGCTTCGCTCCCGGCCTCGGGTGGATGTCAGCCGCGGGGGAGGCGCTCGGCGAGGTCGGTGAGCCAACCGGGCGCGGGAATGCGGTAGGGGCGCAGGCGTCGCTCGGTGTCGTCGTCGACGAGCAGTGCCTGGCCCGGACGCAGGCTCGCCGTCCGCCGTCCGATCAGCGCCTGGACCCGGTGGTCGAAGGCGTCGGGCTGGCGGCGGGTGAGCACCGGGCCGAACTCGTTGGTGAACTCGCCGTGGACCTGGCGCTGCGCACCGGGGTCGAGGGTCGCGATGACGAAGACGCCCACGTCGGAGCCCTGTGTGAGCAGGACGTCGAGGGGCACACCGAAGCCGCTCGGACGGTAGCCGCGAGGTGAGTCCCGCAGCCCGCCGGGGCAGCGGTTCAGGCCGTTGATCAGCAGAAAGTGCGCGTTCGTGGCGAGGTCCACCCGGTGGGAGTCGTCGCCGTGGCGGCCGCGTACCTCGTCGGCGAGGGCACTGACGTGGGCCAGCGCCTCGCCCGTGGGCAGACGGGTGAGACCGGGCAGGAGCACGGCGAGTTCGGCGTGCACATGGGTGTACTGCGCGGAGGGTCCCGTACCGGTGAAGTCGAGCACCGAGATGGCGCCGGTGCCCGCGGGGGTGCGTCCGATACCGGCGAGGGCGAGGCTCGCGGCCACCGAGGTGAGTACGCCGACGTTGGCCTCGTCCTCGCCGATGACCAGCAGGCTGCGCCGCGATCGCGCGCCGAAGTCCAGGCCGACCGGTCCGGACAGCCCGGTCGGCTCGCCGAGCCAGACCCGCACCGCGGCAGCGGGTCTGGCTGGCCCCGGCGTGACCGTGACCGCGGCGGAACCATCGAAGGCCGCGTTGTGGGTGATGTCGCCCGGCCGGTCACCGTCGTAGACCGCCGGTCCGCGGGTGAACCCCCGGGCATGGGCCAGCCGGCTCATCTGGTCCAGTCGGTCCGCACGGGTCTGCCGATCCTGGAAGGCGACCTGGAAGGTGGTGTCCGAACCGAGTTCGCCGGCACTCGGGTTGTAGATTGCCTCGCCGCGGGAACGCAGTCGGCTGGCGGCGGGATTGTTCTCGGCGAGGATGCGTCGGCTGATGTGCTCGGGGCAGCGCAGCGCGATCCGGACATCGATCTGACCCATGATGTCCGGACCCAGGTACACACTGCTGCTCGGCGTCTGTGAAGCCATCAGCACGCCGATGCCGAAGGCGCGCCCCTGACGGACCAGGGAACTCAGGCAGTCCGCCGCCGTGCGGGCGATCAGGTCGTCACTGTCGAACAGGACGTGGTACTCGTCGATGACCAGCAGTACGCGGGGGAGGGCAGGCTCGTCGCGCAGCGGGTCGCCGGGGCCCGCCGCGGCGCGCGCCTGGCGGTAGCCGGCCAGGTCCTGCACGCCGTACCGGTTGAACAGCTGCTCACGGTAGCGGGACTGGGCGAGCAGGTCCCGCAGGGTCTCCAGGCCGAAGTCGCGTTCGCTGCGCACGGAGACCACCCGAGCGTGCGGCAGGCAGCGCGTCGCGTACTCCTGGAACTCCACGCCCCCTTTGAGGTCGACCAGGTAGAGCTCCAGCTCGTCGGGGGAGTAGATGGTCGCGGCGGACATGATCAGCGTGTGCAGAAGCGTCGACTTGCCGGAGCCGGTCGTGCCGGCGATCAGGGCGTGCTGACGGGTGTCCTCGCCCAGGCGTAGCGCCTGCACGTCGTCGAGCCCGTAGATCCCCAGCGGTATGACGAGCCCGGCGGACGCGTCACCCTGCCACCACGAGTCCGGGTCGCCGGGAAGGATCGGTCTGGTGGCACCGGGAACACCGCCGACCGGTTGCCGGCCGGACGCGGGCGTTCGGCCGGCGGTCGGCATCCGGGCCGGCGCGGCCAGCGCGAACATGCGTTCCACCGAGACGACGACCAGACCCGCGTCGCGTGCCTCGTCGGCGACGCGGTCGACGATGGTGCGCAACGCCTTGGACGGCTCCCAGCGGCCCTCCCGAGGACGGCCCAGCTCCAGTCCCCAGCCGCCGATGTCTGCGGATTCGGACGAGGCCGGCCCGGAGGGCAGCGGTGTGGAGGGCGGTGGTGTGGACCATGCCGGGCCGGGCCGGACCTGGCCGTCGGCGGTCAGCTCCAAATGGTGCGGATGATCGGTGTCGTCCGCGTTGATGACGAGCACCGTGTAAAGCCCGCGGCTCGGCCCGTTGGACATCACCTGGTCGACGCGCAGCAGGCTCTCCGCGGTCCGGAACCCGTTCGGGAAGTCGAACAGCACCACCACGTGGTACGGCTCCGGGCGTGCGGCGACCTGCTGGTTGTACTCGGTCAGGGAGCTCAGCCGGTCCGGGCCGAGCAGGTCACGGTCGACTCGTTGGATGCGCCTGATCAGGTCGGACAGGCGCCGTTCGATGTCCGTCGTCGCGTGCACCGGGGCGTCCATCAGCTGGACGTCATCCGAGTTGAGCCCGACCAGGGATCGCACGCTGGTCCCCAGCGCCAGCGGGTCGATGACGCTCAGCCGAAGCTGGCCGGGAGGCACGGCGGCGAGCATTCGGCAGACCATGCCGAGCACGACGTCGGCGTGCTCGGGATCCCTGCGCACCGCCTTGATCACCAGATTGGTGGTGGCCGGGAACGGGAACTGCGCCGGTATCGAGATCGGCTCGCCACCGTAACCCCGCCGGGTGTGGTGGCCGATCCGCACGGCGCCCAGCGGCTTGTGCGGCGTCGACCAGTCGGACCAGTCGGCCTCCGCCGCCCGGTCGAGCTCGTCGAGGTCGGCGATGGTGTTCGCGAGCACCGGACGCAGCCGGGCGAACTGGGCCTGCCAGCGTTGCCGCACCGCGCTCACCGCCGCATGATGTTCATCGATGGCCTGTTGGTCGGCCTGCTCGGCCTGCTGGTCGGCTCGCGCGTCGGCGGCGGCGATCAGCTGGTCGGCCCGGCGGGCCGCGCTCACCGCGATCCCGGTCCAGTACCGCTTCCTGCGCCAGATCGAGCGCAGCCGCAGCACGGCCAGTGCCAGCACATCGACCAGTTCGAGCAGATCACAGCCGTCCACCGCCGCGAGTTCACGAGGGGACGGCTGCGCCCGCTCCCACAGGTGCGCCCGTGGCCCGAGAGCCTCCCGTGCCTGTGCCAGCAGCGGGCCAAGGTGGGCGTCACGCCAGCGGGCGTTGTCCCGTCGGGTGTCACCGCGCACCTCGCTGATCTTCCTGCGTTGCGTGGTGAGCTGGGCGTCGGCTTCCGCGGCGCTGCGCGTCGCCTGCCGTAGGGCATGCTCGATCTGGGCGCGGAGTGCGTTCAGCCGGTCGATGAGGGGGACTGGCTCATCCATCAGTCGTGCTCCCAGGACTCGGGTGGATCGTCGCGGCTGAGGTCGTGCTCGATGCCATGGATGGACGTGCTGACGTCGGTGGCGTGGTGCGCGATGGCGCGCAGATGTTCCACCAACGGTTCCGCGAAGCGGTCGTGGAAGCGACGGCCGACCTCGTCGGTCCAGCTCCCGGCCAGCGTGGCCGTGCCGAGACCGAAGCCCGCGCTCAGGTCGAGCAGGTTCCGCGAGACGGCCCCGATGTCGCCAATGTCGAGCAGGTCCCCGGCCCCGCCGACATCCACGTCGAACGCGGCGTTCAGCGCGCTCGCCGCCGCGCTGGCCCGGGTGAACACCGCCTCGCCGAGGTACTGGTCGAGCACGTCGATCAGCACACTGATCAGGAACGAGGCATCGGTCGCCGGTTCCTGAAACCGGGTGATCGCGCCGGTGACAGCGCTGGCGGCCGCCACCTGCTCGCCGGCCCGACCGTGGACGGAGCGGGCGAACAGTAGTCGGCGCTCGGCCTCGGCCAGCGCGGCGACGGCCCACCGCAGCTCCTCCTGCGCGCGGACGAGAGCACGTCGGGCGGTGGCGATCTCCGCCTCGGCCCGGGCCAGGGCGGCCTGCTCCGCCCAGGTGTCGGCGGGCTGGAGGGTGCCGTCCTCGTCCCGCGTGGTCCTTGCCTGGGCCTGCGTCAACGCGGTTCGTGCGGCCTCGACCGCCTGGGTGGCCGAGGTGAGTCCGGTCTCCGCCCGTCGCACGACCTGCTCGGCGAGGCGGCGGGCCTGGGCGGCCGCGTCGGCCCGGGCGCGATGGGCGGCCAGGTTCTGATCCGCCCGTGCGGCCGTCCGCGCCGCGGCGGCGGTGATGCGCACGGCGGCCGAACCAAGCCGGGTGGCCGTGCTCAGGAGCAGTCCGAGGTGGGCGCTGAGCACACCGGGATTGACGACAATGAGTACCACGACAGGTCCCCCGACACCGTCTCGTTGACCTGCGGACCTACATGCCGAGGTAGTCGCGCAGCGGGCTGATCTTGGCGTGTAGTGCCGGTGTGAGCTCGCCGACGGTCTCGACCAGCGCGATCAGCCGTTTGGAGTGCTCGTCGACCAGATCGGCGAACCGCTCTCGTTGGACGTCCTCCCAGTCGAGTCCGTCGAAATGGGTCTGTAGCTTGAGAATCCGGTCCGACATCGTCGTGCCGAACTCGACGACATGGTTGGCGAACTCCTCCAGCTGATCCGGATCCACACGAATCGACGCCATGGTGCCTCCACCTCGGGTCAGTGCGATTACGCCAATATCATCCGTCCAGGATGCCCGTTGCGGGAGAGAAGTCGGTCGGTGGGGCGGCTGTGCCGGTTGCGATCACCCAACGTGAATATCTGCTACCTTCTGCTGTCGCTCGTGGTCCTGGGTGGCGCGGGGACGCCCTGAGCTTGTCCAAGATGGCACTATCGGGGCAGGCCGATGGGTACGGTCTGGGGCGTGGGAAGAGGTGACGGAGCTGCGTGCCGGGCTGCGAGGTGGGGTGTCACATGAGCGCCGCACGATGTAGCGGGGCGGGTGGGCCGTGGGCGGGGTGACACACCCCCGCGTATCGAGGCGGAGCCGACGCTGTACGCCGTGACCTGACCGTCCTTTCGATGGCAAGGTCGCGGGTGGCGTGGGTCCGCCCCGCCCGCGGCATGTTCGCGCCGCACGGCCTGTGGGCCGGGTCGAGCCCTGCGCCCTGTGTGCCGGGGCGCGGTCCATCCCGTCCGTCGGGCGGCCACCACCACCTGACCCCATCGCAGGACTGACCTCGCCCGCGGTACCTGGGCCCGCGGTACCCAGCGAGTGACAACTCAAGGAGAGAGACAACGATGACTCTGACGATTGGCGACACCGCGCCGGACTTCACGGCGCAGACGACCGAGGGCCCGATCAGCTTCCACGAGTGGATCGGCGACTCGTGGGCGGTGCTGTTCTCGCACCCGAAGAACTTCACCCCGATCTGCACCACCGAACTCGGCTACGTGGCCAGCATCAAGGGTGAGTTCGACAAGCGCGGCACGAAGATCATCGGCCTGTCCGTCGACCCGGTGGAAAAGCACGAGGGCTGGGCGAAGGACATCGAGGAGACCCAGGGCACCGCGCCGAACTACCCGCTGATCGGCGACTCCGACTTCGCGGTCTCCAAGGCGTACGGGATGCTCGGCGCCAACGTCAGCGGTGACCCGGCCGACCGCACGGCCGCGGACAACCAGACCGTCCGCAACGTGTTCGTCATCGGCCCGGACAAGAAGATCAAGCTGATCCTGGTCTACCCGATGACCACCGGCCGCAACTTCGACGAGGTCCTGCGGGTCATCGACTCGCTGCAGCTGACCGCCAAGCACAAGGTCGCCACCCCGGTGAACTGGAAGCAGGGCGAGGACGTCGTCATCGCCGGCTCGGTCAACAACGACCAGGCCAAGGAGATCTTCGGCAGCTGGAACGAGCCGAAGCCCTACCTGCGGATCGTCCCGCAGCCCAAGTAGTCCCGGCGGTACGACCGGCCCTCGGCCGAGGTGGCGACACTTCGGCCGAGGGCCGGCGACGTTTCCGGCCCGTACGCGGGCCGGTGGGCCGGCAGTCGAGCCGCCGGCCCGCGGCCCTCAGGAGCGGACGAGCAGGCTGACCGGGAAGTCGCGCAGCAGGCGCAGGACGTAGGCCGTCCCGCCGTCGTGGCGGCGCCCGGTCAGCACGTCGGTCCAGCGGCCCTCCGGCAGCGGCAGGGTGGTGTCCCGCCAGCCGCCGCCGCGGCGCAGACCCAGTACCAGACGCGGGACCACGGTCACCATCGCCTCGGAGCGGGCGAACGCCACGACGTTCTCCGCCGCCGAGCCGGATGCCCACAGCGGGCGGTAGGTGGCGTGGGCGCCGAACCAGTCCGGGTTGTCCCGGCGCACCCGCAGGGCGCGGGCGACCACCAGCAGTTTCGCGGCGCCCGCGTCGTCGAGCAGCGGGGGACGTCGCGGCGGGGAGTCGTCGGCGGGGATGTCGGCGCCGAGTTCGGCGAGCAGCTTCGTGCGGTCGCCGAAGTTCACCGGACGACGGTTGTCCGGGTCCACCAGGGACAGATCCCACAGCTCCTGGCCCTGATAGACATCGGGCACCCCGGGCATGGTGAGCTGCAGCAGCTTCTGGGCCAGCGAGTTGTGCCGGCCCAGTTCCACCAGAGCGCCGACGTAGCCGGTCAGCACCGCGAGGAACTCCTCGTCCTCGAGCACCGACTCGACGTAGTTCGCCAGGGCCGCCTCATAGGCGGGGTCCTGGTCGGTCCAGCTCGTGTACAGCTTGGCCTCGCGGGCGACCTTGAGCATGTACTGGGTGGCCCGCTCGGTGGGCAGCGGCCAGGCCCCGACGAGGGTCTGCAACAGGAAGTAGATCGTCGGGCGGTCGGGCCAGCCCTGTTCGGTGTCACGGTGGCGTTCGCCGAGGCGGACCAGCCGTCCGGCGGCCTCCGCCCAGCCACGCGGGTCCTCGGAGAGCACCGCGAGGCGGGCGCGGACGTCCTCGGAGCGTTTGGTGTCGTGGGTGGACAGGGTCGTCATCGTCAGCGGCCAGTCCCGCTGGGTGGCCACCGCCGCCTCGTGGAACTCGTTGACGGCGCTACGCGGATGGCCGGTGGTGAACGCGGGGAAGCGGGACGGGTCGCCGCCGACCTCGTTGAGCGCGATCATCCGGGCGTAGCGGTAGAACGTGGTGTCCTCGATGCCCTTGGCCATCACCGGGCCGCAGGTCTGCTGGAAGCGGGTGACGAACTCCGGCGGGCCGCCCAGAGCGAGGTCCTCGATCAGGTCGACCTCGGTGGCCCGGCCCGGCAGGTACGACCGGGCCTGCTCACAGGCCCGCACGATGTGGCCGCGGGCCTCCAGGCTCGGGGTGCCGTCCGGGCGGATGTAGGCACGGTAGACGTCGAAGGCTGCCAGTACCTCGCACAGCGCCTCGCGCAGCCCGCTGCGGGTCAGGTCGGCGCGGGCCCGGCGCGACTCCACCAGTGCCAGGGCGGTGAGCCGGTCGACCTCGGGCTGCAGGACCCCGGCGAGCACGTCCAGCTTCGCGGCTCGCGCCTCGGTCTCGTAGGTCGGATCGGCCCGGGTGATCTCCTCGTAGAGCACCGACAGCGGATGACCGGCGAGCGGGTCGAGGAACAACCGGGTGATCCGGCCGATGCCGTCGTAGCCGGTGGTGCCGTCGCACGCCCAGGTCCGGGGCAGCGTCTCGTCGTTCTCGAGGATCTTCTCGACGACCGTCCACACCCCGCCGGCGGCGTCGGAGAGCCGGCGCAGGTAGCCCTCCGGGTCGGCGAGGCCGTCCGGATGGTCGATGCGCAGACCCTCGAACGTGCCGGCGCGGACCTGCTCGATGAGCAGGCGGTGGGTCGCCGCGAACACGTCCGGTTCCTCCTGGCGCAGGCCCGCCAGGGTGGTGATGTCGAAGAAGCGCCGGTAGTTCAGTTCGGTGGCCCCGACCCGCCACCAGCACAGCCGGTAGTACTGGGCGTCCAGGGTGCCGGCGATGTCGTGGGGGTCGGCGGTGCCCGGCGCGGTCGGCAGCACGTGGTCGTAGTAGGCGACCACCCAGGCGCCGTCCTCGTCCTGGCGCACGCTGATCTCACCGGCGGCCAGGCAGTCGGCCAGGCCCGCGCCGAGGATCGGCACGACGACCCGGCCCGGGTTGTCCGGGCTGGCCCAGTCGATGTCGAACCAGCTCGCGTACGGCGAGTCCGGCCCCTCACGCAGCACCGACCACCAGGCCGCGTTCGCGGCCTGCGGGGCGACCGCCATGTGGTTGGGCACGACGTCCACGACCAGGCCGAGACCCGCGCGTCGGCAGGCGGCGACCAGACGGCGCAGCCCCCCGCTGCCCCCGAGTTCCGGGTTGATCTGGCCGTGCTCGACGACGTCGTAGCCGTGGGTCGAACCGGGCGCGGCCTCCAGCACCGGCGACAGGTACAGGTGCGACACCCCGAGGGAGGCCAGGTACGGGACGATGACGGTCGCGTCGGTCAGCGAGAAGTCGAGGTTGAGCTGCAGCCGGTAGGTCGAGGTCGGAACCGCCCGCTCGTCACCGGAGCCGGCCCGTCCCCCGATCATGGCACCCGCCCCGCCGGAGCCCATGGTCGCGTCAGGGGACACGGCGCAGCACGACCGTCGAGCGAGCGTCGATCTCGAGCGGATCACCGGCCTTGACCAGACGACCGCTGTCGCTGGGGTCGAAGGCGGTCGTGGCCAGGGGAATCGCCTCCAGATCGGCGTCGACGAGGGTGACGGACCGTCGGGTGTCCACCACTGTCTCCCAGGAGCCACCGAAGTTCGTGGCCGGCACGCGGAAGCCGACCGGTTCGAAGTGGGCGTTGAAGAACAGCAGGAAGGACGAGTCCTTGATCGGCTGGCCGAGCGCGTCCGGGTCCCGGATGGCGTCGCCGTTGAGGTAGACGCCGAGGGTGCGGGCGGTGCCGGACTCCCAGTCGGCGCTGGTCATCTCGGTGCCGTCCGGGCGCAGCCAGACGATGTCCTTGCTGGCGGGGTCCAGGTCGGTGTCCGTCGCCGGGTCACCGGTGGCCGGGCCGCCACCGGCCGGGCCACTCTGGCCGCTCAGCACGTTGCCCTTGAAGAACTTGCGGCGGCGGAAGATCGCATGGTCGCGGCGCAGTTTCGACACCTGGCTGACGAACTCGACCAGGTCGGCGTTGCGCTCGGCGTCGGACCAGTCCAGCCAGGAGATCGGGCTGTCCTGGCAGTAGGCGTTGTTGTTGCCGCGTTGGGTGCGACCCATCTCGTCTCCGGCGACCAGCATGGGCACCCCCTGGGACAGCAGCAGCGTCGTCAGCAGGTTACGGGTCTGCGCGCCGCGAAGCGCGGTCACCGCGGGATCGTCGGTGGGTCCTTCCACGCCGCAGTTCCACGAACGGTTGTCGTCGGAGCCGTCCCGGTTGTCCTCGCCGTTGGCCTCGTTGTGCTTGTCGTTGTACGAGACGAGGTCGCGCAGGGTGAAACCGTCATGGGCGGTGATGAAGTTGATCGACGCCCAGGGGCGACGCCCGGAGTTCTCGTACAGGTCGCTGGAGCCGGTCAGCCGGGAGGCGAACTCGGCGATCCCGTGGTCCTGCCCCCGCCAGAAGTCACGGACGGTGTCGCGGTACTTGCCGTTCCACTCCGTCCACAGGGGCGGGAAGTTGCCGACCTGGTAGCCGCCCTCGCCGAGGTCCCACGGCTCGGCGATCAGCTTGACCTGGGAGACCACCGGATCCTGCTGGACGAGGTCGAAGAACGACGACAGCCGGTCGACGTCGTAGAACTCACGGGCCAGGGTCGCGGCGAGGTCGAAGCGGAACCCGTCGACGTGCATCTCGGTCACCCAGTAGCGCAGCGAGTCCATGATGAGCTGCAGGACGTGGGGGTGGCGCACCCGCATGCTGTTGCCGGTGCCCGTGTAGTCCATGTAGTAGCGCGGGTCCTCGTCGACCAGCCGGTAGTAGGCGGCGTTGTCGATGCCGCGGAAACACAGCATCGGGCCCATGTGGTTGCCCTCGGCGGTGTGGTTGTAGACGACGTCGAGGATCACCTCGATCCCGGCCTCGTGCAGGTTGCGGACCATCCCCTTGAACTCCTGCACCTGCCGGCCCTGCCCGCCGGAGGCGGAGTAGCCGTTGTGCGGTGCGAGGAAGGCCACCGAGTTGTAGCCCCAGTAGTTGCGCAGGTTGCGGCTGACCAGATGCTCGTCATGGACGAACTGGTGCACCGGAAGCAGCTCGATCGCGGTGATGCCGATCCTGCGGTAGTGCTCGATCATGATGGGGTGGGCGATGCCCGCGTACGTTCCGCGGTACTCGTCCGGCAGGTCCGGGTGGTTCTTGGTCAGTCCGCGGACGTGGGCCTCGTAGATCAGCGACTCGTTGTAGGGCGTGCGCGGTGGCCGGTCGCCGTTCCAGTCGAAGAACGGGCTGATCACCACCGACTTCATCATGTGCGGGCCGGAGTCGGCGTCGTTGACGCTGTCCGGGTCGCCGAAGGTGTACGGGAAGACCGCCTGGTCCCAGGCGATCTCGCCGTCGACGGCCTTGGCGTACGGGTCGAGCAGGAGCTTCGCCGGGTTGCAGCGGTTGCCGGTGGCCGGATCGTACGGCCCGTCGATGCGGTAGCCGTAGCGCTGACCGGGGCCGACCGAGGGCAGGTAGGCATGCCAGACGAAGGCGTCGACCTCTTTGAGTTCGACCTTCTCCTCATGCCCGGCATCGTCGAACAGGCAGAGCATGACCTGTTGCGCGACCTCCGAGAAGATCGCGAAGTTGGTCCCCGTACCGTCATACGTGGCGCCAAGGGGATATGGGTGACCCGGCCAAACCTGCGACATAGGCCCGAAGCCTACGGCCACCGAGCCTGCCCTGATTCGTCGGCGCGGGAACCGACTCGTCACACGTGCGGCGGTCGGGGTGATCGCGCGCACCGCCAGCCCCGGCCATTGACGTTTCATTGATCGGTTCCGACCTGGTCAGGCCTAGCATGACCACATGGCCGACTGGGCGATCTGGGTCGTCGTCGCTGGCGCTCTGTTCGTTGGCGAGCTGATGACGCTGGACCTGATTCTCGTGATGCTGGGCCTCGGCGCGCTGGTGGGGGCGGTGCTCGCTCTGCTCGGCGTGGACGTGGTCTGGCAGATCGTCGCCGCCACCGTGGCGGCCGGCGGGTTCGGGCTGGGCCTGCGCCCGGTGGCCCGCCGGCATCTGCAACGCGGCCCGCAGCTGGTGACCGGGGTGGCGGCGCTGGTCGGCGAGCAGGCGCTGGTCGTCGAGCGGGTGGACGGGCTCGGCGGGCGGGTGAAGGTCCGCGGCGAGATCTGGTCGGCACGGTCCTACCCCAGTTCGCTCGTGCTGGACGCGGGCGAGCAGGCACGAGTGCTGCGCATCGACGGGGCTACCGCGATCGTGCACAGGTTCGAGCTCTGAGCACCGAGCCGAGCGGACGGGTCCGGGCGGCTGACGCCCGAGGCAGGGAGGGAACAGCTCATGGCAGGTGTCATCGTGGCCGCGGTGATCGCGGCGGTCCTGTTGGTCGTCCTCGTGCGGGCCGTGCGGATCGTGCCGCAGGCCCGGGCGATGGTCGTCGAACGGCTCGGCCGCTATCACCGCACACTCACCCCGGGTCTGGCGATCGTGGTCCCGTTCGTCGACCGCATCCGCGATCGCATCGATCTGCGTGAACAGGTCGTCAGCTTTCCACCGCAACCGGTGATCACCGAGGACAACCTCGTCGTCGGCATCGACACCGTCATCTACTTCCAGGTCACCGACCCGCGGGCGGCCACCTATGAGATCGCCAACGTCATCCGGGCGATCGAGCAGCTCACGGTGACCACCCTGCGCAACGTCATCGGTGGGCTGAACCTCGAGGCCACCCTCACCTCGCGCGACCAGATCAACGGCCAGCTCCGGGGCGTGCTCGACGAGGCCACCGGCAGGTGGGGCATCCGGGTCAACCGGGTCGAGCTCAAGGCGATCGACCCGCCCCGCTCCATCCAGGACTCGATGGAGAAGCAGATGCGGGCCGAGCGGGACCGGCGGGCCGCCATCCTGACCGCAGAGGGTGTGAAGCAGAGCGAGATCCTGCGGGCCGAAGGTGCGAAGCAGGCCGCGATCCTGCGGGCTGAGGGTGAGCGGGAGGCGCAGATCCTCACCGCGCAGGGCGAGGCGCAGGCGATCGGCACCGTCTTTCGTGCCATCCACGAGGGCAACCCCGACCAGAAGCTGCTCGCCTACCAGTACCTGCAGACCCTGCCCCAGATCGCCCAGGGCCAGGCGAGCAAGCTGTGGATCGTGCCGAGCGAGCTGACCGGGGCGCTGGGCAGCCTCGGTGGTCTGCTCGCCGGACCGGGCCAGGGGGACCACCACCCGGGCGAACCATCATCGGGCCGGGTGACATAGCCGGTGTGAGCACCGAGATACGACCAATTAGTCATACCTTTGGGTGGGGGTGGGGCTAGTCCCCACCGCTCGACCATGGGACGATTCCGTCAGCCGGTTGGGACGGGTCGATGAGACGCAGGGGAAGGCGTTCCTCGTCGACGGAGGTTCCTGCGTGGTCGCAATATCCCCGACAGCTCGTGAGCTGTCGTCAACCCCGTCATCGTTCGCGGTGCCGGGCAAACTGGCGGTCCTCGCCTGTCCGCCAGCGCTGTGTCCACATCTCGAGTTCGGCGTGTCCACAGTGCTGTCCGCGGCCGTGTCGTTGACCTGGACGGCACAGCCCGGTTCACCGGGGTTCCTGTTCGCCGGGCTGGAGTGGCGGGGCTCCCCGGGGACCGCGGGCCGGGTCGCCGCGAACCTGCGCCGGCTCGGGCACGTCACGTTCGAGACCGTGGAGGGCCCCTCCTCGGGCTGCGACGCCGAGCGCTACTCCTACACCCCGGAGCTGGGCCTGCACCGGGCCGCCATCGCGGCCAACGGTGACGTCGTGGTCGGTGAGGCAGCCCTGCGGGCGCTGCTCGAACGCGGCGAAGCCCGGGAGACCCTGGCCCGCGGACTGCACCGCCTGCTCGGTACCGCATGGGACGACGTGCTCGAACCACTGCGCCGCGGGGCACACGGAGCGCCCATCACCTGGCTGCGGCGCACCGGCTGACACTGTCTGCGGGGAGCGGCCACACCCCCGCTGACCTGCGCTCCGTCAGGATGACGCCGCCTGTGGGCGAGGTTCGTCGCGCAGCGACGCAGGCCGCGTTCCGGCGTGTGGCCAAGGCCACATACGGGTAGCGCGGGTCTGACGGGCACATACCCCGGCGGTTATGCGTTGAGGCTTGCGCACGACCACGAACAACCATTTTGGGAGTTACCTCAGTGGCCACCGATTACGACACCCCGCGTACGACCGACATAGAGGACGCATCGGAGCAGAGTTTGGAGGCACTCAAGGCCCGTCGTGCCGACGCGGCCGCGGATCTGGGCGATGAAGCCGACCCGTTCGAGGCGGAACTCGGACTGCCCGGCGCCGACCTGGCAGGCGAAGAACTGAACCTGCGCGTCCTGCCCCGGCAGGCCGACGAGTTCACCTGCACACAGTGCTACCTCGTGCACCACCGCAGTCAGCTGTTCGACGAGCGTCGGATGGTCTGCCGGGACTGCGCGGCCTGATCCTCGACCAGGTGCACGGCGGTCAGCCGACCGTTGCCGGCGTGGCCCGCAGTCCGCACGGCCTGTCCACCGTGTGGCCTGCCGACCACCCGGGCGGGTGCGCTCACCCGCCGACCAGGACGCCAGCCTCGCGCATGGCGTCCACGGCCCGGTCATCGTCGCCGGGGTGCAGGTTCACGAACCGGGTGAGCGCCAGGGGCAGCACCACCGTCAGACCCTGAGCCCGGGCATCCAGTGCGCTGGCCCGCACACAGTGATCGCCAGCCAGGCCGACCACGACGAGAGTGGTGATCCCCAGCTGCCCAAGCCGCTCGCCCAGCAACGTCGCCCGGCGGACCCCCGAGCGTGGATCCCGCACCGAGAACGCCGAGTACCCGTCGGCCCCATCGACACCTTTGCGGATCACCTCGCCGTCGACGACCAGATCCGGGTGGAAGGCTGCGCCACGGCTGCCCGCGACGCAGTGCGGCGGCCAGACGCCGCCGCCGGTGACGAAGTGCGGTGTCTCGGCGGGATGCCAGTCCTGGCTGTAGAAGACCGGCGAGCCGGCGGCTCGGGCGGCTGCCACCTGCGCGTTTATCCCCGCGATGACCTGTTCGCCGTCGGCGACGTACAGACTGCCCGCGGGATCGGCGAAGTCGTTCTGCACGTCCACCACCAGCAGCCCGACCCGCGGTCCGTAGCCCACGCCCGGCATCAGGGCCCACCTCTCTTCGCTCGGGTCGGCGTGTGCCGACCCGTCACGCTGACCGACCGATCGTTCACCCCCGATCGGCAGTGTCCCGCCGGGAGCCGGAGCCGTCGAGGGGAAAGTGGGCCTGTCGTGGGAAATGTCGCCTCGGGTTGATATGTCCCCGCGTGTCGTATCCCGACACGCCAGGGCGGATATCCCTGATCATGGCCGGCTCGCGGCTTAGGTTCGGCCCCATGCGCAGCCGTGACTACGGTCGGGACGTCCTGGCGCCCGCCGCCCGCCCCCGTCCGCCCGTCGTCCCCGAGGTCGAGCTGGAGCGGGACCTGGTCGTCGAGGAGCTCGCGACCGGGTTCTGCGGCGCCGTGGTCGGGAGTGAGGCCGGCGGGGTGACGCTGGAGGACCGTCATGGCGCGCGCCGGGTGTTCCCGCTCGAGTCGGGCGGGTTTCTGCTCGAGGGGCGTCGGGTCACGCTGGTGCGTCCACGCCGGTCGGGCCCGGCCGCACCCACGCGGACGGCGTCCGGCTCCGTGGCGGTCGCCGGGCAACGGGCTCGCGTCGCCCGGGCCAGCCGCATCTACGTGGAAGGACTGCACGACGCGGCGTTGGTCGAACGGGTCTGGGGTGACGACCTGCGGATCGAGGGCGTCGTGGTGGAAAGCCTCGACGGCGTCGACGACCTGCCCGGGGTGGTCGACACCTTCCGCCCCGGGCCTGGCCGGCGGCTGGGGGTGCTGGTCGACCATCTGGTCGCCGGCAGCAAGGAGAGCCGGATCGCCGCGGCGGTGGCCGGCGAGCACGTCCTGGTCACCGGGCATCCCTACATCGACATCTGGCAGGCGGTGAAGCCGGCGTCGGTGGGTATCCCCGCCTGGCCCACCGTGCTGCGGGGGCAGCCCTGGAAGGAAGGGGTGTGCCAGGCGCTGGGAGTCGGTGATCCCACCGACATGTGGCGGCGGGTGCTGGCCAGTGTGGACAGCTACGCCGACCTCGAGGTCGGCCTGCTCGGCGCGGTGGAACACCTGATCGACTTCGTCACCGCCTGACATGGTGCGGACGCGGACGGAATCCGGGTGGGGGAGTGGCGGGGGTGCGCCGCGGCGATGGTGGGCCGGAGCGTCGCATACGGTGAACTGGGCGGCCTGACACCCCCGCGGTGCGCGGCTGGGCACTGGTCGCCGTTCTTCGATGTCGATCAGGAGGCCGATGTCGGTCCGGGAACCGAGCATGATCGGGACATCGTCGGCGTTGATCGGGGACCGGTGGTCGAACCACGGGTCGGGACGCTGGCCGCCGGTGGTGGTCTGGGCGTCCGGCGCGGTCCTTGTGATCATCTTCGCGTTGGCCGCCGGGTTCGGACTGCGTACCCTGCTCGGCGACGGGGACGCACCGGGCGGTGCCGGGCCGGGTGGCGGTGCGGACGTGGCGCCGGCGACCTCCCTCGCCGGCCAGGTGATCGTGCTGGACGCGGGGCACAACGGCGGTAACGGCGCGGCGCCCGCGGCCATCGGCCGGCAGGTCCCGGCCGGCGGCATCAGCAAGGAATGCGACACCGTCGGCGCGCAGACCGATGCCGGCTATCCCGAACACGCCTTCACCTTCGACCTCGCCGAGCGGACGGCACGGCTCCTACGGGCCCGGGGTGCCACGGTCCGCCTGACCCGGACGGCGGACACGGGGGTCGGCCCCTGCATCGACGAGCGGGCGCGGATCGGCAACGATCTCGGGGCGGACGCGGTGGTGTCCATCCACGCCGACGGCGGGCCGGCCAGCGGACGGGGGTTTCACGTGATCGCGCCGGCACTGAGCCCCGACCGGGCGAACGCGGCGATCCTCGCCCCGTCCACCAGGCTGGCGACCACCCTGCGCACCACGTTCGGCCGGGCCACCGGTGAGCCACTGGCGGACTACCTGGGCCAGCAGGGGATGACCATCCGCTCCGACCTCGGCGGGCTGAACCTCTCCCGGGTGCCGAAGGTCTTCCTCGAATGCGGCAACATGCGCAATCCGACCGACGCCGCCGAACTGGTCGACCCGGCGTGGCGAGCCCGGGCCGCGACCGGTCTCGCCGACGGCATCTCGTCGTTCCTGGGCATACCGCCGGCATCACCGACACCGCGTCGCTAGGTCGACCCCTGACCGCCGCTGCCCCTGGACCCGCATCCGCGAGAAACCGTCCGCTGTGCCCGCCCACCGCCCACCGCCCACCGCCCACCGCCTGCAGGGCCGCGGCCCCGTGGGCGTCCCGTCCTGGGTCGTATCAGGCCTGGAAACAGCGACGGCCACTCCGCGTGGAGTGGCCGTTCGTGCAAGAGGGATCTACGATCCCGGGGTGGGCGATACTGGGATTGAACCAGTGACCTCTACCGTGTCAAGGTAGCGCTCTCCCACTGAGCTAATCGCCCGCGATGGACCAGAGGCGGAGGCGGGAATCGAACCCGCGTACAGGGCTTTGCAGGCCCTTGCCTAAGCCACTCGGCCACTCCGCCGCGGTGGGTGCGGCTGCAACGGACCTCAAACCTCTACTTCCGAGCGGACGACGGGATTCGAACCCGCGACCCTCACCTTGGCAAGGTGATGCTCTACCAACTGAGCCACGTCCGCATCGCACCTGCCCTGTTCGGCGGTGCAGGTAGAACTCTAGCGGACGAAGGGGCCTCACGTCGAATGGCCCGCCGGGCGTCGCGGAGATGTTGAGCTGGGTCAAGGCGTCCCACGTGAACATCCGGTTTCGCCCACGGCCAGGACACCAGGTCAGGTGTCCTGGGTGGCGACGGGGTCGGGGCGGCCCAGCCGGCGTCCGCGGGCCCTGGCCGGCGCGGGGCCCGCGGACGCCGAGGTACCCGGATGGGCCGGTCGGAGGCGGACCGAGCGCAGGGATGCGTGCTGCGGCGTCACCTGGCGGTGACGGTTAGGGTGAGCGGCGTGAGCCGGGCGAACACGGGCGTTCCGGGGCGCAGGTCCCACACGGGGGCAGCGGCGCGGGTCAGACCACGCCCACCCGGATCGTTCCTGCTCGCCGGCGGGCGACTCGCCACCGGCGTACTCGAGGTCACCGACGACCCGGCGGTGCTGGATCGCGGGGGCTTCTGGGCCGTCGCGATGGACTTCGAGGGCGCGTTGCGCTGCGTCCGCTTCGCGGACGTGCGGCCCGCGCCGCGCCGGGGGGGGGGGGGGGGGGGGCCCCCCCCCGCCGCGGCGACTCGGGGGCTCAGCGCGGTCATTCGGCTCTCGCGCACGGACAGTGAGCGACACGGGAGCCGT
>NZ_JALKFT010000027.1:0-69022 GCF_023242945.1 Frankia umida
CAGGCCACCAGGTCACCAGAAAACCCCAGCACGCCGTGAGACCAAAAACAAACGATCTACGAGACCTGACCAGTTACGAGATTTTATCGCTAAAATGTACCCGTGGAAGGACCCGCGCCCACCCAAGGAGATCAGCGCGCCCCTCGGCCAGGACCTACGCCCACGCCTGGGCGACCTCATCCCGCACGGCCTCGGCGCCTACTGGCCACCGCGCGACGACTCCGGCACCACCGCGACCGACGCCAACGACGCCAACAACCTCACCCTGCGCAGGACCACCTGGGGGGCGCCGTAAGTACGGGCCGGGGCACACCTGGCCGACCTCGGCCTCCCGGCCGGCGCCTACGTCAGCTGCCCAGCCTGATCAGCCCGGGCAGCTGAGGTCGAGGTCGGCCGGCAAGAGATCATCGTTGTGACCCTCGCCGAGGGCGGACGCCCGGCGCCCCGGAGCAGTGGCGCGCAGCGTCCCCGCAGCTGGACGCACGACCATCGCGCATCTCCTCATCGAACTCTTCGTCGTTCTCGAGAAGGATCACGCGGCGGTCGCTTCACGTCACGGACCGCCACTCCAGTAAGTCGCTGGACGATCACACTCTGTACACCATGTCCGTGGACTCCGCTCCATGTACCGCGGCAGACCGCACCGGAGTTGACCCGGCCGCCCAGGTTGGTCAGCGGCCGGACGCCCCGACGGCACCCCTGGCGTGCAGCGTTGCCGCGACCCAGGTCATGGCCCTGGTCACGGCCGTTCGGGACTCGTCGGTGTGGTCGAGGCTGTCGAAGCCGTGCTGACCGTTCGGGACGTCGATGACCTCGATCGGAACGCCGTGGGCACGGGCGGCATCGACGAAGGCGTTCTGGCCGGGCACCGCCACCGGGAACTCGGCACCGACCCGGGTGAGCAGGATCGGCGGCCGCCCCGGGGTGGCGACGGCGCCAACCGCGTCGAACTCGGCGCCGTCCGGGACGCCCGGCGGAACGCTCAGGAACGGGTAGCTCAGCGCGACGCAGCGCAGCCACGGGGGCACGGCGGCGAGCCATCCGGCCGCGAGCGGACCGCCACCGGAGAAGAACCACAGGCCGACCCGGTCGGGGTCGACGCCCTCGACGGCGCGTGCCTGCTCGACGGCCGAACGCACGTTCCGCCCGGCGACCGGGTAGTCACCGGGGCCGTGCAGGCCATGGTCGACGGTGACCCCGACGAGGCCATGGGCGGCGGCGAGCGCGCCGTAACCGAGAAAGGTCGGCCAGTCCCGGGGGGTCGGCTCCAGCTGCGCCGGTACGGGCCCGCCGTGCACGAACACCACGGCGGGCCGACGCCGCTCGGCGGACGGGTCGGTGCTGTGGACGTCGATCGCGCCGATACGCCGACGGTGGGCGGGCGCCACGTCGAGCACGAACGGATGCATGTGCGGCGGGATGGCCATACCCACATCACATCAAGGACACCCGCCGCTGGTCGACCTGGCCCCTGTCCCCCTGCCCGCCAAGATGGGATGAGACAGAAGACCTTCCCAAGGCAGGCCAACCGCCGAAACTGGGACACAGCCATCACAAGATCGGCGCCGGTTCCTGAGAACGGGCAGCACCTGTCGGCCAGATTGAGCACCCGTTGATCTCTGGGTGAAGATCGAGTCGATCACGACGCCGGCGGGCCAGACACTCCTGCGGCCATGCCCGCCGAGGCCAGACGGGTCATGAGGGCTCGTCGGACAGCCGGCCATTCGGAAGCGACCACCGCGAACATCGCCGAGTCCCGCACCGTCCCCTCCTCCCCCGGCGCCCAGGACATCGACCAGTTGCGAAGGACGCCCTCGAAGCTGATACCCAGTCGTGTCAACGCCCGCCGGCACCGGTGGTTGCGGGCGTCGGTGTTCAGATCGACCCGTGCGACCCCCAGGGTCTCGAACGCATACCCCAGCAGCAGAAGCTTCGCCTCGGCGTTGATGCCGCTGCCCTGCGCGGACGCCGCGAGCCAGGTGGAGCCGATTTCGACGGCTCGCAGGGCCGGCCGATCCGGCCAGGGCCGCGGATCCAGGAATCCGGTGCACCCCACGGCTTTCCCGTCACGCACCCGGACCTGGGCGAACGGCGTCAGCCCAGGCCTGGCCAACAGCGCCGCCGCATACCCCCGCGTCTGGCTCCCACGGGGAACCAGCGTGAACCCGTAGGTCTCCCGGTCCTCCTCGACGGCCGCGGCCAGGTCGACCGCGTGCTCCATCGTCAACGGCTCCAGCCGCACCAGGGAACCAGCGAGAACAGGAACATCGAGCTGAACACTCATCGGAGTTTCCTCATCGTTCCTGGCGTTGGCACCTTGCCCGCGCTGGACAGGTTGCCGGACCGTCACCGGGCCAGGTCCCTCAGATCCTCTGGATGATCAACGAGAGTCGATTGTCCCCGGCCACAGAGAGCCACGTCAACACGAACATGCGATGAAGTGCGGAACGCAGGACCTCGGCGCCCTGCCCGTCGAGAACGCCGTGGGACCCGTCACTGGCCCCACGGCGAACAGCTGATCCACGTCGAGCTGTCGACGGTCCTCGGTCTGCCCCGGACAACACTGGCCGAGCTGTGGTGTCGGCTCATGCGGCTCGGCTCATCAGATCTCCGTCCGATAGAACACCTTTCCCGTATTCACGGTGAAGCCTGTGCACGGTAGAAACTTTGCACTGACTGGTTGTCGAGGTCGGTGGTCCATTCGACTCTGCTGCAATTGGTTTCGGTGGCGATGCGGCGGAGGTGATCCATGAGGAGGCCTCCGATGCCGCGGCGTCGGGCGTGTTCGCGAACGTAGAGTTCCTTGAGGAAAAGTGACTGTGTCACGCCCGCGGCCGGCCAGAGGAACGCGTAGGTGGCCATGCCCAGCACCTCGTGGTCTTCGCATGCCAGTAGCACCGCGGGAGAGGCCTGGCCGGACAGGAGCAGCCCGCGGATGTGGGCGAGGCGCTGGGGGCGGGGGTCGGTGGGGGCGCGCCGTTGCTGGTTGGCGACGTTGCTGGTTGGCGACGTTGGTCAGGCCGAAGGCGGTCCGGTAGACGAGTTTGATCAGCCGGTTGGCTCCCTCAGCCGCGGCGTTGGACAGGCCGTGCAGGACGGCGGCTGTGATCTCGACGCGCCAGTCCGAGATCGTTTCGGCGAGAGCGACGATCTCGGGGACGGTCGCGCCGGTCGTGGCGCAGTAGTCGAAGAACCTGGTGAGGGCCCGGTCGACGTCGGTGCGGGTGGTGGCTCGGCCGGTGCGGGTCGGGGAGAGCGCGAGCAGGTCGAGTAGGTGGTTCTTCGCGCGGCCGTTGCCGGAGAGTGCGCCGGGGCCGCGCACCAGCAGGTTGCGGATCGTGTATTCGGGGTCGGTGGCCCGGCCGCGGCGGTCACGGAGCTGGTGGGTGACCCGGCGGCGGACATCCCCGACCGCCTTGTTCGCCAGCTGCGCGACGTGGAACGGGTCGACCGCGATCATCGCGTGTGGGAGCGCGTCGCGGGCGGCAGCCTTGTAGACGGTGGACATGTCGATCGTGACCGCCCGGATGCCCGCGCGCCAGGCGGCGGGCCGGGCCTCGATCCAGCCGACCGTGGCCGCCGCCGTGCTGCCCTCGACGGCCCCGAGCAGGCCGTGGCCACCAGCGGAGTCGAACAACCCGGTCTGCCAGCGGTCGGCGTCGGCGACCCAGCCGCCGGAGAGCGGGTCCCGCTGGTAGCGGGGACGGCCCCGGCGGTGGTCGTCGATCCCGAGCACCTCGACGCCCGGCAGCGGCCCGGACACCGACCGCACCGGCCGGCCTGCCTCCCCGTCGGCGGTGGTCTCCTGGTCTGCGACCGGCCCGTCGGGCCCGGTCCCAGCGGCCGGGGCGGTGACCACGATCCCCGCCTCCTCGGCCACCGCGACGAAGCCACGGTGCGCGGTGTGCCAGCTGACTCCGGCCGCCCGCTCGACCAGCTCGACCTCGACCCCGGCCGGCAGCCCCGGCAACCCACCCAACGCACAGCCTCTACCCTGGGACACACGCACCCGCCCGCTTGATGATCTTTTTCTGGCAAGAGCGATCATTTCAGCGGGCGGGTGTCCCGCTTCCCGAACCAAACCGCGACTACGTTCCGTCACCCCAAGCCGTCACACACGGCTCATGACCGTACACACTCCCCAACCCACTGCGGAGAGCCCGAAATGTACCGACCTCTCCGGCTTCAGTCAAAACGAACTCGACGCCATCGCCGCCGAACTCAACGGCAGACCCCGGAAAGTCCTCGACTGGAAAACCCCGACGAGGCCTACGCCGAGACCCACAATCTGAAAGAATTTGGACCGTCGGTGCACTGACCGTTGGAATCCGCCCCGCATTGATGTCGCACACGGCGACGAAAATCTACCAGGAACGGATCGGCGCCATCCCCCGGGTGTTGTAGTAGATATTTTGGTAGGTCCCATTCTGGGAGATCAGATTCGCGTTGAGCTGCTGATTCTGGTAGGCCAAGTCACCGATGTTGTCATACGGAGCCTGGGCAACCGCCGCACCGGCGAGAGGCAGCATACCTCCACACGCGAGAAGCGTTCCGAAAATAACTACGCACATCCGATTCCGACGCATTCTTATTAAATCCTTCCGGAGACCAGTCACATAGTCCTCAATTGACTGGATATTCATATCACGAACTAATCCACATCTGCAAAGCGTCTATCAAAATAGGGCAGTAGTCCCCTAATATTATGGGCAAAATGCCCGACCGGTGGTCCGACAGAATCGTTGTCGAGAGCACCTTTCGTCTGGATGACGAAGGACCCCGGCCGGAGCCTGGTCCTCGAGTACGGTTGCCTCTGCGCCGCTCCGGATCTTCGGCGACTGTTCGTGGCGATCAACATGGACCTGGCTCGCCGCGCCGGGCACCTCAGAAGCCGTGCTGGCGGGCCGAAGGACGGCTACCTACCGTCCGAGGTGGACCGGGTCTGGCGCGCGACTCGACCGGGCGGCCGGCTGATGGCCGCCGTGACCCGAGAGGACAGCGACCCATGGTTCACCGTCCCGCACTGCCCTACGACACGACCGACGCCACCTCCCCGCACGGCCTGGGCCCACACCACGTCCAGCTGGCGATCCCACCCGGCAGCGAGGAACTCTGCCGCAGGTTCTACGTCGACGTGCTGGGCATGACCGAGAGCCAGAAGCCGCCGGTGCTGGCAACGCGCGGCGGGCTGTGGCTACGCGCGGACCGACTGGAGATCCACCTCGGTGTCGAGGAGACTTCCGGCCGGCGCGCAAGGCCCACCCCGGCATCCTCGTCGAGGATCTGGACGGGCTGGCGAACCGGCTGACCGACAAGGGCATCACGGTCACCTGGGACGACAACTTCCCGGGGCTCCGCCGCTTCTACGCCTTCGACATCCTGGGAAACCGGCTGGAGTTCCTCCAGCCCACCGCGACGCGTCACCCTATCCGACCACAGCCGTCTGAAAGCCAGGCTCCGGCCCATGCGCGGACTGAAACGCCTGCGCTCCGCCCAGACGATCAGCCGATGCAACAGACCCCGTCGCGCTCCCCGACCGGCCGGTGCCCGGTTGGTCACCACGCAGTGCAGCAGCCGCCAGGAAGGACGTTCACCATGACGTCCACCGCGCAGAGGGGCTCGGTGACGGGAGCGAAGGACACCCGGTACGACCTGCTGTGGTTCACCGAGAGCTGCCTCGACAACGCCCTGCGGCTCGAGACCTACATCGCCGACGCGGAAAGCGACGGCGACCGGGAGCTGACGGCCTGGATCTCGGTGACCGTCCGCAGGTCGATGGCGGTCGCGCCGAGTGCGGTGTGTAGTTCGAGAATACCGTCGTGCACCCGGACCACCCCGCCGCAGAGCTCGCCAGCGGGGGTGCGCACCGCGAGAAGCGAGCCGCTGGGAACCGTCACCACCGGCGACCACGAGTCGGCTCACCGCGATCGCCGCGTCGAGCAGCCGCCGCTGGCCGGACTCGTCGAAGGCCCGTTCCAGCATGACGGCGAGCTGGCCGCCAGCGGCGAGGAACTCGCCCGCTGGTCCGCCGGGTCCGGGAGGTGCGCCAGCCGGTCCCGCGCGAGCGCGGCCAGACCCAGCAGCCCCGCGGCGTCCACCCGCTCGCCGTCATCCTCCGTGCCAGGTTCCTGCCGGTCCTCGACAGTCATGGTGCCGGTGCGCCCCCCGATACCGGCCGACGGTGACCTCGCTGGCCCGCATGGCGACAACCGGCGCTACCCGTGATGATCTCACCTCTGCGAGTCAGGGCCAAGGCTGCCCCGTGCCGTGGTCGGCGGGCCGCGGCCCGCTCAGCCAGGCGATGGCCCGCCGGCGGGACGGTCGGCGACGAGGATGCGGGTGCCGCGCAGTGACTGGCGGTGCCGTGCCGGGGTGTCGAACCGCCGGGCCAGGACGAGCAGCGTGTCGTCGCGGGTGACGGTGAAGCCGCCCGCCGCGACGGCGCGGCCCATTGCCCGTGGCGTCCACGCGGAGCGGTTCGGCTCCCGTGCCATCGGGTTCTCGCTGCCGGTGAGCCGGCTCAGCACCGCCGCGGCTCCCCGGCCAAGGGCGAACCCCGGTGTCGGCGAGTGATACTGGATGATCAGCCGGCTGCCGGGCGCGGACCGCGCCGCGATCACCTGCAGCGTCCCGAGCGTCTGACCGCGGGTCAGGTAGGGCACGACGCCCTCCCAGATCCAGACGGTCGGCGCCGACTCGCGGTGCCCCGCGGCGGCCAGCGCGTCGCCGAGGTCGTCCCGGCTGAAGTCCACCGGGACGTACACCGGCGCCGAGACGGGCTCGGCCAGCCCGCCGGCCCGCTCTCGCTTCTCCCGCTGCGTCGCCGGATGATCCACCTCGAACACCGGTATACCGGCGAGCTCGCGCAGCTGCCAGGCCCGTCCGTCCAGGCCCGCGCCGAGGATGACCACCTGGGTTCCCGCCGCGCCGTGGCGCGCCACCACCTCCCGGACGGCGTCATCGATCGTGACGGTCCGCGGGGCCATCGCGTCACCGCAGGCCCGCACCATCTCGAACGCCATCCGTGGCCTGGCGCCGACAGGCACCGCGTCGGCCCGCACCTGCTCGACGGCCACCCGTTCCGCGGGACGCAGCAACGCCAGCGCCGTCGGATCGTCGAACCGCCCAGGCGCCAGCCGGCCGTGCGCGACCGCCCGCCCCTGACAGACGAGGATCGCGGTTCGGCTCGCCCCGCCGGCCCCGCCCATCGCCCGGTGCCCTCGCCCACCCGGCCGTGCCCACCCGAACCGCCGCACCGTCGCGTACCTCCGCACCGTCCGAACCGCCCCGCGATACCGACCCTCCGCGCGAGCCCTGACCTCCGCACGGTCCCCGGCCACCGCGCGACCTCCCATCACCGCGCGGTCCCATGCCTCCGCGCGAGCCCCGGCCACCGCGCGGTCCAGAGTGTTCGGACGATCCCGAAGGTTCGCGGAATCCCGGCAGGTTCCGCTTCCCGCACGGCGTCAGCCCGCGGCGTCCGGCGGCGCGGTCCCCGAACGCGAACCGGCGACGTCGGGATGTCGGCGGGCGAGACTGGCGGGGGCGCGGGCTAGCCAGGCCTCTGCCAGCACCTCGGCGAGCTCGTCGACGTCGACGGGGTCGAGCCGCACCAGCACCGCGGCATAGCCCTCGAAGTGTGGAATCGTGAAGTAGACGGCCGGGTCGTCGACGATGAGCGCCGCACGCACGCCCACGTCGGCGACCCGCACGGCCAGCGGCGTCTCATCCGACGCGGCCGCGCCGAGGGCCGCGAGATCGCCCCGGCGCAGGGGCCGCCTCCAGGCGAACGTCTTGTCCCGCACCTTCCACGCCTCGTTCCCGAACGAGGTGCCCGCGCTCGTCTCCGGCAGGGCGAGCGCGATCCGCCGCACGTCGGCCCAGGTCGCCACGGCAGTCAGGCTACCGCCAGGCACACCGCCCTGGTCGGGTGGCCCGGGGGGATCTCCACCCCCGGGCTCCCACAGAACGGAGCGTGAACCTCTCGGTTCACTCCGCTCTTCTCACCGTGATCCGGTCGGCATGGATGCCCAGGCCCAGTGCGCGAACAGGCCGGGCTCTCGATCGAGGAGCCCGGTCCACCATGCCCTGAACCGCTTGAACGGGCGTAGCCGTCTGTACTTCTTGCCAGCCCACCGCATCAGGTAGGTGTTGATGCGTTGCAGGAGGGGCGACAGCTGCGACCGGTAGAACCGGCCGTAGTAGTTCATCCAGCCCGCCACGACCGGGTTGATCAGTGCGGCGAGCTCGCTCAGGTCGTGCCTGGTTCGCGTGTGGATCCGCCATCGGCGGACCCGCCGGCTCATCTTCTTCAGCGCCTCGGGGCTGACCGCGGGCTGGAAGCCCACGAACATGGTCCCGTCGGCTCTCCTGGCGCCCCTGGGCCGGAAGGTGTACCCCAGGAACGTGAACGAGGTGTGCTCGTACGAGCCACGCCGCCTGCCGTCCTTGCAATACACAATTTTGGTCTTGGTCGGGTGCAGCCGCAGCCCGACCTCGGCCATCCGGCTGGTAAGCGCGGCCAGCGCCACGCGGGCCTCCCGTTCCGACGCGCAGTGCGCAATCGCGTCGTCCGCATAGCGTTCGAACTGCACACCCGGGAAATTCCGGGCCAGGAACAGATCGAACGCGTAATGCATGAACAGGCTGGCGAGCACGGGTGATATCGCCGATCCCTGCGGGGTCCCGCGATCCCGCCTTGCCAGGGTCCCGTCGGGCAGCTGCAGCGGGGCGGCAAGCCACCGCCTCACATAGAGCAGCACCCATGTCTGGTCGGTGGTGATGTTGGCCTCGACCGCCTTGGTCATGAGGTCCCACGGCACGCTGTCGAAGAAGTCCTGAACATCGATATCAATGACCCAGTCCTTCTTCCAGCACCGCTGGCGACACGCTGCCACGGCATCCAGCGCGCCGCGCCGACGCCGGTACCCGTAGGAGTTCGCATGGAAGATCGACTCCGTGCGGGCCTCCAGCGCCATCGCGGCCACCGTCTGCGCCACCCGGTCGGCAACCGTGGGCACGCCGAGAACTCTCGTGCCCCCAGCCGCCTTGGGTATCTCCACCGCCATTACCGGAGGCGGAAAGTAGGTCCCCGACGACATCCGGTTCCAGATCTTGTAGAGGTTGTTCCTCAGATCGGACTCGAACTCGGCCAAGGACTGCCCGTCCACCCCGGCGGCACCCTTGTTGGCCCTTACACGCCTGTACGCCTCCCACACCAGCTGCTTCGGCATCTGAAACGGCTTGCCTTCCGGACCTGACCTGCTCACACGTCTCCTCCCGGCAACGCCGGTTGCTCGCGCGAAACAAACCATCGATGAGCCGACCCCTTCACATCCACCCCGACTACCGGGGCTTCCCCGCTACTACGGGCCGGTCCGCCAGCAGACGCCGCGACGGTACTCAGCGCCTTACGGTTCCTGCCGCTCGGCGCGCTCCCTCTCACCCACCCGCCCCACAAGGCGGGCACGCAGTGTCGGCATCTGCCTTCCCACGTTCCACGTGAAAGCCGCAGACCAGGCTCGCGCCGCCTCCATGCCGGGCACCACCTGGCCAGTACACGGGCTCCCGCCAGGCTTATCCTGAAGCAACCCCAAGCGCCCCAGTTTCGATGCTGTCTGATCTGGTTTCGACACTTCGACAGCGGTTCGCTTTCGCTCGCCTTCCTGGTCCCCACCTGACGCATCCGATGTGCCTTTTCCTCATCACTCACCACGACGGTCTTCAGCCAACGCAGCATGAGGTGGTTTGACGTCTCCCCCCGCAGGGCGACGCCGAAGGGCCACAAATCCTTCATCTTCCACGCAGCACCGCATCGAGCAAGATCTCCTACCTGTCGACCTCGCTCTCTGCGCTCGTGGCGCACTGGGGCGAGCTGAACATCCTCGTCGGCACGGTCTCGCCGGGGCCGTTCGCGACCGACCTGTACGCCGTCATGCGGGCGCTCGCGGAGCGCTACGGTCACCCATCGCATGAGGTCGCGCCAGATTGGCGTCGTCCCGGCCAGCCAGGCCTCCGTTCTCCGGCCGCGCAGCGGTGGTCGGCCCGGGCGGGCACGTCGTCCGAACCGGCCGGCTCGAGGCAGCCGACCGGCCTTGCGGGCCGCTGGGAGCAGGGGCGTCAGCGGGCCTCGAGACCATGGCCGGTGGCGGCTTGATACGTATATAGATTATATTTATATAAACTAGGGTCTTTGCGTGGGGCCATTCGCATGGGGCCATTCGCATGGGGCCAAGCCGCCGCGGGCCCGATGGTCCACGGTCGCGTCGTCGAAGGGACAGACATGCTGGTGATCCGCGCATGACCCAACCCGTACCGCCGGAGTCGGCCGGGCAGGCGACAATGGTCACCGCCGCGGTGCTACGCCAGACGGATGGTCCCTACCTGATCGAGGAGGTCAAGCTCGATCCGCCGGGGCCGGGAGAAGTGCTGGTCCGGATCGTCGGCACAGGCATGTGCCACACCGATATGGTGCCGCGCGGTGCCGGGTCGTTCTCCCCACCGCCGATCATCACGGGCCATGAGGGCGCCGGGGTGGTCGAGGCCGTCGGGGCCGGCGTCAGGCGGGTGTCCCTCGGCGACCATGTGGTGCTCTCCTTCGACTCCTGTGGTGCGTGCGCGAACTGCCGCAAGGGCGCGCCCCCGTACTGCGACACGTTCCTGCTGCGCAACCTCCTCGGCCGGCGCATGGACGGCACGACCGCGGTGCACGGCGGTGACGGCGGCGAGATCTCCTCCCGGTGGTTCGGCCAGTCCTCGTTCGCCACGCACTGCCTGGCCTCCGAGCGCAGCGTCGTCGTCGTCGACCGGGACCTGCCCCTGGAGAAACTGGGGCCGCTGGGCTGCGGCATCCTGACCGGCGCCGGTTCGGTGTTCGTCGACCTGAACGTCCCGGCCGGCGCCAGCCTCGTCGTGTTCGGCGCGGGCGCGGTGGGTCTGGCGGCCGTCATGGCGGCGAAGGTCGCCGGCGCCGGGCCGATCATCGCCGTCGACCTCCACGAGCATCGGTTGACGCTGGCCATGGAGCTCGGCGCCACCCACCTGCTCGACGGTGCCACGTCCGATCTCGTCGCGCGAATCCAGGCCCTGACCGGCGGCGGAGCCGAGTTCAGCTTCGACACCACCGGGAACGTCTCGGTGATCGGCGATGCGCTCGCCGTGCTGCGCCAGGGCGGTCACTGCGGGCTGGTGGGGATCCAGACCGCACCCCTCACTCTGGGACCGGCCGCCCTGATCGGCAAGACCGTGTCGAGCATTCTCGAGGGCGGGGCGGACCCCCAGGTCGTCATCCCCCGGCTGCTCGACCTGTGGCGCCGGGGCCAGTTCCCGTTCGACCGGCTGATCGAGACCTTCCCGCTGGAGGCGATCAACGCCGCGGAGGAGGCCTCGCTGTCCGGGAAGGTCATCAAGCCCGTCCTGCTCCCCGCGATGCACACCTGATGACGCGGCCCGCGGTTCGCCCCGGCGGGCCGGCTGCCCCCGACATCGCACCGGCCCACCGCGACGATCCGCCGTTGTGGACCTCTTCCACCGGGGCGCCGCGCTGGCCGGCGCCATCGTCGTGCCGCTGAACTCCTGGTGACCAGCGTCGCGGTCCGGCGTTCGGATCTGTCCAGAAAGGCCTGCCGCGCTCCGTCGGCCAGCGGCTGATCCTGGAGCCGGGCCGTCCTCACCGTCCAGGAGTGCGCACGCCCCGGTCCCGCAGGAGGCGGCGCAGCGCGTGGACGTCGGGCTTGCCACTGGCCAGCCGAGGCACGTCGGCGGCGTCGTCCACCACCAGCCAGCGGGTCGACACCTTGAAGCTGCTCAACCGGGACCGGCACCGGTTCGGCCAGGTCCGTCTGCTCGTCCAGGTCCGCCTGCCCGGCCAGCACCCCGGCCACGACCAGCGCGGCGACGTGCCGCGTACCGTCGTCCTCGGCCACGTCGGTGACGACGGCGTCGCGGACCCGCGGCGGGGCGCGCAGCACCGCCTCCACCTCCATCGGGTACACGGTCGCGCCGGAGACCTTGAACATGTCGTCGAGACGGCCGCGGTACCAGAGGTACCCGTCGGCGTCGAGCACGCCGGCCGCGACCGGGACGGCGCCGAGGCGGGCATCGGCCCGCCCGACCACGCAGGCGCCGCGGATGCGCGGGTCGCGTTCGAGGGCGGCGCGCACCTCGTGGGGCAGGATCGTGAACCCGCCGCCGCGTACGAGGTCAGCACCGGCACCCCGTACTTCGTCTGGAAGGTGTCGGCGTCGTCGGCCGACAGCGGCGCGTTCACGATCAGCGCACGGCGGCGCAGCCGCACGTCGCCGCCTGCGTTGCGCTCGTGAGCATCTCGGCAGCGACCTCCGGCCGGAGCCGCCCGGCGGCATCCGCCGGGCCCTCGCCCGTGACGGCCAGCTGGCCGAGCGTGGGAATCGGTTCGCCCATCAGCGGTGCCTCACCCTCAGGACGATCGGCCGTTCGACGGTCGGGATCAGGTCGGCGCCGGTCGCCATGAACTCCGCCCACAGCTCGAAGCTGAGGAATCCCCGGTCTGCGGTGACCAGCATGGTGAGGTTCTCGGCGGTGTCCGGGACGTCGATGTTGACGCCGCCGATGGCCAGGAGCCGCCACGAACGAAGCCACGCACCTGTCGTGCCCAGCTCCGCGAGCGGGACCGCGACCCGCTCGAACAACAGCTTCAGCGGCTCCTCGCGGAGCCGCTCACGGGCCTGGCTGAGTGCGCTCGTCGACGGCACTGTCCCAAACAGACCCTAGCCGACTGTGATCGGCAGGGACTCCCAGCCGCGTACGGTCGACGTCGAGGCGAGCTTCGCCTGCGCCCAGTTGACCTCCCACCTCGGAAAATGCCGAAGGATCTCCTCCAGCGCGATTCGGCCCTCCAGCCGGGCCAACGCGGCGCCGAGGCAGTAATGACCCCCCAGCCCGAAGGTCAGCTGCTGGCCGACGTGACGACGGATGGTGAAGGTGTTCGGATCCGGATAACGGGCCGGGTCACGGTTGGCCGCCGCGAGGACGAAGAGCATCGTCGAGCCCGCGGGCACCGACTGACCATGGAACTCGACGTCGCTGGTGACATAGCGGGCCAACGCGTGGCCGGGCGGCTCGAAACGCAACAGCTCCTCGATGGCGTTGGGAATCAGCGACGGGTCGGCTACCAGTTCGTCGCGGGCATCCGGGAATTTCGCGAGCGTCGAGGTGGCCCAGCCGATCAGACGGCCGGTGGTCTCGTTACCGGCGCCGGCAACGACCGTGACGTAGGTGAGGATCTCGTCGCGGGTCAGGGTCCGGGTGACGCCGTTCTCATCGGTGAACTCGTTGGTGAGCAGTTCGGTCATCAGGTCGTCGGACGGGTTCTCGCGGCGCCAGTCGATGTAGGGGCCGAAGATCTCCCCGGACATGAGCGCGCCCCCGGAGAGGTCCATCTGGCCTCCGGGCTGGGTTTGCAACGCCTCGTTGCCCGCGTCCCGGATGTCGGCCTGGTCGGACTCCGGAATACCAAGGAGCATGCCGATGACTCGCATCGGGAACTCGTTTCCGAAATCCTCGATCATGTCGAACTCGCCCGCCCCGATGAGCGGATCGAGTGTGCGGACGCAGAATTCACGGATCTTCGGCTCGAGCCCAAGGACACGCCTCGGGGTGAAGACCCGGGCCAGCAGACCGCGGTGCAGGTCGTGGCTCGGCGGGTCCTCGAAGATGAGGGTTCCGGGGGGCAGTTCCATACCCGACTTGATGATTTCCAGAACACCGCCCCTGGCGGACGAGAACGTCTTCCAGTTCGGCACGCTGCGCTCGATGTCGGCGAACCGGGTGATCGCGAAGAAGTCATACTGCTCGTTGTAGTAGAGGGGAGCCCGCTCCCGTAGCCGCTGGTAGATCGGGTACGGGTCCGCGGCGTAGGCCTGGTCGTAGGGATCCCAGGCCAGGGCGGTGTCCGTCGTCATCCGTTCGCTCCTCACCACGCGAATTACCGGCGGCGACGCGTGATGCTGAGCGTTCGCCCAATCGCTATGCTGAGCACATGCCTATCGTCCGACCGGCCGGCTCGTCAAGCGATCTGCCTGCGGCGCCTGGCGCCGCGCGGTGACCGCGACGCGTCGACTGGGCGCGGCGGACTCGGAGACGAGAGCCGCGCTGCTCGACGTGACCGCCGCGATCATGATCGAGGAGGGCTACGCCGCCGCCACCTCACGCCGGGTCGCGGCGCGGGCGGGCGTGAAGCCCGCCTTGGTGCATTACTACTTCCACACAATGGACGACCTGTTCCTGGCGCTCTTCCGGAAGGGCGCGGAGGCGAACCTCAGCCGCTACGAACAGGCCCTCGCCACCCACCAGCCACTACGCGTCCTGTGGGGACTGGCCAGGGAACCTGGCGGAGCGCTGCTGCTCGCCGAGTTCCAGGCGCTCGCGAACCACCGCAAGACCATCCGAGCGGAAATAGCCGAGTATGCCGAGCGTTTTCGCGCCCTCGAGATCAAGGCCGTCGCGGCGCGGTTCGCCAGCCACGGCTACGAAGCGGTTCCGGCCGGGGCGGTGACCGTCATGATGAGCGCCGTCGCGCGCATCCTCGTGATGGAGGACGTCATGGGCATCACGACCGGTCACCAGGAAGTGCTGGACCTCGTCGAGCGCTATCTCGACCAGCTCGAGCCGAGCGCCGCGGAGTCAGGTCCGGCGTGATGGCATGTCAGAGCCGTCCGTGCTACGCGAACTACACTTTTGACCCGCTCGGGCGCTCACTTCTCCACAAACGCGAGCATGCCCTCACGGGACTCCAGCGAGTGTTCCAACGCCCAGAGCGTTATTCATAGGCCCTGATTGAAGTGTTGAAGTGCCGACATCCGATCCGTTTCCTACCTGACTGATTGATGTCCGGCCGGGAACCTGAAGGGGGACGGCGACGCCGCACAATCAGTCGCCAACCACCGCAGCGTCAACATTTCTCGACCAGCTGCCAACGGGTCGACTCTGCCGGGAGCCGGTGAAGGACACCGGCCCTGTTCACGGAAAGATTGGAGTTACCACACAACAAAAATCCCGAAGAAGCAGAAGCCGGTGCGCTACCAGTCTACCGTGGGGCTGTCCACGGACGAGATCGCCGAGATCGTGGGCCGGATCGAGAAGCTCCTGCCCTGCCGCCGCACGGGCCGGCCCCTCTCTGCGACCAGCCGCACGCGAGACGGTGGGCCGCCCGGGGCCGAAGCCGACAGCGGCGGCCGAGCTCCGCGGCGATCTCGTCACGGCTCATCCCGGCCGCGTGCATCCGGATCCGCAGCTCTTCCTGCTCAGCCCGCTGACTCGACCTGCTCATGGCGCCGCGACCAGCTCCCCTCCCGCAGAGCGGCACGAACGCCACCTCGCCCACATCCAGACCCCACACGAACGAAACACCGCCTGCGTCATCGGCCAGCGCCGCACCCGCGATCAACATTCACCACCACCGGGCAGTCCTCGCCGCCGTCCTCGCCCTCATTCGCGCCGCGCCTCCGTCGCCACTGGCGCCTCCACCCACCTGGCATGCGACGCACCCGGGACCAACGCGAGCCTTACCGTAGCCGTCGACCTCATAGCCCAGACCTTCACCCGAGTCGGACGCGTGGCCCGCCGAATCCCACAACGACGACGCTGCGGCTCATCAGAGCCCACAGCACGACCAATGAGCCGCAGCACAACCTTGTATACGGCCATCATCTGCATTCACAGCGCCGGTGACTTCCGCATCGACGAATCCGGTTGCTCTGGGCCTCCCCTGAAGCGACCCGGCATGCAACGCAGCCCGATCTCGCGCTCGCCATCCAGGAGATGTAATCTTGCATCGGCGCACCCGATCCTGGCCAGGTCGGGTCGACGATCATATACCTGCAGCAGCGAATCGCTCACCCTGCGACATAGATTTATCCGGCAGCGCACCCCAGCCGACCCGTCCGCACGGGTGTCAAGCGAGCCAGCCTCAACCCCGCGGCGTCGACGACGACAGACGGGTACACACCGGTAGGCTTCACCGCGAAGGTGCTCCTTGGTACGGGATAGATCAGGCCCTCGACAAGCCCGATCCTCCCTGTTCAGGAGCACTTTCCTCTTTGCGGCAACCCAACAGACGATCATCCCGGTGAAAGCCCGAGGCCAGGTCGTTGGGGTAGGAGGAACAGTACGCAGACCGTCACCACGGCGCCAGCGACCAACAGCGCCGCGATCAGTCCGCCCGCCCGGCTCCAGGTCGCGTCCTGCGTGGTCGCCGCCCGGGTGGGCCGGCCGTCGACTGAACCCCGCGGGATCCCGACCAGGCCAGCCCGCACGCTCCTCGGCCAGCGCGGGTGGCCGTCCCGGCGCGGTCGGCTCGTCCGGCGCCGACGTGCCAGCGGTCGCGTCAGGTGCTCCCGATCCAGTGGGCCGGGTCGGCGATCACCGCGGCCAGTTCCGCGAAGGCCGCACCCGTCGCCCCCGGGGCGGCGCGGAGTTCGGCGGCGACGATCCGGGGCGGGGACCAACGTGCCGAGAGCACCCGCGTCCGCAGCTGGTCCTCCAGGTCCGGCTGTAGCCAGGAGACGAGCTGCGCCAGATGGCCGCCGAGGACGACCGTGGGAATGTCGAAGACGTTGATCACGCTGGCCAGCGCGACCGCCAGCGCCCAGGACGCGGTGGAGATGGCCTGGCGGGCCGCGGGATCCCGCGCCTGCGCGCGTTGGCGCAGCCGTTCCGGTGGGGCGGTGACCGGTAGTCCGGCGGCGGCGAGCAGGGCGTGGCGGCCGGCGTACTGCTCGAGGCAGCCGGTGGAACCGCACCGGCAGGTCGGACCGGCGGGGTCGACACAGACGTGCCCGATCTCGCCGGCCCACCCGTGGCGGCCGCCCACGACGTCTCCGGCCCGCACCACGGCTCCGCCGATGCCGATCTCGCCCGACACGTAGAGAAAATCGGTCCGCGGTCCCGGTCGGCCCGGCGCCACCGCGGCGATCGTGCCGGCGGCCAGATCGGCTTCGTTTCCGATCGTCAACGGGAGACCGCGCAGGGACCGCGCGCCCAGCAGGGGCGCGGGACGGATGTCGGTCCAGCCCAGGTTCGGCGCCCGTAGCAGCAGCCCCTCGTCGCGCGACACGATGCCGGGCAGGGCCAGGCCGGCTCCGACGACCCGTACCCCGGCCGGCAGCTCGGACAGCACACGGCTGCCAGCCGCTCCCAGGCGGCGCAACGTCGCCACCGGCTCGCTGGCCACGAAGTCGCCGGGCACGACCTGTTCCGCGAGCACGTCCCCCCGCAGGTTGACCAGCCGGGCGGCCAGAAAGGCGACATCGATCTGCAGGCCCAGCGCCGCGATCCGGGCGCCGGGGACGAGCGGGGTCGCGGGTCGGCCCCGACGGGCCGTCGCCGGGCGCGCGATCTCGTCCACGACACCCCCGGCGATCAGTTCGTCGACCAGGCGGGACGCGGTGGCCCGGGTCATCGAGGTCGCCGCGGCGACATCGGCCCGCGACGGGGGCTCCGCGTGGGCATGAACGGTGCGGGCGACCAGGGCCAGGTTGCTCCTTCGCAGCGTCGCCTGGCGGGCGCCGCTCGGTGCCCCGCCAGGCGACGAAGGCGCACCCGTCTCGAGGCGTGCCGCCCCGGGACGGGTGGGCCCGGCATGAGGCGGCACGGTGGACACGCGTTGACACTACCGACCAACGTAATTATGTTTTATGAAAATACAAAATGGAGAAAACGAGGATCGGAGCACGGGATGCCGCGTCAGCCCAGCCGCGACGACAGGTTCTCCTTCGGGCTGTGGACGGTCGGCTGGACCGGGACCGACCCGTTCGGGCTCGCCACCCGCGCGGCCCTGGACCCCTGGGAGTACGCCGACCGGCTCGCCGAGATCGGCGCCTGGGGCATCACCCTGCATGACAACGACGTCTTCCCGTTCGACGCCGATGACACCACCGCGCGACGCCGGTGCCGCCGGTTGAAGGACGCCACCGACGCGGCCGGTCTCGTCATCGAGATGGTCACCACCAACACGTTCACCCATCCGGTCTTCAAGGACGGCGGACTGACCTCGAACGACCGGGGCGTGCGCCGGTTCGGTCTGCGCAAGGTGCTGCGGGCGGTCGACCTCGCCGCCGAGCTCGGCGCGACCACCTTCGTGATGTGGGGTGGCCGGGAGGGCAGCGAGTACGACGGGTCGAAGGATGTCTTCGCCGCGCTGGAGCGCTACCGGGAAGGCATCGACACCGTCGCCGGCCATATCAAGGCCCAGGGCTACGACCTGCGGATCGGCCTCGAGCCGAAGCCGAACGAGCCACGCGGGGATATCTTCCTGCCCACCGTCGGGCATGCGCTGGCGCTGATCGCGCAGCTCGAGCACGGCGACATCGTCGGGCTCAACCCGGAGACCGGGCACGAGCAGATGGCCAATCTCAACTACACCCACGCCCTGGGGCAGGCCCTGTGGAGCGGAAAACTGTTCCATCTCGACCTTAACGGCCAACGGGGCCTGAAGTACGACCAGGACCTCGTCTTCGGACACGGGGACCTCGTCTCGGCGTTCTTCACCGTCGACCTGCTCGAGAACGGCTTCCCCGGCTATCCGGACGGCCCCCGCTACACCGGGCCACGCCACTTCGACTACAAGCCGTCCCGCACGGAGGGCATGGCCGGAGTCTGGGCATCGGCCCAGGCCTGCATGTCCAGCTACCTGCTGCTGGCCGAAAAGGCGGCCGCGTTTCGTGCCGACCCCCGCGTGCGGGCGGCACTGGCCTACTCCGGCGTGTTCGAACTGGCCGAACCCACCCTCGACCCCGGGGAGACCGCCGCGGACCTGCTCGCCTCGGACGACCCGTTCGACCCCGACAAGGCCGCCGAACGGGACTTCGGGTTCGTCGCCCTCCAACAACTGGCCATCGAGCACCTCATCGGCTGAGCCGGCCACCGCCATGGCACTCGTCGCGGGTATCGACTCCTCCACCCAGTCGTGCAAGGTCGTCATCCGGGACGCCGACACCGGCGCACTCGTACGCCGGGGATCCGCGCCGCATCCCGGCGGAACCGAGATCGACCCCGAACACTGGTGGACGGCCCTGCGGACCGCGCTCGAACAGGCCGGCGGCCTCGCTGACGTCGAGGCCGTCGCGGTCGCCGGCCAGCAGCACGCCCTGATCGCCCTCGACGGCGACGGCGACGTCATCCGACCGGCGCTGCTCTGGAACGACACCCGATCGGCCCGGGCGGCCGACGACCTCGTCGCCGACCTCGGCGACGGCGACCGCGGCCAGGGAGCCCGCCGGTGGGCGGCCGCGGTCGGCTCGGTGCCGGTCGCCTCGTTCACCGTCACCAAACTGCGCTGGCTCGCCGAACACGAACCGGCCGCAGCCGCCCGCATCGCGGCGGTCGCCCTGCCGCACGACTGGCTGACGTGGCGCCTGTCCGGCGCGGCATCGTTGGCCACGCTGCGCACCGACCGCTCCGACGCCTCCGGCACCGGCTACTTCGACGCCGGGACCAACACCTACCGCCGCGACCTGCTCGCACTCGCGCTGCGCCGCGACCCCACCGACGTCGACGGCATCGTTCTCCCGCGGGTCGCGGCGCCCGACGAGGCGATCGGGTCCGGCGACCCCACCGCCGGCTGGGGACACGTCGTCCTCGGCCCCGGCTGCGGCGACAACGCGGGCGCCGCGCTGGGGCTGCATCTACGACCAGGCGAGGCTCTTGTCTCGCTCGGAACCTCCGGTGTCGTCGCGGTGGTCTCCCCCGTGGGCACCCACGACGCCACCGGTGCCGTCGCCGGCTTCGCCGACGCGACGGGACATCACCTCCCCCTCGCCTGCACCCTCAACGCCAGCCGCGTCCTCGACGCGACCCGCAGGCTCCTCGGCGTCGACCACGACGAACTCAGCCGCCTGGCCCTGACCGCACAGCCGGGCGCCCAGGGTCTGGTCCTCGTGCCCTACCTGGAAGGCGAACGCACCCCCAACCTGCCCACCGCGACCGGCTCGCTCCACGGCCTGACGCTCGCGTCCATGACACGCCCGAACCTGGCCCGCGCCGCGGTCGAGGGCGTGCTGTGCCTCATGGCCGGATGCCTGGCCGCGGTCCGCGTCCAGGGAGCGCCCATCGACCAGGTCACCCTCGTCGGCGGCGGTGCACGCTCCCCCGCGATCCGCGCACTCGCCCCAGCCCTGCTCGGTGTGCCCGTGGCGGTGCCGCCAGCCGGCGAGTACGTCGCCGACGGCGCCGCGCGACAGGCCGCCACCGTCCTGCTGGGCGGGGGTCGACCGCCGGCCTGGCCCGAGCCGGACGCGATCACGCACACCGCCGAACCCCTCCACGGGGTCCTCGAGCAGTACCGCGCCGCAGCCGCCTCCTATGAGACCTGACCGCAGGCAACCCCGGACACGACGCCGGCTTCGGCCTGCCGCAGGTGTGAAGCGCAGGGCATCGCGAGACGAGATCGTACGCGGCTGAGGTCTTTCGCCCACGTTCAGGAGGAGCCCGAGTCCCCGCCAGTCACGATGATCCGTTGCGCCACCCGTTGCCGCGTCCGTGCATGGACATCTCGCGCTCCGATGCGACTGGGACCGGCCGGGTTCCTATGTGCTGGTGGGCGCCTGGCCCGACACCCTGACGGTGCACCCGACGGCCATGTCCGGCCGGTCGGTGAGCTACGGCTTCGAGGGGGACAGCATCCCCTCGGTCTTCCTCCCGTGGCTCGTCGACCTGTGGAAACGGGGTCGGTTCCCGTTCGACCGGCTCAAGGGAGCGGTGAGGCCGGTGGGTGTTGACGTGCTCGGCTCGGTGGTCCGGCAGGCTCGTTGCCGAGAGCACCTTTCGTCTGGATGGCGAGCAGGAACAGATATTTTTCGGGCGTGCCGATGGGCAGCGTCTTCGGGCTCGTTTCGAGGATTGCGAGGATCGAAAGTCGCGTTCCGTCTCCGGCTGCGTACCCCTACGCCGACGTCCCCGACGGCGGGACGGTCGCCGTGCTCGGGCTCGGGCCGGTGGGCCAGATGTGCGTCCGGGTGGCCCGGCATGTGGGCGCCGGCGGTGTCCGGGCGGATGTGCCGCGGGACATCCGGGTGATCGGGGTCGACCGGGTCCCGGCCCGCCTGCGACTGGCCGCGGCGTTCGGCGCCGAGGTCGTCGATCTGGGTGAGGTCGACGACGTCCCCGCCCAGCTCGTCGAACTCACCGGCGGGCGCGGGCCGGACGCGGTGGTGGATGCGGTCGGCATGGAGGCGCACGGCGCGCCGCTGGGAAAGGCCGCACAGGCTGCGGTCGGCCGGTTGCCGGATCTGCTCGCCCGGCCGCTGACCGAGCGGTTCGGGGTGGACAGGCTGACGGCGTTGCACACCGCGATCCGGGCGGTGCGCCGCGGCGGGACGGTGTCGCTGTCCGGTGTGTACGGCGGTGAGCTGGATCCGATGCCGATGATGGACCTGTTCGACAAGAGCGATCACAGCATGGCCGGCCATGCTTACCCGATGTGGGCCCTGCCCGGCAGGAAAACGCGCGGACCACCGCCCGAATCGGGGTTCTGGAGCCCCATGGGCCTGACCTGATTCCGGTCCGGTGGTGTTCGACCAGAGGCCGAGGGAAACACGATGAGCCACCACGCTGTCACCGCCGCACGCCCCTGGCGGCCGTTCCGGTGCCTGATCCGGGCTGCGGCCGCCCCCATATTCACCAATACCGCTGACGGCGGCGCGGATAGCGGACTGGAGGCAGGATGTACCCACCTGACGGTAGGAGAAGGCAGATGGTCGAGTTCAACCCCTATGATCTCGCGACGTACCGCGATCCGTACCCCGTCTATCGGGCTCTGCGGGACGAGGCGCCCGCGTACCACAACCCGGATCTGAAGTTCTGGGCGCTGTCCCGGCACGCGGATGTCACCGCCGCGCACAAGGACTGGCAGACGTACTCCAGCGCGGGTGGCGTGACGATCGAGGGCGCGGAGGCCGGCGCCCCGATGATCATTCTCAAGGACCCGCCGGAGCACCGCTGGCACCGGAAGATCATCGGTAGGGTGTTCACACCGAACCGGATGCTCGCCCTCGAGCCCTACATCCGCCGTCGGGCCGGCGAACTGCTGGACGCGGTCGCCGACTCCGGCGAGTTCGACGTCGTGCAGAACTTCTCCGTCGCGCTTCCGCTCGACGTCATCAGCGAACTGATCGGCATCCCGGAGGAACACCGGGCTGTCGTCAACGAGTGCTCCGACCGGATGCTGGCCCGCGGCGAGAGCCAGGAGGCCGATACGGACTTCCTCGAGAGCACCGGGACCCTGATCAACCTCTACCTGTCCCTGATCGCCGAGCGGCGCAGGAACCCGACCGGTGACCCGATCAGTCTGCTGATCGAGACCGAGGTCGCCGACGACGAGGACGGCACGACCACCCGGCGGATGACCGATGAGGAGATCGCCTTCCGATTCCTCGAGCTCGGCACCGCCGGCCACGAGACCGTCGCCAAGACCATCCCGAACGGGATGATGGCGCTCACCCGCTTTCCGGAGCAGCGTCGTCGTCTGCTCGACGACCCGTCGCTCTACGACCGGGCCGCGGGGGAGACGTTGCGCTTCGACGCCCCGTCGCAGCTGCAGGGCCGGACCTCGACCCGCGACATCGAGCTGCACGGCGTGACCATTCCCGCCGGTCAGCGGGTCATGCTGATCACCGGCTCGGCGCTGCGGGACGAGCGCGTCTACGAGAACCCGGACGTGTTCAGCCTCGACCGCACGGAGGAGCCGACGACGGTGTTCTTCGGCTTCGGCATCCACCGCTGCCTCGGCGCCCACCTGGCCCGCCTCGAGATCAAGGTGGCTTTCGAGGAGATCCTCAAGCGGTACCCCGACTTCATCGCCGACCCCGCCCGCGCCGAGATGAAGGTCTCCTCGAACGTCCGCGGCGTGTCGAAACTACCGGTCACCCTGAAAGGCGCCGGCATCGCCTGACCCTGCCCTGCCGAGGCCCGCAGCGATCAGGACCCTGGTCGCTGCCGGACCGGTCACTCCCCTGGCAGGTGACTCAGCCGGCAGCTCGTTCCCTGCGGCGGCGGGTGCTGGCGGCCGCCCAGCTTCCACGCGATGACGGCCAGGGCGGGGCTGAGTAGCGCCGCGACGGTATCGAGCATCGCCACCCTCAGCGCCAGCGTGGTGGCGGGGCTGGGCCGCACGCTGACGGGTAGCCGGCGTTTGGTCTCCGTAGCCGGTCAGCGGCCGGCGGAGGTCTCCGCGAGCTCCGAGACGTACGGACGGCCCTCCCGCCACGCGGCCACCTGCTCCGGCCGGCCGAAGACCCGCAGGTAGTCCTCGACGTTGGTCTCGTCGATCTCGCCGAGGACGACGGGCTCGAAATCCGTGCCGTCCGCCCCGACGAACTCCGCCAGCGGCTCCAGCACGGTGTCCAGGCTCGGATGGAAGAAGATTCCGGTCGACCGTCGGGTCACGCCACCGCCGGCGACGACCCGGTGGCGCACCGGCCGGAACAGACCGTTGGTCCAGCGGGTGAGAATCGTTCCGGAGAACACCTGCAACGCCCCGGGCACGACGGGCACCGGGATCCAGGTGCCGTCGGGCCGTTGCGCCTGCAGCCCGGAGTAGTCGCCGCGTTGGTGCAGGACCGTCACCGCGGAACCGTCCGCGTGCTCCAGGAGAAGAAGCTTGTCCTCGTCGGACTCGACATCCGGGTAGGTCCAGGTCGGGTAGTCGTTGACGACCAGGTTGGTGTGGTGCGGCCCGTCGTGCGGGAAGCTGCCGGCCGGCAGGCCGAGCACCCGCTCGTACAGGCCGAGCACCCGTTGGGCCAGGACCGTGGTCGCTGCGGCATAGGCGAAGGTGACCTCGCGCAGGTCGGGGTCCTGCGGCGGCCAGACATTGGCGTGTTCGTAGAGCCCGAGCCACCGCTGCGACACGCCCGCGGAGGCGGCGTCGGCCGGGTTGTCGAACTGGCCCACGGAATACCGTTCGAGTTCGAGCCGGCCGAAGTCGTCGGGCCACTGCCGCCAGCCCCGGAAGGGGTGCCCGGTGGGGCTGGCCAGCTTCGCCTTCTCCGCCTGGGGCAGGCGCAGGATCCGCTCGACCCGACGCTCGAAATCCGCGATCAGCTCCAGGGGAACGCCGTGGTTGACCACCTGGATCAGGCCGATCCGCTCGGCTGCCGTGCGCACGCGGGCCAGCAGGTCCGCGGGTGCGTCCTCGGCCAGGGCCGCGGCCAGGTCAACGACGGGAATCTCGTCGGTCATGAGCGAGGTGTCCTTTCCAGCAGGGGTGCGTTCGGGGCAGGGGTACGGGTCCTGTCGGCCGGGTCCGCCAGGACCCCGTCGAGTACGCGGGCCAGCGTCACCGGCTGTTCGATCTCCGCGTCGATGTCGACGCCGTCGATGGTCAGCACCGGGACCCCAGCCCGCCGGGCCGCCTCGTCGAGGTCATCGCCCCAGAACGACGATGCGGCCCGCACGACGGACACGGCGGTGGCACTCACCGCGGCGGTCAGGTGGTCCCAGGACCGCTGCGGATCATGGTCGACCGCGGCGAGCGCCGGATCATGGCGCCAGGCCCAGGGACCGTCAGGCTCCCGGACCGTGCCGTAGAGCACCTCACGGCGCAGCGCCCGGTCCACCAGAGCGACACCCCCGGCGGATCCCAGGCCCTCGGCCGGCCCGCTGCGGCCAGCAGGCTCGCCTGCGCTGACCGGACGGTCCGCCTCGGGAGAACCGGTCAGGGGCACCGTCGCGGCGAGCAGGCGGACCGCGTCCGTACGGGAGGCCGGGGCAGCGCCGGGCGCCGGCCGCACGGCACGGCCCAGGCCGGGCAGGGTGTCGAGCAGGACGAGGCGGTGGACGAGCTCGGGCCGGCGGGCGGCGAGCGCCAGGGCGGTGAGCCCGCCGAGGCCGCTGCCCACCACCAGGCGGGCCCGCGGGGCGAACGAGGCGATCGCCTCGGCAGTGACGACAGCGAGGCGGACCGGTTCGTACCGACCATCGCGCCGCCGGTTGGAACGGCCGTGGCCGGGCAGGTCCAGCGCGACGGCCGGACGCCCGAGGGCGAGGATCACCGCGTCCCACTGGCGGGCCCCGCGACCGGCGTCGTGCAGGAGGACCACCTCGGGTGGTCCTGATCCCCACACCACAGCGCTCACGTGCCCGCCGGTCGTGGGGTTGAACCAGCGGCGCTGGACCAGCGGTGCGGTGTTCCCGCCGAGCCCGGCATCCGCGGCCACCTCCGCCAGCAGCGCGAACTCGTTCGGCAGCGTCGTCTCGTCGAGCTGGTCGAGCGCGGCCACGGCGGGTCTCTCTGACATCACAGCTTCTCCTTCTCGGTCGTCGCGTGGGCCGCTGTCACCTCGCCACGCGGCGCCATCGACGGCGGGAGCACGGGCAGATCGGCCACGTCGAGGTGGCAGCGCACGGTGTGGGCTGTCGTCGCGGCGGCCCCGCCGAGCAGCCGCAGGGGAGGGTCGACACGGTCACAGACACCGTCCACCCTGCGGGGGCAGCTCCCGGCATAGCCGCATCCCGCGGTCGCGGTCGGAGCGCGCCGGACCCGCCTGGGCCAGCCCTGCCGGCCGGGCCGGCCATCTTGCCTGTTCGGTCTGCCCTGCCCAGACGGGGCCGGATCCACCGGCATGGTCGTCGGCGTGGGAGTGGCGCTCAGCGTGTGGGTGTACGGATGGTGCGGTCCGACCAGCACCGCGGCGGCTGGCCCGACCTCCACGATCCGGCCCCGGTACAGGACGGCGACCCGGTCAGCGAGATAGCCGATGACGGCCAGATCGTGCGAGACGAACAGGTAGGACACGCCGTGCGTGTCCCGGGCGGTGGCGAGCAGTTCAAGCACCGCGGCCTGGACGCTGACGTCCAACGCGGACACCGGCTCGTCGCAGACGACCAGCCGCGGGTTGCCGGCGAAGGCCCGGCCGATCGCGACACGCTGCTTCTGGCCACCCGACAGCCGCGGCGTCCGCATCGCCAGCAGCCGGGGGCCGAGCTGGACGCGTCCGGCCAGGTCGGCGACCGTGCCCTCGCCGCGCAGGGTCACCAGCGCCCGGCGCAGCACCGTGGCGGCCGTGTGGCTCGGGTTGAGGGTGCCCTCGGGGTCCTGGAAGACCATCTGCACCCGGCGACGGTCCTGCGCATGGCGGCGCGACAGTGGCGCCGGTAGCAGCCGGCCGTCGAGGCGGATCTCGCCGGGGCCGGTCGGCCCCAGCCCGACCACGGCTCGGGCGAGAGTCGTCTTCCCACTGCCGGATTCACCGACGAGACCGAGCACCTCCCCGTGACCGATGTCAAGATCGATGCCGGTGAGCACGGGCGTGCGACCGTAGCCGCGGGACAGCCCCCGCACGGTCAACAGCCCCGGGCGGACCTCTCCGGCCGGCACACCGGCGACCCGCTCGGGCCGCTCGGGCCGGCGCAGCCAGTCGGCGCGGTCGCTGTGATGGCAGCGCACCGTATGCCCGGTCGGGACGTCCACGGGTCCAGCCAAAAGCTTGGCGGGTCTGGCCAGGGAGCCGGCGGATCGGGCTGGGAAACCGGCGAAGGTGGCAGCAGTAGCAGTGGCAGCGACGGCGGAGCTGGTGGGGACGAGCGGTGGCTCCGAGGCGCGGCACACCTCGTCGGCGAACGCGCACCGGTCCGCGAAGGTGCAGCCCGCCGGCCGGTCGGTGGGGGCCGGCGGCTGCCCGGGCAGCGTCGGCATCCGGCGGTCCCGCCGGCTCACCCCCACTCGCGGGACGGCGGCGACGAGGGCGTCGGTGTAGGGATGGCGGGGCGCGGTGAGCAGGTCGGCGGCCGGGCCCTGTTCGACCAGTCGGCCCGCGTACAGCACGCCCACCCGGTCGCAGGTGCGCGCCACCAGGGCCAGGTCGTGGCTGATCAGCAGGACGGCGGCGTCCAACCGGTGGCGCAGCGCCTGGATCAGGTCGAGGACCTCCCGTTCGACGACGGCGTCGAGGCCCGTCGTCGGCTCGTCGAGGACGAGGAGGCGGGGGCTGCCGGCGAGGGCGGCGGCGATACCGACCCGCTGCTGCTGGCCGCCGGAGAGCTCGTGCGGCCAGAGTCGGGCGAACGCCGCGGGCTCGGGCAGCCGTACCGCGTCGAGCAGCTCGACGGCCCGGGAGCGGGCCTGTACCCGGGACAGACCGGCCAACCGGCAGGCCTGCGCCACCTGCGCCCCGACCCGGACGGTGGGGTTCAGGCTGCTGCTCGTGCCCTGGTGGACCATGGCGAAGGCGCTGGCCCGCCACCGCCGATGCGCGCGGGCGGACAGGGCCCGCACGTCGACCCCGTCCAGCGCGATGCCCCCGGCGTCGACGCGACCGCCCCCGGGCAGCACACCGGCGAGCGCCGCGGCCAGTGTGCTCTTGCCGCACCCCGACTCCCCCACCAGCCCGTAGGTCTCGCCAGGTCGAATTCGCAGGCTGACATCGTCCACGGCGACGGCCGGTCCGGCGGGCGACGGGTAGCTCACCGTCAGCTTCTCGACGACGAGCCCCTCGGTACCCACGAGACCACCCACTCTCCGGTCACCGCCCACTCTCCGGTCACCGCCTACCGACACGTCTCCCGCCGGTCCCCTCATCGCCGTGCGGCCTGTTCACGCAGGTTGTCGGCGATCAGCGCGATACTGACGACGAGGCTTGCGACCGCGAGCGCCGGGAACAGCACCGTCCACCAGGCCTGCTGGAGAAAGACCCGGTTGTCGGCGACGGCGGCGCCCCATTCCGGGGATCCCGGTGGCTGGCCGAGCCCGAGGAAGGACAGCGTCGCCGCGGCGAAGATCGCGTCGCCCAGCCTCGATGTTGCCTCGACCAGCACGGTTGGGGTGACGTTGGGCAGTACTTCCCGCCCGAGCAGCGACCAGTTCGGCTCGCCGCGCAGCCGGGCCGCCTCGACGTAGGGCTTCTCCCGCTCGACCAGCACGGCCGCCCGCACGCTACGCGTCACGATCGGAACGAAGAACGTGCCGATGACCAGGATGAGGGTGGTCGCCGAGCGGCCCAGCAGCGCCACCACGACCACGGCCGCAACCAGGTTCGGGAAGACCGCGAACACGTCGACGACCCGCATCACGATCTCGTCGAACAGGCCGCGCCGCACGCCGCACACGAGCCCGAGCAGGCTGCCGATCACCACCCCGAGCGCGGTCGCCAGCGGGGCGACCGCCAGCACCGGACGGGCTCCCGCCAGCACCCGCGACAGCACGTCCCGGCCGAACTGGTCGGTGCCGAACAGGTGGCCACCGCCCGGGCCCAGCATCCGCTGGGACGGATGCTGGGCCATCGGGTCCGCCGGCGCCAGCTGTGGCCAGAACACCGCGACAACGACCCAGCCGACCAACAGGACCACGCCGAGTACGAACGACGGCCGGCGGACGACTCCCCGCGGGTGGCGCGATCCGTGCCGCCCGCGAGCCGGCTCGCGCGGGGGACGCACCGCCGTGGCGTCGGCCTCGGCGGTGCTCACGCTCGTGCCCGCCCCACCCGCACCCGCACCCGCGGATCGAGCAGCGCACACACCAGGTCGGCGACGACGTAGATGCCCATCCCCACCGCGCCCAGCACGAGTGCGCTGGCCTGCAGGGTGGGCACGTCCTTGCTGGTCGCCGACGACAACAGCAGGTCGCCGATGCCCTGGTAGCCGAACAGCAGCTCGACGGTGACCAGCCCGGCGAGCAGGAACTGCAGCTGCACGGCGAGCGCGCTCGTCGCCGGCACCAGCGCGTTGCGCAGCACGTGCCCGCGCATGAGCTGCGCCTGGGACATCCCCCGCACCCGCATGGCCCGGATGAACGGGCTGGCCAGGACCGCCACCGTGCTCGCCCGCACGTGCCTGGCGACGTAGCCGGCACACAGCAGGACCAGGCTGATCGCGGGCAGCAGCAGATGCTGCAGCCTGGTGAGCAGGCCGGCCCCCGGCGGCGCCTGCGCCGAAGAGGGCAGCCAGTGCAGTTGCACACTGAAGACCACCAGCAGCACGATGCCGGTGACGAACTCGGGGATGGCGGCGAGGCTGAGCCCCGCGACGCTGATGATCCGGTCGGTGGGCCGTCCCTCCCGCAGTCCCGCGACCAGGCCGAGCGTCAGGGCGACGGGAACCAGCAGGACGAAGGCGAACAGGGCGAGCGTCGCGCTCTCGAGCAGGCGCTCGATCACCAGCGGGCGGACGTCGACCCCGAGCGTGTAGGAGCGGCCCCAGTCACCGGTGACGAACCCGCCCAGCCAGTGCAGGTAGCGGGGCAGCAGCGGCTCGTCGAGGCGCAGCTGGTGGCGCAGCGCGTCCACCGACGACTGGCTGGCCTCGCGGCCCAGCACGACGCGCGCCACGTCGCCGGGGACCAGTTCGGTGGCGATGAACACCAGGAAGCTGACCGCCAGCATGGTGATGGGGATCGTCACCAGCCGCCGGGCCAGAAAGCGTCCCACGCCGGATCAGACCCGGCTCACGGTCGTCAGGTCGAGGTAGGCCGACGGGTGGGCGCGCAGCCCCTTCACCCGATCGGAGCGGTAGGCCCGCACCGCTCCGGCCCAGGCGGAGACGATGACCGGCACGTCCTCGTGCAGGGCCCGCGCGATGATCTCGGCCTGTCTGCCCCGCTCGGCGGGGTCGGTCGCGGCGTCGTAGGCGTCGGCCGCAGCGTCCAGGGCGGGGTTGGCGTACTTCGAACCGTTCCAGACACCGTGGCTTTTCACCATCGGGATGATGAACTGGCTCGGTGTCGGGCGGCCCGCCCAGCCGACGAGGTTCGCGTCGGTGAACAGCCAGGGGGTGTCGGTCTCCTGGTTGCCGCCGTAGAACGCGTCGGAGGTCTGCTGGTCGAGATCGACAGTGATCCCCACCTGCTTGAGCTGGTCCTGGATGACCAGCGCATAGTCCTTGTTGGGCGGGTCGAAACTGAGCGTGAACCGTAGCTTGTCGACCCCTGCGGCGGACAGCAGCGACCTGACCTTCGCCGCGTCCTTCCCACGTTGCGGCAGGTCCTTCGGGGCGGACGCGAACGCGGGCGCGACGAGGTGGTCATTACCCAGGACGCCGACCCCGTTGTAGACGGTGCTGAGCGCACCCGGGCGGTCCAGCGCACAGGCGATGGCCTGGCGGACCTCCTTCTTCGTGAACGGCTCCTTGTCCACGCGCAGGGTGAACGCGGCCAGGACGGTTCCGTCGACCTTGTCGACGGCGATCGAGGCGCTTCCGGCGATCGGGGTGACGAGGTCGGCCTGGGAGAGGATCTGGGCGTCGATGGCGCCGCTCTGCAGTGCCAGCAGGTCGGCCTGAGCGTCCTTGTGGAAGACCACCCTGACGCCATCGAGGTAGAGCTTGGCGGCATCCCGGTATTTCGGGTTGCGACCAAAGGACGCCCCCCTGCCCACGTCGTAGGAGTCGAGCAGGAACGGGCCGGTGCCGATCGCCTGCCGGGCGAACGTGCCGACCTTGTAGTCGGACTTGAGGACCAGGGCGTTGTAGTTGCCCGCGGACACCAGGTAGGGGAAGTCGGAGAACGGCCGCTGGAGGTGGAAGACCACCGTGTCCGGACCCGACACCGCCACGCCACCGGCGGTCAGGACCGAGGCGAAGGCGGACAGGGCGGCGGACTTGTTCGCTGGGTCGAGCAGCCGGTCGAACGACGCCTTCACCGTCGGGGCGTCCAGCGGGGTGCCGTCCGAGAAGACCACCCCCTTGCGCAACGTGAACGACCAGGTCCGTCCCCCCTCGGACGAGGTCCATGCGGTCGCGAGCGCGGGGCGCAGCTGGAAGTCCTCATCGAGCCAGACCAGGTATTCGGCGACCAGCTGGACCAGCGCGATCGCGGTGCCGTCGTACATGGTCACCGGATCCAGGGCGGTGGGTGGTGTCGGAGCTCCCAGCGTGATCAGGCCGCCCCGCCGCCCGCCCGAGCCGGCCGACGCGCCGGCCGCACCCGGCTGCGCGCCGGATCCGGAGCTGCCGCAGGCCGCGAGGAAGGCGGCGGCACCGCCCGCGCCAACCCCGGCCAGCAGGCCCCGGCGGGTGAGCAGCGCCCGCACGGGATGCTCGGCGGAGCGGGCGGCCCGATCCCCGGCACTACCGATCGGACCGGTCGGGAACAGCGGCATGGGGGGTCCTTTGCGCGATGGACGAGAAGAACGACCGGACGGGCACGACACGATCACCCGAACGGCACACGCCCGCCCGCGAAGTCGGCGATCGGATCCGACACCCGACCCCGGTGATCATCCCGGGGGAAGGCTACTGAAAATCCAAGGGAGATCTTCGGGAATAGCGTTGGCCGCCAAATCCGTACGCGACCAGCCCACTCTCCCGGTCAGCGACAACACAGCGAGCTTGCCGCGCGGCGGAGGTCGAGGTACCGCCGGGTAAAAAATGCCCGCTGCAACGCCACGGCCAAACAATAGCGGAGGGTCGGGCGCAGCGCAATAACGCACGCTCGCGCAACCTTGGGTATCGGACGGATACACGGCCCGTATGTCACACCCCAGTCGGCCTTATTTTCCTCCTGCCCCGGACCCCTATCTACCCCTATACCCGGCCCCGACATGACCTGGATCGGCGGCGAGCCGACGTCGGGTTCGGCCCTGAGGCGATGTCGCTCCTGACATCCAGGTGATGAGCGGGAAAGCGCTGAGCGCGCCCAGCACAAACATGAGGAACGACCCGAGCCGCGATCGCCATCCTCTGACCTCCGGGCCTCGGGATGAGCGCGTCCTCGCGGCGCCGCAGCCGCGGGTGGACCTCGGTGGCGAGCACGTCGAGGCCCTCCCGGTCGTGGAAGGGTCCCAGGTGTCGAGATAGGCGTCGGCCCATGGCCGCCGCACCTCGTCGGTCGGCGCGTCATGGCCGTAGGTGGCCCGGTTGAGCAGCAGGTCGGAGCCCGGCTGGGCCGCATACCGGGCGCCCCGACCTCCTCGTTCGACAGCGCCTTACGCAGCACCGCCAGACCCTGACTGGTCAGCTCACGTCGGCGGCCACGTCCCGGCCGAACACGGCGTACTCCTGCTCACCGGCGCCGCTGCCGACCCCGATCTCGACCCGTCCGCCGCTGAGCGTGTCGACGTCCGAGACGTCCTCCGCGAGGCGAACCGGGTCCTCCAGCGGCAGAAGGGTGATCGCGGTGGCGAGCCGGATGCGCCGGGTGAGTGCGGCGGCGTGGGCCAGGAACGTCCAGGGCGAGGGCAGCCCGCCGCCGAACAGCATGACCCTCGACGTGCGTGAGGAGGCCGAAAGGAGGTGCCGCTGGACGAGACCCGATGCTGATCGTCGCTGGTCAACCGCCCTGTACAGGTGGGTCCAACGGCCAGCGACCTTCACCTACGTCTCCTCAACGCACCATCTGTCACCAGGACGGTGTCGGTAGGGTGCGGACCGTGTCGACACGCGAGGGCGTGAAGCGCTGCACCCACCGGTAGATCGTGACGTGATCGGTCTTGATGCCGCGCTCGGCGATCAGCTCCTCGACGTCCCTTGTAAGACAGCGCGAACCGCAGGTAGGCATGACGGCGGACTTCGCCGATGCAACAAAGCCCTCTGAAGCCGATTCCGGCCGTTCACAGCGGTGGCCGCCACGACAGTCGACAGTTCGGCGGTGCGTCCGCTGACTATGACCAGAGGCGGGGCTCGCGAATTCCCCTGCCCTGGGGATCGGCCAACAGTTCGACGGTGTTCCGTATTCTTTTTCGGGCTCCGATCGTGGCGGGCCACGCCACCGTCATCGAATCCTGGAACCACTCCAGCGCCCGCGGCGCGCAGTCGACGCCTGAGCCATCTCCCCCTTTCGACGGGCTACGTCCCTTTTAATCCTAATAGCGATATTACAGCTAAAATGTACCTTATGATGCTCCATGGGCGTCGCCAGGCGGCCACCCACGGGCACTTGTCGTCCTTCGAACCACGCGATAACGTTTGCCAGGTTCGCCGTCGTCATGGGGGGATGGACGAGCCGACACCTTCACATCATTTCGTGAGCGCTCGCTTGCGGCGCGGTCGAGTGTGCGCGCATGCGTGCGTGCCACACAGGCTTTCGTTCAGGATTTTCTTCGTCGCGCCCGCGGTCGGGCCGGCTTTTCTGTCGTGGGGAGAGCACGTGCGTCCGGTCAATCCTGGCACGGTCGTCGACGATTACCGGGATCTCGAGGAGGACATCGCTCCGTTCGCCTCCTACCTGCAGGACCTGTATCTCGCGTCGCTGCGGGGGGCGACAGACGCGGTTTTCTGCCGCCGGGTCGTCACCGCCGTGGACGAGGTGCTGCACGACTTCGCGGAGGTCGACGCCGACGAGATCCTGAAACTCTGCGGCCGCGACCCGGCGAAGCTGCTCAAGGAGTTCGGTGACCGCCTCGACGACGTGCGCGATGTCGCGGGTCAGGGACGGACTCCCGACCTGACCGGCCGCAGCCAGGGGGTGCTTGGGGACCTCCGGAACAAGGCGCAGATCTGCGCGGAGCTGTGGCGCGTGCTCAGCCCGCTCGTGAAGCCCGCGCTGACGGCCGGGGCCGAACGACTCAAGATCTACCGACGGGCACGGCGTGGACTGATCGGGCGCCTCGGCGCCTTCTGCAGCTACTGCGAGCTTCCCGTCGTCACCTCCCTCGCCACCGAACACGTGCTGCCGAAGGCGTCGTTCCCCGTCTACGGGGCGGCCTGGGACAACTTCCTGCTCGCCTGCGCGGCCTGCAACAGCGCGAAAGGCGAGAATCCCGCCTACGACTCGGTCGACCCCGGCGCCACGCTCACCCTCGCCACCGCCGCGACGCGGGCCCGTGCGACGTTCCGCAGCCCCCGCGATCCGGCGTACACGAACTTCGGCGCGGAGTACACCCATGTCCTGCAGCACGTCGTGCGGATCGGTTCGGCGGTCGTGCACCGCGTGGACATTCCGAGCGCCCGGGTGACCGAGTGGTTCACCCGCGGCGCGTTCAGTCGGACGACGTCGCCGGTCGGTGTCCTCGTCGCCCGGGTCGCCGCCCCGAACCGGATGGGGGCGACCCGGGTGAACGCGGCGGCGCTCGACGCGATCAGGACCTTCTCCGGCACCACCGCCGCGGCCGACTGGAACCAGGTACACCCGGCCGTGCGTGTGATCGCGCCGTTGTTCATCCGCACGGCTGGCACCTACCGGGTCGCGGCCCGCACACGCCTGACCGACGACGCGTGCGCCTTCTACCTGGAGCATCGGGTCGTCATCACCATGAACATCCCCGGGGCCAGGGGACGCGGGCAGGTGAAGCAGTGCCGGGTGACGCTGGGCACGTCGTCGCGCTCCATCACCGTCGACGCCATCGACGCGCGCCTGATGCTGCTCGCGCGGACCTTCACTCCCGCGGTCACCGGGCAGCTCGGTCTGCCGGACTGGACCGCGGTGGCCGGCGTGAAGGTCATCGACACCGAGAACTACGAGATCACGTTCGCCCAGCGGCACTGGGTGGAGCTGACGGAGCTCCATCCCGGCAGCGAGGCGCCGCGCGAGGCGACGCTACGGGCCGGGGAGATCTCCGACATGCCGCTGGAGCTGTCCGTGCGCTCGGTGGCACCCGCGCCGGCGCTGGGGCAGCCACATCCCAGCGCGAGGACGATCTCCATGGTCAACCTCAACGACGACCGCAACGACAAAGGCGGCGCCGCGAAGGGCAGGAAGGAGAACCGGATCTTCGACCGGCGGGTCTACCGGCGCACCCTCGCCTGGACGGTCGCCGTCGAGAGCCTGCGGCGCGCCCTCGACGCCCTGGCCGCGGACCTCCCGACCGCCCAGCGACAGGTGCTGATCGACGCCATCGGCATGACGGCCGGCGCGACGGGCTGCGCCACCGTGTGGACAACGCTGATCAGGAGCCTCCCCGGCGGCACCGGCGCCCAGCGGGAGCTCAAGGCGGCCCTGCTCACCGCCCTCGACGGACAGTTCCTCGGCACCCGGCTACCGCCCCCACCCCCGCCGCCGGTCCAGCAGACCGCGCAGACCGCGCAGACCGCGCAGACGGGCCAGTCGACGCAGACGACCACCAGCCACGTGCCCGGGACCTGACGCCCGCCGGGTCGCCCTCGCGGCCCGTCCCCGCGCGCCGTCCGCGGGACGCGCGGCCCTCACCCGTCTCTCCCACCCGAGGACTCCGATGCGTCCCGTCTTCCGCAACGCCGCGCCGTCGATCCTGTCGCTGTACGGCCGGGCCAGCCGCAGCGCGTCCACCGTCGTCTACGACTACCACGCCTACGGCGGCGCGCTGCTGGAACGCCTGGGTGAGTACTGCTCCTACTGTGAGGTCGCCCTGTGTGGCAACGCGGCGATCGAGCACCTGGCCGGCAAGGGCTTCGAGCCGCAGTTCGAGAACGCCTGGAACAACCTGCTGCTCGCCTGCACGAACTGCAACTCCCGTAAGGCCGTCAAGGGAACGTCGATCAACCTGGGCGACTTCCTGTGGCCGTGCGACATGCGGATCGACACCTCGACCGCGTTCCGGTACCGCAGGGTGAACGGCCTGGTGCTGGTCGAGCCCGTCGCGGGGACGCTTGCGACCAGGGCCGCGGCGACGATCGCCCTGTTCGGCCTCAACAACGTTCCCGCCGAGAACGACAGGCGCTCCAGTGACCGCCGGGTCCGCAACCGCACGAACACCTGGGACACCGCCGTCACGCTGGCCGACCGGTACATCCAGGCCGGGGCCGCGACCGGAGGGTTCGACCGGCGTTTCCCCCAGTTGCTGGCGGAACAGATCAAGGCGATCGCGACGACGCTGGGTTTCTGGTCGGTCTGGATGACGGTGTTCGAGGACCGCCTGTACGCGGCCGACCTTCCGGACCCGATCGTGCAGGGCCAGCTCGACAGACTGTTCTGCGACACCTTCACCGGCACGCTGCGCGGGCGGCTGCGCGTCACCCAGCAACTCCCCTACTCCGGATACACCGGCCTGCCGGTCATGACGAAGGCGAAATCTTGATCATCGAGACGCTGGCGGACCTGGCTGGGCTGAGTGCCGACGGGCTGACGCTCGCGGCGGCGACGATCACTGTCACCGCCGGCGAGGTGACGGTGATCGGGCCGGCTCGGGTGTTCGGCGGGGACGGCAGTGTCACGGCGACGATCCGCCCGGACGGCTCCGGTGGCCTCACGGTCACCGCCTCGGTCGCGACCGGTCCGACGACGTTGCGCGCTCTCGGCGCGCGCGGCTGGCTGGGCGCCGAGGTCGACGTCGACGCGCTGCCGGAGCTCACCGTGGCGGCACTCACCCTGAGGACCGAGCCGGAACGCGGGAACATCGTCGCGACCGCGCCCCTGCCGCCGCGGGCGGGGCTGCTCACCGATCCGCTGCCGCTGCGCGCCGGCCAGCTGCGGATGCTGCTCGTCCCGGGCGCCGGATCCGACGTCGGCTACGCCGAAGCCGAGATCACGGCGCTGCTCGCCCCGCCCGCCACCGACCCCGCCACCGCGGGGGCCGGCGGTGGGCTGCCGGTCACGATCGACCTGCCCGGCGGCGGCCTGCCCTGGCGGGTACGCGGCGCGGATCCCGTCGGCGCGGACCTCGCCGACCTGGCCGGTGACCTGCTCGCCGTGACCGGTGTCGGCGTCGCCGTCGCGCTGCCGCCGGGGTTGCCCGGGGCCTTCCGGCTGACCGCGCTGGAGACCGAGCTCGCGCCGAACGCCGCACGCGACCCGCTGTCGGCGTCGTTCGAGATCGCCACGGCCCGCCCCTGGGTCCTGGTCGCGGATGTGCTCAGCGTCGACGCCCTCGGCGCCCGGCTGCGTCTGGAGCCGCGCACCGACATCGACGGCGCGGTCACCGGCTGGTCGACGATCGGTTCGCTGAACGGGACGCTCACCCTGTTCGGGCTGGCGATCGACGTCGAGGTGCCCGTCGGCGGCGGCCCGCTCGAGCTGTCCTGCCGGCCCGGCGTCGACCTGCCCACCTTCGGCGAGCTCGGTGACGGCCTCGCCCACCTGCTCGGTGTGGACGATCTCAGCTCCTACCTGCCGCCGGGGATCACCGCCATCGGTGGTGTCACCGTCGACCAGCTCGCCCTGACCGTGGATCCGGCGGCCGGCACGCTGGAACGGGTCTCGGTCGGACTGAGCATCCCCGACGACGTCAGCTGGTCGCTGCCCTATCTGCCCGGTCTCAGCCTCGAGTCGCTGAGCGTCGAGCTGGTCGCGACGCGTCCACTGGACGAGGCCAGGCGCGCGATCGGCGGGCGTGCCATCGTCGGCACGACCGTCGCGGAGTGCGCCGTCACCGTCGACCTCGCGCGGGAACCGGGCTCCGACGAGTGCCTGATCCGCCTGGTCGCCTCCGACCCGATCGGCACGCCCGAGCTGCTGACACTGGTCGGCCTGGACGGTGCCGCCTTCGCCGCCGCGCTGCCGCCGGGTCTGTCGCCGGTCGCCGATCTGGGCCTGTCACGCCTCGACATCGTGTACAGCCTGAGCGCGCGGCGGGCCGTGGCGGTCCACAGCGAGGTCGAACTCGCCGACACCTGGGTGCTCCTCGAGGATCGCCTGGAGCTGCCCGAGCTGTCCCTGTCCCTCGACGTCGAGCGCCCGGCTCCCCCGCCGTCCGGCTCCGCGGCCCCGGCATCCACTGTGCCCCCCGCGACGACTGTGCCTCCCCCGACGACTGTGCCTCCCCCGACGACAGTGCCTCCCCCGACGACAGTGCCTCCCGCGACGACGGTGCCTCCCTCGACGACAGTGCGCGTCGCGCTCGACGGGGAGCTGCTGCTCGGCGGCGCACTGTTCTGGATCTCCGCCGTCAACGACGCCGCGGCCGAGCCCACCGACACCGAGGGCGACGGCGACGGCGTGGGTGGGAGCTCCGCCGATGCCTGGCAGGTGAGTCTGGCGTTGGCGGATGGCGAACAGATCGTGATGACGGATCTGCTCACCGCGGCGGCGGGTCCGCTGTCGCTGCCGGGCGGCTTCCCCCAGATCGCTCTGACGGGTGCCTCGGTCCGCGTCGTGCCCGCGACGCTCGCGACCACCGCGTCGCTGGCGACGAAGGCGACCTGGGGGCCGTCGTTCGCCGGCACGACCGGGAGCATGGCGAACCTGTCGATGGCGCTGGCGGTCGCGGCGGCGGACAGCTCCGGACGGCGCGCCACCACGCTGACCGTCGCCGGCTCGCTGGCACTCGCGCCGCTGCCCACCCTGGACGCGGTCGCGACGATCGGCCCGGACGGCACCGCCCTGCTCGGCGTCCTCAGTTCCACTGACGCCCGCGGTCTCGACGTCGCCGCCGTCTCCGACGGTTTCGCCGGCGCGGGCGTCTGGTCCGCCATCCCCGTGCCCGCCGGGTTCACCGTGCCGGGTCTCGGCGCGGCGGGCGGTGTCCTGCTGGACCTCACCGCCGAGACGCTGATGGTCTTCGGCCAGGCGAACCGCCTCGGCACCGCCGCACTGATCATCCAGCGCCTGCCGGCCGTGGCCGGCACTTCCCCCGGCGGGGATGAGCGGACCGGGTCGCCGCCGCGGGCGGCGGGTTTCGGCGTCACCTTCGTGCTCGACCTCGCCGACGGCTTCCGGTTCGCCCATCTCGTCCCCGACGGCGCCGGCGGCCCGGCCGCGACACTGCGCGCGGCGTTCGCGGCGATCGACGCGTTCGTCGGGATCCGCCATGCCAGCGTCTCGGTGTCCTCGTTCGCGCTGCCCGCGGGCGGTGCGGACGCGCCGGGTCCCTACGCGAGTGTCGCCCGGCTGCGAGCGGCCGCCGCCGCGCTGCCAACGCCGGTGGCGATCCCGGCGGTGCCCGTCGCGCAGGTCCGGGGACGGGGGTTGAACGTCGACGGCGAGCTCGTGCTGCGCGGCGGCGGGGACGTGTGGGAGATGCTCGCCGTCGTCCTGGAGACGCGGGCGGACACGGCGGTGATCGTGCACGCCACCGTCGACCCGCTCGACCCGGCGGCCACCGTCCTGACCGCCGACCTCGGCGAGTTCGTCCTGCTGCGCACGGTCACCGTCGCGCGGACGCGGTTGAGCTACGTCGCCCGCGACGGCGCACCGGTGAACGTGACCTGCGCGGGCAGCGTCTCGGTGCCCGGCGAGGCGACCCCGGGCCGCCCCGGCACCGTCCTGCTCGACCTCACCGGCGCGTTCGTCGTCACCGCGACGCGGGCCAGCGCCGTGCTGAGCACGACCGCGCCGCTGCGCCGGCCGCTGGGTATGCCCGGCATCGCACTGCGCTCGGTCGCGCTCCAGCTGGAATGGACGAGCCAGTCGGCGCCGGCGGGCAGCCCCGCGGGCACCGCGCCGGCGCGGCGGCTGACCCGGTTCGCCCTCGTCGGCACGGTCACCGTCGGCTCGGTCGCCGAGCTGACCGGTGAGGTGCGTTTCCGCGACGGTGTCGCCGCGCTGGCCCGGGTCGGCCTCGCCGGGTCCGTCGGCCTCGGCGAGGTGCTCAGCCAGTGTGTCGGCGCCGGCGACTGGAGTTCCACCGGGCTGCCGGATCTGATCCTGCGCGACGGCGAGCTCGTCCACGTCCCGACGGGCGCGCCAGCCGGTCCGGACGGGACGCCGGCGCGGCCGGGAACGCGGCTCGCGGCGACGGTGGAGGTCCTCGGCGTCGACTTCGCGCTGGCCGCCGAGCTGACCGAAGGCACGGGTCTGACGGGGAGCATCGGCCTGGGCGACCCGCTGGAGCTCGGGTTCGCGACGCTTCTGGGGCCGGCCGGGCTCGCGGGCCCGCGGGCCGCCGTCGAGATGCGCCGCACCGCGCCGACGATCCTCTCCCTCGGCTTCGGCCTGGACCTGTTCGGCCTTCGCCTGCGGGACGGCCGGCTCAGCTACACGGCGGCGACGGCGACCCGGGCGGCCGTCTACGCCGGCCAGATCACCTACGACGGGACGTCGACCCCGCTGGGCTCGACGTTCACCCTGGCCGTGGAGTGGACCGAGACGGGCGGGTTTCGGGTCACGGACTGGCCGGCGCTGCCGACGCTGCCCGACATCGACCTGGTCGGGCTGCTGGAGAGCATCGGCTCCGGTGATCCATGCGGCGCCCTCGGCGCGCTCGGGATCGGCCCGGACATCGTCACCGGCCAGTGCCGCACCAACATCCGCCTCTCGCCGGTCCCCGCCGCGTCGGCCACCGCGTCAGGCGCTGCGTCAGGCGAGGAGCCGGCGGGGCCGCGCGAGCGCGCCCGCGCGCGCCTCGACGTCGACGTGTACTACGACGTGTCCGTCCGGACGCCGGCCGGCCCGGTCCTGCTCAACCCGGGCATGGACCCGCTGACGATCTCGACGACGATCGAGGCGCCGGCGTCCGCTGACCTTGGCGATCTCGCCGCCATGATCGTCAACACCGTGCTCGGCGGGGTGGCGGGCATCGTCCACGCGATCCTCGACGATCCCGCCGCGCTCGTCGAGCTGACCGGCGCGATCGCGCTCGAACATCTGTCGAGCAAGGCCATCGGCGCGCTGATCTGCCGCGGCGCCGACGACCCCGCGCTGCGCCGGCAGTACAGCGAACGCCACGCCGAGAACCCCGACGACCCGAACTCCGGCGAGGCGGAGCTGGCCCGCGCGGCGCAGCTGACCGCGCGGACCGCCGAGGCGGCGACCGCGCAGGCGGCGGCCACCTCGGCGGAGCTGGTGTTCGCCTCCGTCGCCGTCGCGGTCGGTTTCTTCGGGTCGCTGCTGTCCGCCATCACCCGCTTCTTCGGCGCCGAGTCCGACGAGGAGCGCGACGCGCGACACAAACGGGAACGGGCGCAGGCCCTGGCCGCGCAGGCCGCCGCCGCGGTCCGCGCCAAGCTGCGCATCACCGAGGTGAGCCTGACCGCGACCGCCGCGCACACCCTGCGGGCCAGCTGGCCCGACGTCCCCGGTGACCAGGTGAGCTACGAACCGGAACTCGTCGTCAGCGACGGCGACGGCGCGAACCGCGTCACCGTCCTGGCCCGTCCCCAAGGGCAGAACGCCACCTCGATCGAGGTCACCGACGCCCGTCTCGGCCCCGGCCGGCGCGTGACGCTGCGGGTGACCGCCTCCATCCCCAAGCCCACGAACCCGTTCGACCGCTACGTCGGCGCCGTCGCCGAGACGACCTACCTGATGCCCTCGTACGACCTGCGCGACCTCGGCGTCGAGCAGGTCGGCGCCGGGCTGTCGCTGTGGTGGCACTCGGGTGCGACGGCACCCGGCGGCTGGCGGGTCTCCCTCACCCCCGCCGCCCGGCCCGTCCCCGCGGCGCCGGCCGGCGCGGACGACGAGGAGGCCGGCGAACCGGACGCGCACGGCGACGACACCGAACCGCACGTCACGACGCCAATCGTCATGACGCTGCCGGGAGACGGGCCGGCCGCGTGGTCGACGCCGGACGGGCTGCCAGCCGAGACACCCATCGAGATCACGGTCACCGCCACCGGCACCGCCTACCCCGTCGCGCCGATCACCACGACCGTCACCCTGTTCGACGCGCAGGCGCCGGCGGACCTGCGGCTCTTCCTCGACGTGGCGGAACACGCCGTCGTCCTGTCCTGGCCCGACGCGCCGCGGTATCCCGACGGCGGCTACCGCGTCGAACTGCTCGCCACCGGCACCGCCGCCGCGGGCACGGACGCGGCGGCGCCGCTGGTCCTCGACGCGGCGACGGTGCTCGACCGGGAACGTCGCGGCGACGCGACATTCACCGACCCGGGGTTCACCCCGGGTGGCGCGGTGCGCGCCCGGGTCGGTTCCCGCGCCGCCGACGGCCGGCTGGTCTGGGGCGAGCCGCGCGACCTCACACTGCCCACCCTCGACGCCCCGACGATCAGCGAGGTGCGCTTCGACCGCTCGGCCGTCGTCGTGGTCGCCACGTCGGTCGCGGGCGCCACGGACTACGACGCGTCGCTCGTCGACGGCGACGGGGCGCCCTGGCCGCAGTGGGTCGACGGCTACGTCGACCAGCTCCCCGGCCCCGACAACGACCGGCCGCCCACCGCCCATCTGAGCGCCACGTTCGAGGACGGCCAGCGGGTCGGCGCGCGGATGCGCGCCCGCAACGACGTCTGCGCCGGCCCGTGGAGCGACCCCGGCGCCTTCGACCCGCTCGCCGCGACCTGGCTGACGGTGCGTCTCCTGCCCGGTGTCGGCTACGCCTTCGCCGACGACCTGCCCAGCGGGGTGCGGATCTGGTGGACGCCGGTGAGCGCCGAGGTAGACGGCTACCGGCTCACCCTCACCGACACCGACGCCGAGAACCAGCCACCGCTGTCCCACGACGTTCCCGCGGCGGCCGAACCGGGCGTCGGCCCGCTGACCGATCTCACGGTCGGGGCCACGTACGCGGTGTGCGTCCAGGCCCGGGTGGGACGCTCGTTCGGCCCGCCGTCGGAAACCATCAGGGTCCGCCGCGCTCCGCACACCCCGGCGTCGCTGACCTACCTCGGGTACGACGGCAGCCGGATCACGGCGAACTGGCAGCCCGCCGACCCGCAGGGCCCGTCGTACGAGGTGGAACTCACCGGCCCGGACGGCACCGTCATGATCGCCACCGAGGCCACCGGTAACGCCCTCGCACTGGAGTTCCCGCCGCCGGACGTCGCCGACGGGTGGCCCGCCGGCGAGTACAGCCTGCGCCTGCGGGCCAACCGCTGGAACGAGCCGGACGGGACCGCCGAGTCGCAGCGGGAGCCGTGGAGCGAGTACGCCCGGATCACCCGCCTCGGCGGTCCGCCGCCCCTCACCGCGGTAACCCGGTTCGGGGACTCGATCACGGCGAGCTGGGAGCCGGTGGCCGGCGCGGACCTGTACCGGGTCGAACTGCACGGCGCCGGGCCGTCCCCGGCGAAGCTCGTCACCCCGTCGACGTCGGTGACACTCCTCGCTCCGGCACCCACGACCACGCCGACACCGCAGACGGATCCGCGGGTGCGTGTCCGCGCGGAGAACGCGCGCGGCGACCTCCTGCCCGGACCATGGACGGAGCTCGCCGACGCCGTCGCGGGCGGCCAGCCGTTCCTGGAGCTCGCCGGCGAGGGCTGGGGCTCGGTGCGCTACCGGACCCGCGACTCCCGCCGCCCCAACGTCGGAGTGAACACCCTGTACAACCTGATGAACGACGGCTTCACCCTCGAGGCGGAGGTCCACGTCGGCGACCTGACCGGCGAACGCCCGATCCTGCGCGTCGCCCAGGCCGACGGCAGCCCCTACCTCGCGGACGGTCCGTCACTCCTGCTGTTCCTGCGCGACGGCCACGCCGCCTTCGGGATGACCTGCTACACCTGGGACAGCGGGGTGCCGTCCAACCCACGCTTCCAGGTCATCGCCGCCCCGGAGCCGATCGCGACCGGCACGTGGACCCACCTCGCGGTGACCCAGCCCTACAGCGGCCCGACCATCCTCCACGTCGACGGCCAGGAGGTCACCCGCGGCTACTACAGCGCCACCTACCCCGGTTTCGACGTCTACGAGGTCGGCCGCTCGGGCGAGGACCACTTCCGCGGCTACCTGCGCGAGATCCGCGTGTGGAAGGGCCCGCGCCCACCCGAGGAGATCGGCGCGACCATCGGCCAGGACCTGCGCCCACGCCTGGGAGACCTCATCCCGCACGGCCTCGGCGCCTACTGGCCACTGCGCGACGGCTCCGGCACCACCGCGACCGACGCCATCGACGCCAACAACCTCACCCTGCGCAACACCGCCTGGGGGGCGCCGTAAGTACGGCCCGGGGCACACCTGGCCGACCTCGGTCTCCCGACCTGTGCCTACCTCAGCGGTGCCAAGACCCGCGCTCGGCGAGGGTCACAACGGGTTGGTGCGGTAGACATCCCGTACGGGCCGCAGCCGCGGCGCCGGGCGTCCGCGCTCGGCGAGGGTCACAACTGAGCTGCGCAGCGACGCCGGTAACCGAAGGAGACCCGTTGACGGACAGGGACCTGCGCGCCCAGGCCGACTATGACACCGGCGAGGTGCGCATCATCCGGCACCAGAATGATGAGGGCGAGAGCATCGGTAACACCGGCGTCGCCCGGCTCGGCCGGCCAGACCGCGAGGCCGACCTTGGCTCGCTCGAACGGGCCGCCGACCTGCTGCTCGCCGAGGTCGGGCTGAAGCGCACCGGCCCATGGCGTCGGGGACGGCAGTGGAAGATCGCAGCCACGGTCATCGACACCTAGTCCGCTGTTGAAGACCAGGTCCAGCAGCGCACCGGCGGCCTGCGTGACACGGTCGGTGTCGCGGCCGGTGAGATAGATGATGTCCGCAGCAGTCAGCTGTTGGGAGAGACTCTCGATCAGGGCCAGGGCCAGGCCCTGGGTGGCGTGGGTGACCAGGGCGACTTTCGGTGCCATGACTGTCCTTCTGACCCCGCGGCCGGGACGGCCTGGCGTCGACGTGCCAGGTGGGTGATAAGAGGAACATGAACGGATGTCCGACGTCCGGTGGAAGAGCGACCCCGAAGAGCATGACTACCCCGCGGCGGCGGCCTATCTGGGGCTTCTGGCCGGGCCCGAGGAGATCGTCGCCCGCAAGGCATTGTCTCCGGTGCTACTGGTTCGCGGCGACCTGATGTCGGGACGGGCACTACAGGTCGCCGACGGCTACCACCGGGTCTGCGCGAGTTACCACACCGACGAGAACACCGAGATCCCCTGCCGGCTGGCGGCCCCCAGCACCCGCCCGAGCCAGCTGACCCAGCCAGGGGCCCCAGCGGCGGAGCAGGAGTGAGTTTCGCCCTTCTGGCACTGGTCTGCCTGGCCGGGATCACCGGTCCGCTGCTGGCGCTCCCGCACCGCTGGCGACTGCCCGTCGTGGTCGGTGAGCTCCTGGCCGGGATCTTCCTCGGCCCGATGGGCGTGGGATGCCTGGACCCGACCGCGTCCACCTTCGCGTTCCTGGCCAACGTCGGGTTCGCGCTGGTGATGTTCGTCGCCGGCTCGCATGTCCCGGTGGGTGACCGTGGCCTTCGGCGGGCGCTGCCGGTCGGGCTGCGCCGTGCCGCCGCCGTGGGGGCGGCGTCCGTTCCCGTCGCTCTGGCCATCTCCACGGTCTTCGGCACCGGCCACCCGGCCCTGTACGCCGTGCTGCTGTCCTCGTCCTCCGCCGCCCTCGTCCTGCCCATCCTCGACGCGCTACGGCTCAAGGGCACCGCGGTCCTGCAGTTGCTGCCCCAGGTGGCCATCGCCGACGCCGTGTGCATCGTCGCCCTGCCCCTGGCGATCGATCCGACCAGGGCGGGCCGCGCGGCCATCGGGGCCGTCGTGGTGCTGGTCTGCGCCGGTGCGCTGTTCGCCGTCCTGCGCGAGACCGAACGCCGTGGGTGGCGTAGAAAGCTCCACCACCTGTCGGAACGACGCAAGTTCGCCCTGGAACTGCGGATCAATCTCGCCCTGTTGTTCGGTCTGGCCGCCATCGCCCAGACCTCCCAGGTGTCGATCATGCTGGCCGGGTTCGCCTTCGGTCTGGCCGTAGCCGCCGCCGGTGAACCGCGCCGCCTGGCCCGCCAGCTCTTCGCCATCACGGAAGGCTTCTTCGGCCCGCTGTTCTTCCTCTGGCTCGGAGCGTCCCTGGACCTGCGGGCGCTCGCCCAGCGCCCCGCCCTGATCGGGCTCGGCCTGGCGCTCGGTCTCGGGGCTGTCGTGTGTCACCTCGTCAACCGTCTGATCGGCCAGCCGGCAGCACTCGGTGCGCTGGCCGCCGCGCAACTCGGCGTGCCGGTCGCGGCCGCGACCCTCGGTGCGCAGTCGCACCTGCTGGCCACCGGCGAACCAGCCGCCCTTGTCCTCGGCGCCCTCGTCACGATCGCCGTCACCTCTGTGGCAGCAGCACTCGCCGGCCGCGGTCCCGTCACGCCGGTCGACCCGGCCGGACCCACCCCAACCGACAAGCCGGATCCCAGGCCAACCTGACCGCGGGTGACGGCCGCCAGCAGCCACGAGCAGGAGGAGGGCGACGAGAAGCGCCGTAGGATCACTGCCGTGACCGACGTTCTGCGGCCGGTACCGGCCCTGCGCCGACCAGACCTGCTCGCGGCAGCGACCGCGGCGGCGCTGGCCGCCTGGCCGCAGGCGGCGTCCGCGCCGCCCGCCGAGCAGGTTGAGGTGGCGGAGATCGACCCCGAGCTGGCCGACACCGCGGCCTTCTGCGCGCGCTACGGGGTGGAGCCGGCCGACTCGGCGAACTGCGTCATCGTCGCCGCTCGGCGCGGAGCCGAGACCACGCTCGCGGCGTGCGTCGTTCTCGCGACGACCCGGGCGGATGTGAACGGGCTGGTCCGGCGCCGGCTGGCTGCCCGCAAGGTGTCGTTCGCCCCGATGGACACCGCCGTGTCCAGCACCGGGATGGAGTACGGCGGCATCACCCCGGTGGGACTGCCAGCCGCCTGGCGGGCCCGACGGCAGACCGTCGTTCCCGCATGACGAGTCGGCAAAGCGCGCCTGCCGCCGCGCCGAGCAGCCGACCTGTACCGCCGACGTTGTACGACAAGCACCCCAGTACGCGAGATCTGGATCAAGGGCGACACGTCCTTGAAGCCGGTCGGATACCAGCAGCCCTGAAACAACGAGGGCAGTACGTTCGTTCGACCCGGACCATGATCCTGGGCTCTTACGCACCACAGGCCGGCCGATGGCCCGGAAACCAGACCGACCGGTTCTACCCTGGCCACCGCCGTCCGAAGAACGCACCTGCACCGCCTGACACCGCCACAGTGCTATGACGAAGAGGGCGGTATGGCACGGTGAGGGGTGGGCGGATGGCGGACGGTCTGGGGACGGACGATCTGGGGGCGGCCGGGCTGCGGTTCGAGCGGGACGGCGCCATCGGCTGGTGTGTCATCGACCGACCGGCGGCGCGTAACGCGCTGACGCCGGCCATGTACTTCGGGATCAAACGGGCGGTGTGGCTGGTCAACCGGGATCCGGACCTGGCCGCGCTCGTCATCACCGGCACGGGTGACGTGTTCGCCCCGGGTGGCGATCTGGGTGGCCGGTCCGAGCCGGGGGATTCGCTGCCGCCCGGTCTCGACGGTCCGGACATCCTGCCGTTCGTCACCGTCCGGGACAGTCAGGCCCCGGTGGTGGCCGCGGTGAACGGCATCTGCCAGGGCGGGGGGCTGCTGATCGCGATGCTGGCCGACATCGCGGTGGCCAGCGACCGGGCGACGTTTCGGGTTCCGGAGCTGCTGCGGGGCATCATCGACGCGACCTACGCCGCCGTTCTGCCCGCCCATGTCGGCGTCGCGGTGGCACGTGACCTGATGCTGTCGGCCCGCCGGTTCGACGCCACCGAGGCGCAGCGCCTCGGCGTGATCAGCCGGGTCGTGCCGCACGAGCAGCTGCGGGACGCGGCGGTCCAGGCCGTCCGGGAGATCGTGCAGACCGCTCCGGACACCCGGATGCACGTCAAGCGCATGCTCGGCGAGCACTACCGGCCGATCGACTACCCGACGATGTTCTGGGGCCTGCAGCACTCCCCCGAACCTCGGGAGGGCATGCGCGCCTTCATGGACAAGCGTGCGCCGGCCTGGATTCCCGGCGAGTTCGCCTCCCGCGACGACCGGCGCTGACATGTCATACGGGCAGGCGGCGAGCCGACCCGTTCGGCCCGCCGCCACATCGTTGCCAGCGCATGAGCCGACGTTCTCGAAAGCCGCGTGACCTGGCCGCTGACCGGGCAGCCGTTCTGAATCTGCGGGTCAACGCCAGAACAACCCCGCTCGGATTCGACGAGCAGGTGCCCGAGTTCAGCTGATCCACAGAGGCCGCGGGTTTCGCCGCCGCTGTCGGCCGGGCTGGAGCCCGCCGTCGACACCGCGTTCTGGCCCCTCAACGCGATCGCGCTCGGCGGGGCCGGCCTGCTCATCCGGTTACGGCTGCCACGGCATCGGATCGGGTTGCTGCTGGCCGGCCTCGGTCTGGAGGCCGGCCTGGTCGAGCTGCTGGAGGGGCGTCGATGGCCGACGGGCCGGCCATCGCGCTGCCGCTCGTCGACGCGCTGGCTGATGACCCGGCGCTGCGCGGCTACCACCTGCTGCCGACCGTGCGGGCCGACCTGCTGGCCCGCGCCGCCGCCCTCGACTGAGCGGGGGACCAACCGGGGCTTGACCCTGACCCTGCGTCAGGCCTCCAGCATGGCGGCATGACCGCTACCAGGCCTGCTATCGAGGTCTTCGGACTCACCAAGTCCTACGGTGACCACACCGTGCTGGACGGCGTCGACCTGACCGTCGCTCCGGGCACCGTCTACGCGCTCCTGGGGCCCAACGGCGCCGGCAAGACGACCGTCGTCAACATCCTCTCCACGCTGCTGGCCCCGGATGACGGCGAGATCCGCGTCGCCGGCTTCGACGTACGACGCGAGCCTGCCGGGGCGCGCGCCGCGATCGGTGTCACCGGGCAGTTCTCGGCGATCGACGAGCTGCTCACCGGCCGCGAGAACCTGCGGCTGATGGCCGACCTGGCACACCTGGACCGGGCGACCGCGACAACCGCCGTCACCGTGATGCTGGCACGCTTCGACCTGGTCGACGCGGCCGACCGGCGGGCGCAGACCTACTCGGGCGGCATGAAACGGCGCCTCGACCTGGCGATGACGCTCATCACCCGGCCCCGGCTGATCTTCCTGGACGAGCCGACGGCCGGTCTTGACCCGCGCAGCCGTCGCGGCCTGTGGGCGATCGTGCGCGAACAGGTCGCCGACGGCGTGACGGTGCTGCTGACGACGCAGTACCTCGAGGAGGCCGATCAGCTGGCCGACCGGATCGGGGTCCTCGACCGGGGCCGCCTGGTCGCCGAGGGCACGGCCGCCGAACTGAAGCGTCGGGTGCCCGGCGGGCACGTGTCGGTGCAGTTCACCGATGCGGCGGGGCTGTCCGCCGCGGCGGCGGCGCATCCGCAGGCATCCACCGATGCCGAGACGCTCACCCTGCAGATACCCGGCGACGGCAGCATCGCCGGGCTGCGCCGTGTGCTCCACGGCCTCGACGACGCCGCCGTGGCCGGCCTGACGGTCGGGGCCGCCGACCTCGACGACGTGTTCCTCGCGCTCACCGGCCGCACGGCCGAGGCGCCCGCAGCCGAGGAGGTCCCCGCATGAGCACCGCCCACACCGTCCGTGACTCGGCGACGATGCTGAAGCGCAACCTGCTGCACATCCGCCGCTATCCATCGCTTTCGATCATGCTGATCGCGCAGCCGATCCTGTTCCTGCTGCTGTTCGTGTACGTGTTCGGCGGGACTCTCGGCGCCGGCCTGCCGGGCCAGGACGGCGGCGGAGACCGCGGGGACTACCTGGTGTTCATCACGCCGGGCATCCTGTTCCTGACCGTCACCAGTGTCGCGCTCGGCACCGCGATCTCGACCGCGACCGACATGACCACCGGGATCATCGCCCGGTTCCGCACGATGAACATCGCCCGGCTGTCGGTGCTCACCGGCCACGTGCTGGGCGCCGTCATCAGGACCGGATGTGCCGTGGTGATCGTGGCGGCGTTCGCGTTCGGACTCGGGTTCCGCGGCGACGCGGGTCCGCTCGGCTGGCTCGGCGCGGTCGGGCTGCTGATGCTCATCGCGTTCGCGCTCACCTGGCTGACCGTCGGCATGGGTCTGGCAGCGGACAGCGTCGAGACGGCCAGCAACACCCCGCTGTTCCTGATGATCCTGCCGTTCGTCAGCAGCAGCTTCGTGCCGACCGACGCGATGCCGGCCGGGCTGCGCCAGTTCGCGGAGCATCAGCCGTTCACCCCGATGATCAACACTCTCCGGGCGCTCGTGACGGGGGCGCACACGGACTCCGACCTGTGGTTCGCGCTCGGCTGGTCCGCCCTGATCGCGCTGGCCGGCTACCTCTGGTCGCGCCGGCTGTTCCTGCGCGTGCCCGCGAAGTAGGAGACTGGCACGGTGCTCACGATCAGCCAGCTGGCGTCGTACGCCGGCGTCACCGTGCGCGCGGTGCGGCACTACCATGCCAGGGGCCTGCTGCCGGAACCGGAGCGCGACCACTCCGGTTACCGGCGCTACGACGCCCACGCCGTCGTCGAGCTCGTCCGCATCCGCACCCTCGCCGAAGCCGGTGTGCCACTCGCGCGCGTGCGCGAACTGTTGGCCGCGGGCGAGCAGGAGTTCGGCGCGGCCGTCACCGACATCGACCGGCGCCTGCGCGCGGAGATCAGACAGCTCCAACGACACCGCGAGCGGATCGCGCGGCTGGCAGCCGGGGACAGCCTGGCACTACCACCGGAGGCGGTGGCCTACCTGGACCGGATGCGCGCGCTCGGACTGCCGGACCGGATGGTCGAAGGCGAGCGGGACGCCTGGATCCTGATCGCCGCCCAGCTCCCGGAGCACATGCCCTTCTACATGAAGGCCAAGCAGCAGCAACTCGACGATCCGGCGACCCTCCAGCTCTACCGCGATCTGGTCCACGCCGCGGACTGGGAGCCGGACAACCCACGCGTCGCGGCCATGAGTGACCAGCTCGTCGCCCTCTTCGAGGCTGACGGCGAGGGAGAGGGAGCGGGAGCGGAGGGCTACCAGGAGGCCATGCCCGACGAGCTCGCGCAGCTCCTCGATGCCGTTTTCCTGGCCTCGGTGCGGATCGCCCCTCGACTCCTCGAGCTACTGGAGGAACGCGGCTGGCGCGGATGGACCAAACTCGAGCGCATCCCCACGCCCCAGCGGGCAGCTGCCTTCGACTGAGGCCGAGGCTGACAAGGTCGCCCCGCCGGGACGACTGGCTCATCGACGGATCGCTACGGCGCATCTCGTGGATCTTCGATCATCCTCGCCATCCACGCCTTGCGACGCCGCTGGCTTGTGCAGGCGACCCAGCACCACCCCTGGGCGGCGGGGGTGGCGGCGCTGGTGCTGCCGGGCTCGGAGTCACCCGCTCCGGGCGGGGCAACTGAACCCGCTGACCGTCGACGGCACCAACACCATCATCGATGACTGGATCACCCTGGCCGGAGGCCGCAACGCCGCCCAGATCAGTGGCAACGGCAAGCAGGTGACCAAGGAGCAGATCGCCAGCTGGAGCCCCGACGTGATCGTTTTCGCCAGCAGCACGATCGCCGGCAACGACACCGGGCAGCAGACACTGGACAAGCTGGCCACCGATCCGTTCTGGGCCAACGAGCCGGCACTGCGCAACCACCGGGCCTACATCAACCCGTCCGGCGTCTTCCTCTGGGACCGGTACGGCGTCGAGGGAGCACTGCAGATCCAGTGGGCAGCCAGGACCCTGAACCCCGACCTGTTCACCGATCAGAACATCGTCCAGAAAACGAAGACGTTCTATCACGACTTCCTGCACTACGACCTGACCGATGCCGAGGCGACACGAATCATCAACGCCCAGAATCCCGCATAGCGCAGGTTGCCGAAGAGCAGCCACATCCGAACGGTGTCGGTGGCCGGCTCCGCAAGAAGCGGGGAGCCGGCCACCCGCCGTTCCAGGACGGATCTCACCCGGGTGCCCGCGCACGTTCCGCGCGGTCGAAGCGGAACGTCGACGTCGGTACGTGCGTACCATCCGCCATGAGGTCTGCCGCGTACAGCCGATATCTCCTGGTGGCCGCCGCGTTCGCCGCGTTCGCCGCACTCACGCTGACCGCCTGCACGGACTCACCTGACCCCGGACCGTCTCCTGCTCGCCCGGGTGGCGGAAACTCGCGGCCGGTCGCAGGCCAGAACTGCGGGAGCGAACGGATCAGCCTGGATCGGCCGGAGCCCGCAGATGCCAGGCGGTGTTTCCTCGACGCGGTCGCCGCCAGGCGGGTGGCATCCCTGAAGAGCACGGTGCCCACCACCGAGGGCGATCCGATCGTCTACTTCCTCGCAAGTGACCAGCGAGGCACCATCACCGTTGTGATGGACACCAGTCAGGACGGTTTCCGCGGCACCGGTGTTCCCCCGCGCACACGCTACGTCTGCGCCTCGCTCGACCCCGTCCCGCGCATGCAACACGGCATCCCCGACGACATCAATGCCCACCTGCACGGCTGCGGCACCCCCACCCCGTTCTGAGACGGCGGCCGGACCACCTGCCTGGAGACGTTCGTTGTCGGGGCCAGGTCGATGCCAGGTCGACACCACGGCGGCGCTCAGGCCACGACGAGAACGACTTTCCCGCGGCCATGCCCGCTTTCGATGTTCCGGTGCGCGTCGGCGGCCTGATTGATTCCCACCAGCAGCGCGGACGCTCTGCGACAACGGAAAGACGCCGACCCTGCTGTCGCGCGGGACGGCTTCCCGGAGAAGGAGATTCGTGGAACGCCAGGAATCGTGTACATAGGAGAGTTCGACATCCAAACCACAAACATCGCCTGTGGTCCGTAGCGCCGGGCACGGTGGTCGTCGTCAGCCGGCGAAGGGAAGGACGGGCAGGCCGCGGGTGCCGGCGTCGATCGCGAAGATCGCGCCGGCGGCGGGGTGTCGGTCGGTGTCGGTGTCGAGCCGGGACGTCGTCACGTAGAGCGTGCCCAGGTCGGGGCCGCCGAAGGCGCAGGCGGTGGTCCGTGGCACGGGTAGCTCGATGACCTGGTCGAGGCTGCCGTTCTCGGCGAACCGGCAGACCGCGCCGCCGCCCCACAGCGCTGTCCAGACACCGCCGTCCGCGTCGACGGTGAGGCCGTCGGGCTGGCCCGGGCCGTCCGCGACCGCCGCCCAGGGGCGCCGTCCGGTGAGGCCGTCGGCGGGGTCGTAGTCGAACACGTCGATCCGGCGGGTGGGTGTGTCGACGTAGTAGGCCCGCGTGCCGTCGGGGCTCCAGGCCAGACCGTTGGAGATGGTGACCCCACTCAGGACGACGGTGGTCGTGGCGTCGGGATCCAGCCGGTGCAGGGAGCCGGCGCCGGGTGTCTCGTCGTAGGCCATCGAGCCGCAGTAGAAACGGCCGTGCGGGTCGCAACCGCCGTCGTTCATCCGCAGGCCGCGCGCCGCCGGCCACAGGCTCGGCAGCACCCGCCGGGACGTCGAACCCGCCGCGTCCGACCGGAAGGGCGACCCGGCGGGGGGTGCGTCGAGCAGGGCGAAGCCGCGTTCCAGTGCGACGACCGCGCCGCCGCTCGTTCTCGGCCGGATGGTCGCCGCGATCGTGCCGAGATGGTGGCGCTCGACGGCACCGGTCCTCGTGTCGAGGGCGAGGACGTCGCCCGCGAGGAGGTCGACGAGGTGCAGGCCGCCCCAGGCCGGCACCCACAGCGGCCCCTCGCCGTGGGTCGTCACGGGCCCGGTTACCTGGTCAACCGTGGTCACTGCGGGGACACCGGTGCCACGCTCGCGGTGTCGGGCACGTCGGGCACGTCTGGCGTGTCGGGCGTGTCGGTGGTGTCGGGTTGGAAGAGTCGGCCGTCGAGGCGTCGCGGCAGTCGCCACGGGTTGGCGTCGCGCAGCGCCTCGGGCAGCAGGTCGTCCGCCAGGTTCTGGTAGGTGACGGGGCGCAGGAACCGGCCGATGGAACTCGTCCCGACCGAGGTGAACAGCGAGGTGGTCGCCGGGTAGGGGCCACCGTGCGTCATCGCGTGGGTCACCGAGACGCCGGTGGGCCAGCCGTTCCAGAGCACCCGCCCGGCCCGCTCGGACAGTTCCTGCAGCAGCCCGCGGACCAGCGCGGCGTCCTGGGGATCGTCGGCCTCGCCGTGGATGGTCGCCGTCAGCTGGCCCTCGAGCACCCGGGCGGCGTCGAGCAGCTCGGCTGGGTCGGTGTAGGTGACCAGGACGGAGGCCGGTCCGAAGACCTCGGCGGCCAGCGCGTCCGGGTCGGCGACCAGCGCGGACACCGTCGCCGTCACCAGTGCCGGTCCGACCGGCGCTGGCACGTCCGATGCTGGCACGTCCGATGCTGGCACGTCCGGTGTTTCGGGCGTTCGCGTGTTGACGAGGATGGTGGCGGCCGGATGGGCGGTCAACGCGGCCAGGTCCCGGTCGTACCCGTCCTGGAGGCGGTCGTTGAGCATCGCGGCGCCCGGATGGCCCTCGAGGGCTTCGACCAGTGCCTGCTCGGCGGCACCCGCCGGGGCGAGCAGCAGGCCGGGCTTGGTGCAGAACTGGCCGGCGCCCAGGGTGAAGGACTCCACGAAGCCGGACCAGATCCGCGGGCCGCGGGCGCGGGCGGCGGCCGGGGTCACGAACACCGGGTTGATACTGCCCAGCTCGCCGTAGAACGGGATCGGGTCGGGGCGGCCCGCGGCCAGGTCGAACAGCAGCCGGCCGACCCGGGTGGATCCGGTGAACGCCGCCGCGCGGACCCGGTGGTCGACGAGGGCGGCCCGTCCGGTGTCGTCGCCTTCGAGCAGGGCGAAGACACCGCTCGGGGCTCCCGCGTCGGTGAGCGCCGCGACCACCAGCCGCGCGGTGTGCCGCGACAGCCGCGGATGGCCGGGATGTGCTTTGAGCAGAACCGGGCAGCCGGCGGCGAGGGCCGCGGCGGTGTCACCCCCGGCGACGCTGAAGGCGAAGGGGAAGTTCGACGCGGCGAAGACGAGGACCGGGCCGACCGGGACCATCATCCGACGCAGCTGTGGGCGCGGTCCGGTTGGCCAGTCCGAATCCGCGGTGTCCACGGCCACCTCCAGGTAGCCGCCGTCGTCGAGCAGGTCCGCGAACAACCGCAGCTGGAAGGTCGTGCGCACCAGTTCGCCGCGCAGCCGCGCCGGCGGCAGGTGGGTCTCCTCCCCCGCCAGGGCGGTCAGGCGGTCGGCGTCCGCGTCCAGTGTGGTGGCCACCGCGCGCAGGATGTCCGCGCGCCGGCTCGGTGCCAGCGCGGCGAACGGCCGGGCCGCGGCCTGGGCCGCCGCGAGCGGATCGGTACCGGCCGGCGGGGTGAGGGTCGGGGTCAATGGGTGCTCCCGCTCTGGGGTCTGTCCGTGCCCGCGGTCCGGTCTCACACGCGGAGCAGGATCTTGGTGATGTCGGATGACGGCGTGTCCAGCAGCGCCAACGCCCGCGCGGCGTCGTCGAGGGCGACCTCGTGGGTGATCAACGGCTCGGGGCGCAGCAGGCCGGCGGTGAACGCGCGGACCGCGTGTGTCCAGGCCCGTGAGGGCGCGCCGAACACCGTGTGCAGGGTGATTCCTCCGACGACGAGATCGACCGGTACCAACGGATGGTCCTCGGTCGAGGCCAGACCGGTCAGAACCACGTGGGCGCCGCGGCGTGCCAACGCGGTCGCCAGGTGGGCGCTGCCGGGCGCGCCGGCCGCCTCCACCACGACGTCGAAGCGCCGCCGCCAACGGGTGCCGGTGGCCGCCTCGTCGGGGCTGATCAGCGTGGTCGCGCCGCAGTCGACCGCGAGGTCGGCCCGGTGGGTGCGCGGGTCGACGGCGACGAGTTCGGCCGGTCCTCCCGCGGCGAGCAGCTGTGTGGCGAGCAGGCCCAGGGTCCCCGCGCCGACCACGGCGATCCGCATACCCGGCACGGCGCCGGCGAGCAGGCACGCGGCGGCGGCGCAGGCCGCTGGTTCCAGCACGGCGGCGGCACGCAGATCGATGCCGGCGGGCAGGGGGTGCAGCAGCGTGGCCGGCACGATCAGGTGGTCGGACCAGGCTCCGGGGCGGGTGAAGCCGGTCTCGTCGTACGGGCCGGCGCACAGGTTGGTGTCGCCGCGTCGGCAGGCGGCGCAGATCCGACACGACCACACTCCCTCCGCCACGACCGGCTGCCCGACCAGCGACGGCGCCACCCCCGGACCCACCGTTTCGACGGTGCCGGACCATTCGTGGCCGGGCAGCACCGGATAGCGGACGTAGCCGGCGGGTCGGGTGCCGCGCATGATCTCCCGGTCCGAACCGCACAGGCCCGCCCACGCCACCCTGACCAGGACCTCCCCGGCCGCCGGCGCCGCGGGTCGCGCCGGACGAACACGGAGCTGGCCGGGCGCGTCGATCCACACCGCCCGATCACCCACGGCTGCCACCTGGTGCTCCGGTGATACCACCGGCCGTGGCCTCGGACCGAACCGCGCGGGTCGGTCTCATGTCGACGGCCGCCGGTCGGCCGGCGTCACCGGTCGGGTACCGCGCAGTTCCCAGCCGTCGGCGTACAGGTCGAAGTGGGCGCCCTGGGAGGGGCGGTCGCGGATGAAGTCGACGTCGAGTTCCACGCCCAGGCCCGGGGCCGTGGGCAGCGCGAAGTATCCGTCGATGACCTCGGGCAGGCCGGGCGCGGCCTGTTTGACCTCCTCGTCGGCGAAGTCGTTGAAATGTTCCTGGATCTTGAAGTTGGGGGTGGTCGCGGCCAGGTGGAGGTTGGCGGCGGTCAGGACCGACCCGCCGACGTTGTGTGGGGCGATGAGCATGTAGTGGGTCTCCGCGGTGGCGGCGAGCTTGCGGGTCTCGGCGATGCCCCCGAGGTGGCCGATGTCGGGCTGGATGATGTCGGCGGCGCCGAGGTCGAACAGCTCGCGGTACTCGATGCGGTCGTGGATGCGTTCTCCGGTCGCGACCGGCAGCGGGATGCCGGCGGCGGCCTTCGCCAGCGCGCGCAGGTTCTCCGGTGGCACGGGCTCCTCGACCCAGGACGGCTCGAAGGGCACCAGCGCGGTGGCGATCCGGATCGCCTCGTGCGGGGAGAACCGGCCGTGCATCTCCACGAGGATCTCCACGTCCGGGCCGACCGCGTCCCGGACGGCCTCGACCAGGCTGATCGAGCGGCGGCGCTCGGCGGGTTCGAGTTCGGCCCAGCCTGGGCCGAACGGGTCGAACTTCAACGCGCGGTAGCCGCGTTCGACCACCCGGCGGGCGGCGGCGTGGAACTCCTGCGGCGTGCGCTCCACCGTGTACCAGCCGTTGGCGTACGCCTTGACCTGGTCGCGGACCTTACCGCCGAGCAGGCGCCACACCGGCTGGCCCAGCGCCTTGCCGATGATGTCCCAGCAGGCCATCTCCACACAGGCGATCCCGGACATGACGATCTCACCGGCCCGGCCGTAGTCGCCGCGTTTCATCCGTCCGACCAGCGACTCGATGTCGAACGGGTCGGAACCGAGCACGTGGTTGCCGGCCGCCTCGTCGAGGTAGCCGAGCAGGGCGCGGGTGTGGCCGAGCATCCGGGTCTCCCCGACCCCGACGAGCCCGTCGTCGGTGTGCAGCCGCACATAGGTCAGGTCCCGCCACGGTGTGCCCAGCACGAACGTCTCGAGCCTGGAGATCCTCACCGGGTCACCAGCCGCGGTGCGTCCTTCGGCTCGGTCCCGGTTGGTGGTTGTGCCGTCGGTACCGGAACCGCCAGGTCGGCCGCGGGCAGGGTCGAGCCGGTGGCCGTCGGCCCGTAGCGGGCCAGCAGCTCCAGGCCGATCTCGGCGCGGCGGACCCGTTCCCGGCCCAGTGCCACCGCCGTCGCGTTCAGATGGGTGCCCGCCGGATAGATGTTCGGCGCGTTGCGCAGCCCGAACTTCAGGTACACGGGGGCGGCGACGCGGACGATCTCCGCGATCTCGAAGTGCCGCACGAAGCCGCCCAGGTCGTCGGGCGCTTCGACGTAGAGGTCGATCGGGATGTCCACGGCGGCCCGGACCGCCGCGAGCTGGGCCAGTGACAGGTCCGTCGGCACGTTGTAGGAGTCGGCGCCCAGGCGGGCGGCGATCCGGATCGACGCCGGGTTCGCCAGGCCCATCTGGACGCTGGTCTTGAACCGCAGCCCGGCGGGCAGCTCGCCGGCGGCTCGCATGTCGGCCGCCAGGGACAGCACCCCGAGATCGGTGACCAGGACGCCGCGGATCCCCGCCTCACAGGTGCGGCGGATGTCCTCCAGCACGTGCACGAGCTGTTCGGTGCCGCGTGCCTGGGCGCCCAGGCCCGCGGCACCGGTGGCGAGCGCGGCCGCGCCGGTGTCCCAGCCGGCCAGCGGCCGGGCGAACAGGCTCACCTCGATCTGAGCGTCGGCGGCCACCCGCGCGAGGTCGTGCAGCTCACCGGTGGTCAGCAGCAGGCCACCGCTGCCCTGTGAGACGCGGTGCACGGTCACCCCGCGCCGGCCGGCCTCGTCCAACACCGCCTCCAGCGCCGCCGGACCCTCGACACTCGGAATCTCGACCCGGAAGGCGGCCCCGTCGGGGAAACGCCCGGCGCTGCTCGGCGCATCGTGCGGATCGGCACCGGGAAGGCCCGCGGCCCGTAGGAAATCGCGCGTTCGTTGCACTCTGACGCCCTCTCCTCGGCCATCCGGTCACGTCGCGCATCGTGTTACCGAGAACATGACGGCGATCCCGCGGCCGCGTGCGTATCGAACAGGCCGGCCGAGACTCACAGGTGAACCTCGGCCGTGATCACCAGCCGAACGATGTGAACGGTAACATCGCTCGATGCCGGCGTCCATGGCATCGGACGGGTACCCGCCGCGGCCACGGACCGAACCAGTCCGAACCAGTCCGAACCGGACCGGACCGATAGCCTGACGGCTGTCCACGGCTCTCAGGAGAGTGCGATGTGGCCCTAGAACCAGCCGATGCCGGTACCCGTTCGACCAGCCCGACCCTGGCCACCGGTCAGACCCTGGCCACCGGTGGGACCCGGGCCGCCGCGGCGGGAACGGGCGGTCCGCGCGCCGGGTCGGTCATGCGTGATGTCGCGAGGCTCGCGGGCGTCTCCCATCAGACGGTCTCGCGGGTACTCAACGACCATCCGCATGTGCGCGAGGAGACCCGCCAGCGCGTGCTCGAGGCGGTGGCGGCGCTCGGCTACCGCCGTAACCTGGCCGCCCGCGCACTCGTCACCCGCCGGACCGGCACGCTTGGCATCGTCGGATTCGAGACCACCCTGTTCGGGCCCGCGTCCGTGCTCTACGCGATCGAGGACGCGGCCCGCCGCGCCGGCTACTTCGTCAGCGTGACGACGATCCGGGACCTCGACCGCCGCTCGATCCTCGACGCCCTGGAGCGGCTGCGCATGCAGTCGGTCGAGGCGGTCATCGCGATCGCGCACAAGCCCGCTGTCACCGCGGCCCTCGCGCAGCTGCCCACCGCGTTTCCCCGCGTCGCGGTCGGCGGGTCTGGCGGCGAGGAGACGGTGCCCGGTGTCCGGGTGGACAACGTGGCCGGCGCGCGCCTGGCGACCCAGCACCTGCTCGACCTCGGTCACTCGACCGTGCACCACCTCGCCGGGCCAGCCGACTGGCCGGAAGCCCGCCAACGCGAGGAGGGCTGGCGCGCCACCCTGGAGGACGCCGGCGCCACGGTCCCACCCGTGCGCCCCCGGGACACCGCCCAACGGGCCTGGGACGCCAGGACCGGCTACGAGCAGGGCCGAACGCTCGCCCGGGACCCATCGGTGACCGCCGTCTTCTGCGCCAACGACGCCCTCGCACTCGGCGTCCTGCGCGCCCTGCACGAGGCCGGCCGCATCGTACCCGACGAGGTGAGCGTCGTCGGCTTCGACGACGCCCCGGAATCCGGCTACCTCATTCCGCCGCTGACCACCGTCCGGCAGGATTTCGCGGCGCTCGGCCAACAGGGCATCTCCCTGCTCCTCGACCAGTTCGACCACACCGACCACACCGACCACACCGACCAGCCGAGCGCGCCACGCCAGGTGGTGCTCCCGCCCGTCCTGATCCCACGGGCGAGTACCGCACCACCCGGATAACCGAGCGGACCCGCCGCGGTCCACGACATCGGCGGCCCTGCGAGTCGCTGACCGCCGCACCAACGTTCCCCACGCAGGATCGTGCGTTCTGCGCCGACTCGGCGGTCGCGGGAAGGAGACCCGTTGTGACACAGCTTCCGTTCACCAGGTGAACCCGGCCGTTCCATCTGTGTCTCTCTGTGACCGTGCGCAGGTCCGACAGGTCCGACAGGTCACATGCGGAAGGCGACGGCGATGTCCGATAACAGGCGTAGGTCGTCGACGCCTGAGCAATGGTTGAGACCTGTGGATCGGCCGGGAGGGGCGTACCTTCCCGGTGATCGAGGTTGAGGTCCCAGTCAGGCCGACGTTGACGCGTCGGTCGGGAAGGTACACCCGTGCTCACGGTAGTACCCGAGGACAGCACGCCCGAGAACGGCTCGACGGCCAGGCCGTCGCTGATTGATGAGATCGTCCGGGAAGGTGCCCGGCGGATGCTCGCGGCCGCGTTGGAAGCCGAGGTCGACGCCTACATCGCCGAACTCGCCGGCGAGCGTGACGATCGCGGCCGCCGGCTGGTGGTCCGTAACGGCCATGCCCAGCCCCGGCAGGTGATGACCGCCGCCGGTGCGGTCGAGGCCACCGCACCACGGGTCAACGACCGCAGGGTCGACGCGGACACCGGCGAACGGAAGAGGTTCTCCTCGGCGATCCTCCCGCCGTGGTGCCGCCGCTCCCCGAAGATCGCCGAGGTGTTGCCGCTGCTCTACCTGCACGGCCTGTCCTCGGGTGACTTCGTGCCCGCGTTGGAGCAGTTCCTCGGCTCGGGTGCCGGCCTGTCCGCCCCGGTGTTGGCAGTCGGGGACGGCGCGCTGGGGTTCTGGGCCGCGCTGCGTGAGGTGTTCCCCGCCACGGCGGAACAGCGCTGCTGGGTACACAGGACCGCGAACGTGCTGGGGGCGTTGCCGAAGTCGGCGCACCCCGGGGCGAAGAAACACCTCGCGGAGATCTACAACGCCGAGGACAAGACCCACGCCACCGCCGCGGCGAAGACGTTCGCCGCCGCCTACGAGACGAAGTTCCCCAAAGCCATCGCGAAGATCGTCGATGATTTGGACATGCTGCTGGCGTTCTACGACTACCCCGCCGAGCACTGGGTGCACCTACGGACCACGAACCCGATCGAGTCCACGTTCGCGACCGTCCGTCACCGCACCCGCGTCACCCAAGGGCCCGGTTCCCGGGCCGCCGGGCTGGCCATGGCGTCCAAGCTCATCGAGGCGACCCAGGCCCGCTGGCGGACGGTCAACGCACCCCACCTCGTCGCCCTCGTCCGCGCCGGCGCCGTCCTCGAAGCAGGCCAGCTCGTCGAACGCCCACAGGCACGCGCCGCATGAGCAGTCCCCGCCCCACTCACCCGGGGGCGCCGGCCCACGCCTCGGGAGCGCCAACCGGCAGAGTGATCGTGATGACCGGGCCACCTGGCGCAGGCAAGACCACGATCGCCCGACGGGTGGCCGACCGGCTCTCTCCCAGCGTGCACCTGCACGCCGACGACTTCTGGCACTTCATCCGCCAAGGCGCCATCGAGCCCTACCTACCCGAAGCGCACCACCAGAACACGATCGTCATCAACGTCGTGGCCCACACCGCGTTCGGCTACGCCGCCGGCGGCTACGACGTGATCTGCGACGGCATCATCGGCCCCTGGTTCCTCGACGCGTTCCGTGCCATCAGCACGACCAGCGGAATCGAGCTGCACTACCTCGTGCTGCGCCCCGACGAAGCAACGACGCTCCGCCGAGCCACCAGCCGAACCAGCACCGACGCGTTGACCGACCCCGAACCGATCCGCTCGCTTCACCACCAGTTCAGCAGCCTCGACACCCTCGAACCCCACGTGTTGGACTCCAGCCGCATGGATCCCGCGGCCACGGCCGGGGCCGCGTTGCACGGCATCACCAACAGCCACTACCAGCTCAGTTGATCTCCATCAGTCCGCCACACGACCCACAGGTTCTGACAATTCCTCGACCTTCTGGGCATCTTTTTCTCCCTGGACCGGCGAGTTTTTGTCACAGTGGTTCTGGATCAGCGCGGAAAGAAACGAACCGCGTTGATGTCGCCCGGATCCATGGGGCCGTTGGTACCGCGGGAGAACACCGCCCAACCCACCCCGGTGGGCGACACGGCGAGGGACGCGTTCACCTCGTTACCCAGCTTCCCATCCCCGATGGTGAGGTCACCGGTGCTGTCGAGGTCGACCGTGGTGAAGCGGGGACTGGCCGCGGTGGCGTTCCAGGACTGGGTGACGATCGCATGAGCGGGGCCGTAGTAGAGCCCGGGGAAGTTGGGGGGGCTGGTCGGCCGCGTCGGCACGGTCATCTGCAGCCCGGCGATCGCGATATGGCCGGCCTCGCCGGCGACGATGTTCGCGGTCGCCAGTGAGAACGTCGTTCCCGGCGCCATGACGTTGATCGGCGCGGTCCATGTGCGTGCGTGGTCGCGGGACAGGGACATGTGCACCTGGGTGTCGGTGTCATCGACCCAGACCGAGTAGACAGTCCCGGCCCTGTCGACGGCCACCCGCTGCGCTCCGGAGAGCTCACCGCAGGCCAGGCTCCCCGGCACCGGCTGCTGTCGCCAGGTCACCCCGTAGTCCTGGGACACGGCGATCATCTGGCGGCAGTTGTTCTCGGGTATCCACGGGTAGGTCGTGTTCTGGAAACGGGTGGGGTCGAAGAGGGTGAACTCGGGATAGTCGAAGTAGATGGTCCCGTCCGAGGCCGTCACGCCGATGCCACCCTCGGTGGTGGCCGACGCGATCCTGTCCATCCGCTGGAACGTCGCACCGCCGTCCAGTGAGCGGTAGACGAAGCGCTGCCCACCCACCAGGTGGATTCCCACGCCGAGAAAGTAGATCGCGCTCGGGTAGAGGTTCCCCCGCGGGGCCGGCCCCGTGACGATCTTTCCCCAGTCGTAGGTGTCGCAGGCGATGGTCCTCCCGGTCCAGGTCGCCCCGAGGTTGTCGCTCCAGGACACCACCGACCCGGATGTCCCACCGCAGGAGGCGGCGGCCATGCTGGTCAGATAGTAGATCCGATCGGTCCGCGCATCGATGTGCACGAAGCCGTGCACTCCCACGGAGTGGCTGTCACCGTTGGCCAGGTCCGGGACGGGTACCGACGTCCAGTGGCGGCCGTTGTCGATCGACCGCAGGACACCGCCCGTCGCGCGGGCTATGAAAAGCGCCCCGGTACGCGAGATCTGGATCGAGGGCGACACGTCCTTGAAGCCGGTCGGATACAAGCAGCCCTGAGACAACGAGGGCAGTACGTTCGTTCGACCCGGAACATGATTCTGGGCTCTTACACACTGCAGGCCGGCCGGTGGCCCGGAAATCAAATCGACCGGTTTTACATTCAGTCTGGCCTCAGGATGACCCGCCACCTCGGCGTTCTGTACCACCCCTGGCGCACACCCGAGTGCCAGGGCCATCAAGAGCAGCACCAGCGCGGAAACTCGCACCCCTCTGTGCATGACCACCTCCCGTGTCCGTACACTCCCGTATTCGTACGCCAGCTCCGCCCTCGATCAGCCCGACAGCCTGAACCGAGATTTCCTGATCGACCAGGAGGAGCCTTGACAATAGAGCTCACCGTCCGATTTTTCTACCCGCGCTTCCACCTTCAGGCGAGATCACATCGGCATCTAACACAGGCGAACGTCCCTGCCCGGACAATAATGCAGACGACCCGACCACCTCGGCATTTTGCCGGTTGGTACATGAGGTTCACAATCTTTCGCGGCAAGCGCCCGGACCGCGGATGGACAGGCACGAAGGTGAGCCAGAGCGGCAGTACGTTCGATCTCGTCGGGTGACATCGGAGCTGACGGCGAACTCGACGAGACGTGGTGTCAGCCGCGGTTCGCCTACCGGGGCTTCCGCCACCTCGAGGTGGACGGTCTCGACCGCCCGCTGGTCAGCGACGATGTCGAGGCGATCGTGCTCTCCAGCGAGCTGGCACCGGTCGGGGCCTTCGCGTGCTCCGAGCCACGGGTCGACCGGCGACGCGCAGGTCTTCGCTCCCACCGCCACCCACATCATGGACGTGCGGTCGTTCTTCCGTCGGTACCTGCGTGACCTCGCCGCCGAGCAGCACGAGGACGGCCGAATCCCCGGTTTCGTACCGGGTGACAACCCGCGCCGCGGTGAGGCTCCCCCGCAGAGGTTGATCTCGGCGTCCGCCGGCTTCGCTGGGGACACTGCGCTGCGAGCCGCCTGCACCACGACGCTCGGCCGAATGGTGCCGGTGTCGCGCCGCCCGGGCGGCACGAGGCCGGGACACCGCTCCCGCCCCGGTACCTGCCGAGGCGGGCAAGTCTGCTGTTGACGGTCAACTTGCCCGTGGCAATACTCTCCGGATGGACACGGCGGCGTCATCCCTGCGTGAGCGCTCGAAGGCCAGGCGGCGCCACTCCATCCAACGTGCCGCGATACGCCTGTTCGCCGAACACGGGTACGACGGCACGACCATCGCGGACGTTGCCGAGGCGGCCGAAGTCGCCCCACGCACCGTGTCGATGTACTTCCCGAACAAGATTGATATCGCGATGTCGGCATCCAACGACATGTCCGCGCGGCTGACCGCGACGTTCAGGGCAAACCCCAGGCTGCCCTTCACCGACGTCATCGACCTGTGGCTCGTCGACGTGGTCGAGTCGCTCGATGTGGATCTGGCTGTGTCGATGGCCGCGATGTTCGATACCAATCCCCCGCTACGCGCGGTATCGACAGCACACATCATGGAGGCGACCGGTCTGAGCACGCCCGCACTCGTGGCACAGCTTGGCCTGGCCGCCGACGATCCTCTGATCGCCATCGTGTACGCGGCGGTGAGCTCCGCCATCACCGAGTACATCGCGTCCGTTCTGACATCCGGGGGCACGCGGGTCATGCACGATCAGTTTGTTCGCTACCTGCGTGCCGTCATCGGCGCGGCCCGTCCGGGCTGAGACACGACGGGGGCCGGCGGGGGCATGGCCGTCCGGCCACGTCCCCGCCGGCCCCCTGCGCACCGGTGTGTCCGGATCAGTCCTCGATCGGGGTCGCACCCACGACCTTGTAGGCCCCCGGGTTGCCCGTGGCATCCAGGGTGGACACGATGCCGCCACGGACGCAGGTCGACGGCGCTGTGGGATCGGCCTTGCCGTTGCAGCGGAACCCAAGTCCCAGCGAGCCGGGAATCTCGCGCTCCGGCATGCCCTTGAACGCCTTGATCACGGACTGCGACGTGATGTCGCCGGTGATCCCCTGAAGGGCCGACTGGAACGCGGCGACCTCGGTGAACGCGGTCATGCCGATGGCCCGGGTCGTGTCGATCCCGCTGCCGTACGTCTTCGCCACCGCGTTGTACAGGCGCGTCGCGGGGTTGTCCTGCCCGATCGGCACCGTCGCGGAGATCGTGATGCCCTTGAGCTGCGAACCGGGCACGGCCTTGCGGGTCGCGTCCGTGACGCACGACGAGATGGCGGCGACCTGGCCGGTGTACCCGACCGCCCGCAGCCCGTTCAGAGCGCTGATGCAGAAGGAGTCGTTGCCCAGGATGAAGACGAGCCCGGGGTCCTTGCTGGTGAGGTTCTGGATCTGCGGAGTCATGTCCGCGGTTCCCGGCGGAACGGCGACGACATTGATATCGAGACCGGCCTTCCTGAGCAACGCGGGCGCGGTCGTCTTCAGACCGTCCAGCGCGGCCGGAACGTCGATCACGATGTAGGTGACCTTCTTCAGGCCAGCGCTCTTCGCCTGCTGGAGCGGCAGAATGATCCCGCCGAAGTTACCGTCCGAGATCGTGAAGGTCGACTCCCTGTCGGACCGCATCGCATCGTTGACCCCGCTGTAGACCAGCGTGGGGACGTGAGCGGCGTGCAACGGCTCCCAGATGCTCGCGAGCACCGGGGACCCCCCGATGATGACGGCGACGACCTTGTCCTCGATCATCTGGTTCGCGCAGTCGGCCGCCTTGGCCGGGTCCGCCTGCGCCTCACAGGTCACCAGCTTGATGGGCCGGCCGCCGATCCCTGACTTGCGCTCGTTGAGATAGGCGACGGTTGCCTTGGCGGCCGTGAGCTCGATCGAGTTGTCGGCGACCTGGCTCTTGCCGTCCGAGATCAGCCCGATCTGCACCGGCGCACCGGACGCCCGGGCGATCGGGCCCAACAGGTCGCCCGAGGAACTCACGGAGGCCTGCGGGCCGGCGGGCTTGTCGTCCCCGCTGCTGCCGCACGCGGCAACGAGGGCCAGCACGGCGGCGGCCACACCCGCCAGGGCGCCTAACTGGCGGCCCGACGAACGCTTGACCACTCGCCTTCGACGTGCCTGGTCCGACGGACAGCTCTGGTCTCTCATGGCACCTGTCTCGTTTCTGTGCTGGTCGTTTTCGCCAAAATCAGCTGGTGCGACGGAGGAAAACAGGGACGTCCACGGGCGCGATAAGTCGACATAATCCTGCGGCCACGGAACAGGCCGGTGTCGCCCGGCGGGGCCAGAATCAGGAAGCTACAGCACGGTTGAAGCATCCCCAGCAAACGCTGTCGCTGCGACTTCCCAGCGTTCCCAGCTGACATGGTGGCGACCTTAGCGATACTCGAGAATGACGTCAATATTAACTCTCCCCCGCGTCCGGGGCGCGGACGCCGTGACCGGATCCGGCCACGCTACCGGCACTCCGCCTCGCGCCCCGACTTCTTTTTGCAGGCACTGCACCATCCATGGCAAGAATGCTGCGAGCGGCACTCGGATGGCAGACTTTCCCGAGCGGATTACTGACCCCTGGACGGCCATGGATGTTCGCGGGATCCCACGGCCCGCGGACGGTGGCGCGCGGCCAGAACAGGGCAGGCCCGCGCCCGCCCGGGTGCCCGGGTGCCCGGGTGCCCCTCCAGCCTGGATGTGCCGCCAGGATCGACCCGAGCGCCTCGGGCCGCACTTGACCGCACCAGGACACTCGTGCAATTATTCCCGAACGGGAAATATAGAGTGCGAGCAGGCGGCCCGCTCCACGGACATCATCCGGTCGGCGCACCGCCATGGCTCCTGGCCGCTGGCCTCGTCGGGGTCCTGCTCGTCTCGGGCTCCGCCGCGACGAGCAGGGGTATGGCCACACCCACCAGAAGGGGAAGATCATGACTCGCGCCGCCGTGCGGTTCCCCTACCAGGACGCCGCCCTGTCCATCGACCAGCGCGTCGAGGACCTGCTCGCGCGGATGGACCTCAGGGACAAGGCCGGGCTGCTGTTCCAACCGATGGCGCAGATCGGCGGATTCGACGAGCCGGGCCCGTTCGGCAAGCCGCCGACGCGCGCATTGCTCGACCGCCGCATCAACCACGTCAACATCCTGTTCGTGCCCTCCGCGCGGGAGATCGCGCAGTGGCACAACGCCATCCAGCAGCAGGCCCTCCAGAACGGCCTCGGCATCCCGATCACCGTCTCCAGCGACCCCCGGCACTCCTTCACCAACAACCCGGCGATGGCGCTGCTGTCCGGCCCCTTCTCCCAGTGGCCCGAGCCGCTCGGTTTCGCGGCCGTCGGGTCGGCGGAGCTGGTCGAGCGGTTCGCCGACGTGACCCGCCGGGAGTATCTGGCCGTCGGTATCCGCACCGCGCTGCATCCCCAGATCGATCTGGCCACCGAGCCCCGGTGGTCGCGCACCTTCGGCACCTTCGGAGCGGATGCCACCCTGGCCGCCCGGCTGGGGGTCGCCTACGTCCGGGGTCTGCAGGGCGAGCAGGTCGGAGCGCGGTCCGTCTCGGCCATGGCCAAGCACTTTCCCGGCGGCGGTCCCCAGAAGGACGGCGAGGACCCGCACTTCCCCTACGGCCGGGAGCAGGTCTACCCCGGCGGCCAGTTCGATCTGCATCTCGAGCCCTTCCGGGCGGTCATCGCCGCCGGAGTCTCGCAGATCATGCCGTACTACGGGATGCCGGTCGGCACGCCGTACGAGGAGGTCGGCTTCAGTTTCAACCAGGGCATCGTGACGGGGCTGCTGCGCGAACAACTGGGCTTCGACGGCATCGTGTGCAGCGACTGGGGCATCATCTCCCACACCTGCTGGGGAGTGGAGCACCTGAGCCACGCCGAACGCATGGCCAGGGCCCTGGACGCGGGAATCGACCAGTTCGGTGGCGAGGATGACGTCGACGTCCTGCTGGGCCTGCTCGCCGACGGCACCGTCAGCGAGCAGCGGATCGACACCTCGGTACGCCGCCTGCTGCGCGAGAAGTTCCGGCTCGGTCTGTTCGAGCACCGGTTCGTGGATGCCGACCAGGCCGACGCGATCGTGGGTGGCCCCGAGGCACGGGCCGCGGGTCTGGCCGCTCAGGCACGCGCGCACACCCTGCTCAAGAACGCCGAGAGCGGCCCCGCCCGCCTGCCGCTGCGCGGTTCGCCCCGGCTCTACCTCGAGGGTCTCGCGCCCGAGGCGATCGGCGAGCGGGCCCAGGTCGTCGCGACTGTCGCCGAGGCCGACGTCGCCGTGCTGCGCCTGGTCACACCCTGGGAGCAGCGGGGAGAGCCCGGCACCTACGAGACGTTCTTCCACGCCGGCTCCCTGGCGTTCTCCGCCGAGGAGGTGGCTCGGATCCGGGAGATCTGCCGAACCGTACCTACCGTGATCGACATCTACCTCGAACGCCCCGCGATCCTCGCGGACCTCACGGACGCCACCGCGTCCCTCATCGCCAACTTCGGCGCCTCGCCGGAGGCGTTCGTCCGGATCCTGTTCGGGGAGGCCGAGCCGCAGGGGCGGTTGCCCTTCGATCTTCCCTCCTCCATGGCCGCGGTCGAGGCAGGTCACAGCGACGTGCCCTTCGACGCGGTGAACCCGACCTTCGGCTTCGGGTTCGGCCTGCGGTACACCTGACCGAGGCGGCCGCAGGAGAGAGGGAGAACAGAACGATGAGCCTGCGTGGTCGCGGCCTCAAGATGGTGATGAAGCCCTTCGCGCGGATACGATCCACGCAGGTGGCCGCGCTCGGCGCCGCACCGGGCAGTGTGGTCGTTCTGGGGGACGGCCTCGCGGCCAGCGGCAACTGGGAGGAGTGGTTCGCGGGTGTTCCCGTGCGCAACTTCGGGATCGACGCCTTGCTGATCGATGAGCTCCGTTCGCTTCTTCCGCATCTGGGTGCGCCCTGCGCTGTCGTCGTCCTGATCGGCACGAGCGACCTGTTGGGGCTGGGCGGATCGGGCGAACCCCGGCGGGCGGCCGAGCGTCTGGCCCGCGCCGTCGAGGCCCTCCAGGCCCGGGTCGGGACCGCACCCGTCGTTGTCGTCGGCGTCCCGCCCCGCCACCTGGTGCGCGCGGCCGTCGACCGGTTCAACCGGCGCGCCGCCGACCTGGTGGCGGCCCGAGGGGCGGTGTTCGTGGACGTGACGACAGCCCAGACCGAGCAGGACGCCAGCGATGGCTTCCTGCTGTCCGTCGGCCGCTGGGATGCGGCCGTGTACGCCGCCGTCGCGGCCGCGGTTCGCCCCGTTACCTTCTTGGTGGCCCCGCAACGGGGCTCCCGGCCTCCGGACCTGGCATGACTTGAGCCCCTCGTCGGT